>NZ_FOCS01000046.1:0-22325 GCF_900110155.1 Methylobacterium sp. UNC300MFChir4.1 | reverse complement strand
TCGTGGATCTGGAAGAAGAACTCCAGCATGCGCCTGAAACTCGTCCGGGCCGGGTCGTAGACGATCTCGATGGCCTCCGCATGGGTTCCGTGGTTTCGGTAGGTCGCGTTCGGCACGTCGCCGCCGGTGTAGCCGACGCGGGTCGAGACCACGCCCTCCTGGCGCCGGATCAGGTCCTGCATGCCCCAGAAGCACCCACCGGCCAGCACGGCCCTTTTGGTTCTCATCGCAACTCCTCGATAGTCGTTTCACTCGTATCCTGGATATGGGGTCGCGAAGGGCGCCGCGCCCAGTGGCCTGGCGCCACGCCTGCACGAGCGAGGCGATGCCGGAAGCACAACCCTCCTTTGGCGGCGCCCGGCTGATCACGCTGCCTCCGGTCAACCCAGCTTTCTCTCGTGTGTCGGGGGGCCTTCACGAAGAGGTCAGTGTGTCTCCCTTCCTGCCGCTCCCGGTAGCGTCTAGACTACGACGCTGGCGGGGGGCTCGCCGAATAGGGTGTTTGGCGAGACGAGACATGACCCTGCACGCCAGGCTCGGCACGGTTGGCGGGCGGACCGGCTCACTTCGGATGGCGGACCTTTTCCGCCGCCACGATTGGGCATCCACCCGTTTGGGCGGGCGCGAGGCGTGGCCGGCGGTCCTGCGCACCACGGTCGACCTGATGCTCGCATCGCTGCACCCCATGTGCGTCATGTGGGGACCGAGCTGCATATTCCTCTACAACGACGGCTACGCGGACATCCTGGGGGCGCAGCCCGGGGGCGCGTCGATCAGGCGGACGGCGTCCGGACCGTCGGCGAGGTTGAAGGCCACGAAGAAGCTGGGGTCGTCGGTCTCCAACACCATCACCTTGACCGCCACCGGTGCCTTCAGCGGCAGCAGGAAGCTCAGGGTCAGGCGACCGTCCGCGTAGGTCTGGTTCGGTTCGACAGGCGGTGCAAAGACCGCCTTGGCACCGTTCACCTTCGGCGAGGTGAACCAATTCCACTCCGCGAGGGAGGCGAGGTTGGTGCGCGCCAGCTCGGCCAGCCTGTCAGCGTCCGGCTTGTGGTCGCGGTGGGAGTCGAGCCGGAGGACGGCGAAGGCGGAGTATTCCGGGTCGAAGGTCCAGGTCTGTCGGATGGCGGAGAGGTTGTATTCGTGTCGAACATGATCTCGCTGCGCGCCGCGACCCACACGTGAGGGTGGGCATCCGCGGCGGAGGCGAGGCCGCAGAGTACGGTGGCGAGCAGCGCGGCTCGGGTTAGGCCGGAGGGGCGAACGGCTGTTGGCATGATGGCGGTACACGCTCGCGGCACTAGGAGCGGTACAACGAGGGGAGGACACGCTCGTCCTCACCGGGCAGGTTGCTCGATCAAGGGACCCCCTTAAGAGCTCAGGCGCGCGATACCGAGGCACGCATCTCACTACATGGCTGCAGCCGAGGTCGAGATGATTGGATTCGAAGCGGCGGTTCAAAACAGCCAACAGCTTGATGTCCGGTTCCTAGTTCCAGTTCCTTCAAAGCGGCCATTCCGCTTATGGCCGTTTGCGGAATGGCTGCTTCGCGGCTTAAGCTTTAGATAATGGACGTCTTGCACGGCACCGGCAAATGCTTCGGACCGGCCTAAAGTAGAAAGTCTAAAATCTGCTTTTGGAAAGCCCAATCGAACAATGCTGCCCTATGAAATTCACGCATTGGAACGCAGCCCAATAGCGGCTGATGATGGCGATGGCATCGGTATAGGTAACTACCACCGTCTACTACGGGCCTGTTATTGCCCCAGGAACTTCATGGCGTTTTAGAAAGCTCTTGTGCGCCGGCGCGGTTGAAGTCCAATGCGGTCGCGCACAGGGCGACCTGAGTTCGATTTTGAACGCCAAGTTTGCGCATGATTTCCGAAACATGCGCTTTCACCATGGAGTCCCCGATGCCGAGATCGTAGGCGATTTGCTTGTTGATCTTCCCGCGCTTGATCATCGTCAGCACATTCATCTGCGCGGGCGTCAGCGTGGCAATAAGCGCCGCGGCGGGGATCGGCTCTGAGATGTTCGCCTTAGAACAGCTTGCAACCGAGTCCGGCATATAGATCGCTCCGGCCAGGATCTGGTCGAGCGCCTCCATGTAGACCGACTTGCCCGCCGACTTCGGAACGAAGCCGGCTGCGCCGAGGCGGATCGCCTCACGGATGATGCGCGGCTCGTCGAGGGCGGAGCAGACCAGGATCGGGATTCGCGGAAAGCAGATCCGCAAAGCCATGAGGCCCTCGAACCCCTTCACGTCGTCCATGGTCAAGTCGAGGACGATCAGGTCCATTCCCGGCCGGTCGGCCAGGACGCGCTTGGCCGCCTCGATCGAGCCGGCCTCCTCGATCCGTGCCGAGGGGAGGCCGACGCGGAACATGCTGCGCAGGGCATCCCGGAATAGGGGGTGGTCGTCCACCACGATGATGTTCATCCCGTCCTCCCCAGACACTATTCCTGTGCCGTCCGGCAATAGATGGTCCGCACACGGATATCTCGTCAAGATGTAACAATGACAGGATCGGGGAAGCTAAAAATCCAGACATTTCTAGATATTTGAGCATATTCAGATGGACATATATCATCTTAATAAGCAAATAATAAGAATATAGACTAAAGTTAGGATGCGATGAGATCTAGTTGCGTTCATATTTGATGGCGAGCCCGATCCATCGAAGGTCGGCTCATCAGAACGCCAACGATGCGGGCCATCACCTGTCATCGGAGCCGCCGACGGAGGAACGCATGGCTTATAAGACCGCGGGGACATCACCACGGACGAGATTGCTCGCGACGGCTTCGTCGCTGATTGCAGCGAGTATTGTCCTGGCAGGCTCGGCCTATGCGCAGAAGGCCGCCGAGCCGACGGGCAAGGGCGTGACCTGGGAGGATATCCTTAACGACCAGAACACCAATAATGATGTGCTGATGTACGGCATGGGCGTCAAGGCTCAGCGCTACAGCACACTGGAGCGCATCAACACGAAGAACGTCGGGTTGCTGAAGCCCAAGTGGTCGTTCTCCTTTGGTGATGAGAAGCAGCGCGGCCAGGAAGGCCAGGCGCTGGTACGCGACGGCATCATCTACATCACGGCCTCGTACTCGCGCATCTTCGCGCTCGATGCCAAGACCGGCAAGAAGATCTGGGGCTATGCGGCCCGCCTGCCCGACGACATCCGCCCTTGCTGCGATGTGGTCAGCCGCGGCGCGGCGCTCTACGGCGACAAGATCTTCTTCGGCACACTCGACGCCTCGATGGTCGCGCTCGACGCGAAGACCGGCAAGGTGATCTGGAACAAAAAGTTCGATGATCACGGCGCCGGCTACGCATATTCGGGAGCGCCGAACATCATCAAGGACAAGAAGACCGGCCGCGTCATGCTCATCCACGGCAACTCGGGCGATGAGTTTGGCGCGCTGGGCAAGCTTTACGCCCGCGACCCCGACACCGGCGAGGAGATCTGGATGCGTCCCCTGGTCGAGGGGCACATGGGCCGCCTGAACGGCAAGGACTCGACGACCACGGGCGACGCCAAGGCCCCGTCGTGGCCCGATGGCGCCGACGGCAAGAAGGCCGAGGCCTGGAACCACGGCGGCGGCGCTCCCTGGCAGACCGGCGTCTACGACGAGCAGACCAACACCTTCGTCATTGGCACCGGCAACCCGGCTCCGTGGAACTACCACTACCGCACGGGCCCGAAGGGCGACTGGCAGAACTACGACAGCCTGTACACCTCTGGCCAAGTCTACATCGACCCCTCGAACGGCGAGCCGGTGGGCTTCTACCAGCACACGCCCAACGACGCTTGGGACTTCTCGGGCAACAACGAGATCATCCTGTTCGACATGGAGAAGGACGGCAAGAAGATGCGCCTCGGTGCTCATGCCGACCGCAACGGCTTCTTCTTCCTTACCGACACCGACAAGCTTACCGCACGCGACGGCAAGATCAGCAAGCAGACGTCGCTGGTCGCTGCCTACCCGTTCGTCAAGGACATCAACTGGGCCAAGGGCTTCGATTTGAAGACCGGCCGGCCGATCGAGCCGGAGGGTGAGGCGAGCCGCCGTCCGCCGGCTCCCGCCGAGGGGCAGACCAAGGGCAAGTCGGTCGAGGTGACGCCGAACTTCCTCGGCGGCAAGAACTGGTCGCCGATGTCCTACTCCCAGCAGACGGGGCTGTTCTACATCCCGTCGAACGACTGGAAGGAGGATTACTGGACCGAGAACGTGACCTACAAGGCGGGTTCCGCCTATCTCGGGCAGGGCTTCCGCATCCACCGCAAGTTCGATGACCACGTCGGCGCGCTGCGGGCGATGGACCCGAAGACCGGCAAGATCGTCTGGGAGCACCTGGAGCATATGCCGCTCTGGGGCGGCTCGATGACGACCAAGGGCGGCCTCGTGTTCCAGGGCACCTCGGACGGCTTCGTGAAAGCCTTCGACGCCAAGAACGGCAAGGAGCTCTGGGCCTTCCAGACTGGCTCGGGCGTCGTCTCGGTGCCGATGACCTGGGAGGATGGCGGCAAGCAGTACATCGGCATCGCCTCGGGCTACGGCGGCGCCGTGCCGCTCTGGGGCGGCGACATGGCCGATCAGACCAAGCTCGTCTCGCAGGGCGGATCGTTCTGGGTGTTCGAACTGCCCACCGACACGGCCTCGGCCGAGTGAGCGAGTGACATCGCGCGCCTGACACCGGGCGCCTGACGAGGGACCCCGGAGGCCTCACGCCTCCGGGGTCCCGCCTCTCGCCGCAGCGCCATCCAGGATCCGATCCATGCCGGCCCGTCCGCTCCCCACCCGCGCGATCCGCCTCGCGGTCCTGGCGTCGTTCGTGTGCGCTCCGTTCGGGGCGCGTGCGCAGAACGTCATCCTCAACAAGGAGGAAAGGCCCGACCCTTGGGTGGTCAACGGCTGCACCATCGCCCCGAAAGCGAAGTGTCCCGGCGCCGACCTCCGGCATGCCGACCTGCGCAACGCCGACCTCGGCGGCGCCGACCTCAAGGGGGCGAACCTCGCCCGCGCCGACCTGCGCGGCACGAACCTCCGGGGCGCCAACCTCGACGGGGCGAACCTGGGCGGCGCGCAGATGCAGATCGCCTTCATGCAAGGCCTGAAGGCGCGAAACGCCTCGTTCGTCGGCGCAAACCTCGACCATGCCCGCATCTCGGGCTCCGATTTCAGCGGGTCGGATTTCACCGTCGCCGACCTGGAGATGGTCCAGGCCAAGCGTGCGCAGTTCGTCGGCGCGAAGTTCATCAACGCCGACCTTCAGGAGGCCAAGTTCTACGAGGTCAACCTGACGGGTGCAGTGATGGATGGCGCGAAGATCCGCTTCGCGGTGTTCCAAGATGCCTGGATGCCCGAATGCCAGGGGTGCCCTGTGCATTGGCAGAGCGGCAAGCCGGTCTGGGAGGTCTATCCAGAGACGCCGGCGCCTAGGCCGTCGGACGACCCAAAGGACGTCCAGTGAGGCGAGGTGCGGCGGCCGGTTTCGTCATCGCGTCATTGGCGGCTGGTGGTCCGGCCCATGCGGTCGATGCCGGATTGGAGGGCAGCGTACGGGCGGGCTTCGCCAAGTGCAGAGTGCTGGAGGACGAACGCGAGCGGGTCCGCTGCTACGACAAGCTGGCGACCCTCCTATCGCCGCCGCGTTACCAGGGCCGGCTCACCGCCCAGACCGACCCGTTCGAGATCACCGCGCCGACGTTGCTGCGCTTCGAGAGCGATGGGCCGATCTTCGTCATGTACCTCAAGGATGCCCAGGGCGGCATCGTCCAGAACCTGCACATCGGCGGAGGGGGAATGGCAACCTTCCTCATCGAGAAGCCCGGCACCTACTCCCTTCAGATCAGCGGCTCCGAAACTTGGCGGGTCTGGCTCGATCCTGCCGAACCCTGACCCTCCACCATCGCGAACGAGGCGTACGAGATGTCCAAGACCCCCGCCGTTTCCAGCGTCGTCCTTGCCGTCGTCCTGGGCCTGCCGCTCCTCGCGGCGATCCCGGCGCCGGTGAGCGCCCACGGCGACGCGGCGCCGCAGCCCGTGGATACGACGGGCCTGCAACCGTTGGGCGACGACATCCGCGCGACCAACCCATACGAGGGCAACAAGGTCGCGATCGAGATCGGTGCCCACGGCTACAACACGAACTGCGCGCGCTGCCACGGTCTTGACGCGAAGTCGGGGGGCATGGCCCCTGACCTGCGCGAGGTCGAGGCCGGGGAATCCGGCGACGGCTGGTTCATCACCCGTGTCCTTCACGGCGCCAAGAAGGACGATCGCTTCCGGATGCCCCCCTTCGAGGGGATCCTGAGCCAGGAGGCGATCTGGGCGATCCGCACCTATGTCGAGAACCAGCCAAAGGATTGAGGCGTGCGGTGGACGACGGCGCTGCGATGCGGCCTCGCCCTGGTGCCGATGCTGGCGAGCGGGGCGTCGGCGGAGATCAAGGAATACCAGATCCGGCGGATGCTCATGCTCAAGACCGAATGCGGCGTCTCCGGCATCGCCATCACGCCTGTGACGGGCCAAACGGGGCGTGATGCGACCCGGTTCATGGCCGAGTGCGAGAACGTCACGCATTACCCGGACGGCGTCGAGATCCTGTGTCCCGACACCGAGGACGAGCACGATTGCCGCATCGTGACGGTGAAGCGCGCCTTCCCGCACCTGCACCTGCCAAAGCCATGAACGACGTCGAGCGATGAGCGGCGCCCCAGCCATCCCCTCCGGAGCTTCCGGCACGGCCGGCGACCCGCCGCGCGGCGTCCTCAGCCGCACGACGCGGACCCTCCACTGGACGGCGGCGGCGGCGATCCTCCTCATGCTCGCCTATGGGTTCTGGCTCCAGACCCTGCCCGGCGGGCCGTCGAAGGGACCCGCCGTGCAGATCCACAAATCCTTCGGGATGCTTGTGTTCTGCCTTGCCCTCGCCCGCCTCGCCTGGCGGATGCGTGAGGGATTCCCGCCGCCGCTCGCGGGCACGGACGCTTGGGAGCGACGCGGCGCCCGCGCGATGCACGGGCTTCTCCTCGCGGCAACGATCCTAATGCCGGTCTCCGGGATCCTGCGCTCCCTGGCCTACGCGCGACCGGTCTCTGTGTTCGGCGTACCCGTGTTCCCGCAGGTCTTCGCGGCGAAGCAGGATACGCTCTACGCGCTATCGAGCAGCTTGCACGACTGGCTTGCCATCGCACTAACCGCCGCGATCGCCCTGCACGCGGCGGCCGCGCTCAAGCATCACTGGATCGACCGGGATCCGACGCTCGACCGGATGCTCGGGCGCCGTGGGGCGTCACGATGACCCGCCGCCCCGCGCTGGCCACCCTCGCGCTCGTTTCGGCGCTCGGCTTTACTGGCGTGTCCGCCCGCGCCGCCTCCGACATCGATCCCGCCACCGGCTACCGCGTGCAGAACTACCGCGCCCCGGTGACGGAACCGGTCGAGGGCGGGACACGGGCGGACCTCGCCGATGTCGACCGGCTCGTGGGCCAGGGCGGGGTTCTCATCGACGTGATGCCCCAGCGCGGCGGGTACGACCCCGCCACGGGATCGTGGCGCCTCGTCGATCGCCGGCAGACCATCCCGGGCGCCGTATGGCTGCCCGAGGTCGGTCGCGGCGTCCTCGATCCGCGCATCGCGCCCTGGTTCGCACGATGGCTCGACAGGCTGACCGCCGGCGACCGAGACCGGCCGCTGGTGTTCTTCTGCATGGCCGATTGCTGGATGTCCTGGAACGCCGTCAAGCGCGCGCATGCGCTCGGATACCGGAACGTGCACTGGTTCGCCGACGGCACCGACGGCTGGCGTGAAGCCGACAGGCCATTGGTGGAGGGCGAGCCCGCGCCGGTGCTGGATGGCGATCCTCCCCCACGATCCGCCGGACGATGAGGTGACACCATGATCGTTTTCCGTCCGAACATCCCCGAACTGACAGCCTGCGTCGCCAAGACAGTCACCAAGACGATCGGCCCGTCGAGTTCGACCCGTGATCCGCTCGAATCGCCCCTCTGGAACGACATGGCCGAGCGCTATCTCGGAGGCCGGCCGGCGGTGTTCGACGATCGGGTGAAAGTGGCCCTGCCGCCGGTCACCGAGGATCAGACCCAAGTGCCGGTCACGGTCGACGCGCGCGAGATCGGCCGCGCCGACGAGATCCTGCTGATCGCCGACCTCAACCCGTTCCCGCTGACTCTGCGTCTGGAGCCCGTAGCGGCGGCCGCTTTCGTGGCGCTTCGCATGAAGATAGAGCAGGGCACGCCGATCCGCGCGGCCGTGCGCCAGGGCGACCTCTGGCACGTCGGTGGGCGCTACCTCGATGCGGCCGGCGGCGGCTGCTCGGTGCCGCCTGTCATCGCGAAGACGACCGATTGGAAGAGCCTCGGCAACACGCGCGCCGAGATCTGGCGCGAGCCCGAGGGCCTGCGCCTGCGCCTGCGGATCACCCACCCGATGGACAACGGCATGATCCCCGGCGTGCCGGTGTTCTTCATCGAGACGCTCGATGTCACCGATGCCTCCGGTGCGAAGTCGGTCAGGCTGACCCTCAGCGAGGCGGTCGCCGACAATCCGACCTTGACGCTCCTGCCGGACCTCCCGTCCGGCGGCGACGTGCTGGTCATCGCCGGACGCAACACGGCCGGCATGGACTTTTCGGCACGTGTGCCGATCCCGCCCCGCGCGACGGCCTCCAGGCTGGAAGAGCGCTTGTGAGCCGCGCGACCGGAGACACTGTCATGCACGCCATGAACCGCAGATCCTGCCTCGTCTCGGGCCTTGCTGCGGCGGCCTTGCCGCTCGCACCCTGGGCGGCCTCGGCGGCGGTCCTCCGCTACGCCCTCACGCCGGTCCCGATCGCCCCCGGGGTCTGGACGGTCTATGGCGCGGCCGAGCCGATCACCGCAGGCAACGGCGGAGCCATCGCGAACATCACGATCCTGGATACGTCCGACGGCGCCGTCCTCGTCGATGCCGGACCGTCGAACCGCTACGGCGAAGCGTTGAAGGCACTCGCTCAGGATCTGACCGGCAAGCCCGTCGCGCGGGTCTACCTAACCCACTATCATGCCGACCACGTGCTAGGTGCCACCGCCTTCACTCCGGAGACGATCGCAGCGGGGCCGGGCCTGACGGCCGACCTAAGGCGTTTCGGCAGCGACCTTGCCAACGGCATGTACCGGGTCGCCGGCGACTGGATGCGCGGCACCGGCGTGCCGAAGCCTGGTCGGGAGGCGGTCGACGGCGTCGAGACGATCGGCCAGCGCCGCTTCCGGTTGATCCGCCTATCGGGGCACACTGACGAGGATCTGTGCCTGTTCGAGGAATCGTCCGGTCTCCTCTTTCCGGGTGATCTCGTCTTCCTGGATCGCGCGGCGACGACGCCGGACGCGAAACTCCCCTTGTGGCGGACGTCCCTTGAAACCGTCGCCGGCATCAATCACAAGTTGCTAATCCCGGGGCACGGGCCGGTTGAGCCCGGCCGTCGCGGTATCGATCAGACCCGCCGCTGGCTCGACACGGTCGAAGGCCAGATCGATTCCGGATTCAAGCGTGGCCTTGATATCACCGAACTCATGGCAATCCCGCTTCCGGATTGGACAAGCGCCATCGCCGTCGCGCGCTACGAGTACGCCCGGTCGGTGATGCACCTGATGCCTGAACTAGAGCGGAAAAGCTGGCCGGTTCGCAATCCAGTGTGAACCTTCCTAAGACGCGCATGCGCGATGGCTTCGATAAATTTTTGCTTGTCCAACGGTCCGGTACAAGCCCTTAACGACCATGTTGAATTTCACACCAGCCTCCTCTCCTACAAGCAGATGTGTGCTGTCGGAGGGTGTCTGCAGGTTCGCTCATGACGCAACTTCGGCCCACAAGCTATGCTGCAGTAGCGTCCGCTTCGGAGCAACCGAGCGGGTTAGCGAAGTGGCAGAGATGGGCGCGAAGCAGCCAGAGGAGCCGTCCAGTACACGTCCGCTATTGGGATCCGAAGGAGTACGCATGAACGACTGCGTTGGGTCGATAGGAGCTCGTCCGCTTTTCCGGCGGACCTCCTCCAAAGCAGCCATTCCGCTTACGGCCAGTCCCGCCAGCGCCCATAGCCCTCAGGGTGTCTCAGAAGGGTGGGAAGCGGAAGTCAGCCACTCGCCTCGAAGTGGAAGTTCCGCATTCGACTCACAGCAGCCCCTACGCACAGCCATTCGTCCTCACCGGTCAGCAGTCTTCAATGCTTCGGCCGGGAGCGGTCCTTCAACCAAAGCGGGCCGCCCGTCCTACCAATCAGAAATCGACCGAGTCGCTCGGGTGCGCGACGCGCGCCTTCAGAGCGTCGGACATCGGGAAGTTCAGGTTTTCGTTGTGAGGCGGGATCGGGCTCTCGAACCACTTGGCGTAGAGCTTCGTGAACGCGCCGGAGACCATCATACCCTTCAGGACGTCATCCGCGAGCGCCTTGAACTCGGCGTCGTCCCTCGGCAGCATCAGCCCGTAGGGCACCAGGGTGTAGGTTTCGGGCAGGAAGGTGTACGCGGCGGGATCGGGTGCGCGGGCCTTCAGGCTAGCGAGCAGGATGTCATCCTCCATGAAAGCGGCGGCACGCCCGCTCTGGAGCGTCAGCATCGACTCGGCGTGGTCCTTACCCTGGACGATGTTGAACGTGCCGCCCTTGGCCTTGATGCCGAACGCGAAGCCGGTGGCGTTCGAGCCCTGCGTGACGACAACGGTCTTGCCGTCGAGCCCCTTCACGTCGTGGATGCCGGAGGAGACCTTGGTCAGCCACCGCGCCGAGGAAACGAAAATCGCGACGGTGAAAGACACCTGCTTGAGCCGGGCTGGACTGCTCGACGTCGCCCCGCACTCCATGTCGATGGTCCCGTTCTGGATGAGCGGGATCCGGTTGGACGAGTCGACTGGCTGGAGCTTGACCGCGAGCTTGTCCAGCTTGAGGTCGGCCTTAATCCGATCGACAACCTGGGCGCACAGGTCGAGGGAGAAGCCGGCCGGCTTCTGGCTGTTGTCTAGGTAGGAGAACGGGATAGAGGACTCCCGATACCCAAGCGTTATGCCGCCGGCTCGCTTGATCTTGTCGAGGGTCGGGCTCTCGGCCGATGCCCCGGTGGCGGCAAGTCCAAGTGCGAATGCGCAGGATAGTCTTACGAGCGATTGACCCAGGATCATCGACTTTCTCCTCTCGATGGTTGCGGACATCGGCTGGGGCTCGTGCAGCTTGAATGGGCTAGGAGTTCCGCGGCGCCGCGCGGCGTGCCGGCAGCGTTCGAGCGGGAGAAGCTCAGGGCCTAGCCGAGCTTGGACAGCACGGCTGCGCGCACCTGCGTCGACGGTAAATTCCGGGCGCGGATGGCCTCGATCAGCCGGTCGATGTCCGCCGCGGTGTTGAACATCCCGAGCGACACGCGGATGCCGTCGCGCTCGGGCGAGACGCGGATGCCGTGCTGTGTGAAGTAGTCCAGCCACTCGGCCGCAGGCAGGGCGATGACGTAGATATGCGGCGCACGGTGCTGACGGTCGCGCGGACCGACGAGACCGACATCGAGTTCGTCGAGGCGTTCGATAAGGTAGTCGCCGAGTTCGAAGCAGTGGCCTTCGATGTTCTCGATGCCGACCGTGTTGATCAGGTCGATGGCCGCGCCGAGGCCCTGGATGGCTGGGAGGTTGTAGTTGCCGAGCTCGAACCGGGCCGCCGTCGCCGGCAGGGCCATATTGTCCGCCCGGGCTATGAAGTCCGCCGGCGGCTCAGCGAGGCTGGCGGCGGCGAGGTAGGCCGGCTCCAATTCGATCTTAGACGAATCCCAGTAGAGTAGGCCCAACCCCTGGGGCACGAGCAGGCCCTTGTGCGTGCCCGAGCCGATGAAGGCGGCCTTCATCGCCTTCGCGTCGATAGGCGTCACGCCGATGCCCTGCATCACGTCCACGACGAAGTAGAGGCCGTGCTCGGCACAGAGTTCTCCCACGTCCTCGACGTCGAACCGGTGGCCGGCGTGGAAGGTCACGTGCGACATGGAGATCACCCGCGTCCGCTCGTCGATGTGCGGCCGGAAGCTGTCGGCGTTCACCACCTCGGCCATGGGGACGAACGCGACCTCGACGCCCTTCTTCTTCAGGTTGAGGAAGGCGTAGGCGTTGTTCGGGTGGTCGCCGTGGATCATCAGCACCTTGTCACCAGCCTTCAGCGGTAGCGCGTTGGCGGCGATGTTCATGCTCTCGGAAGTGTTCTTGGTGAACGCGATCTCATGCGGCCGCGCTCCGAGCAGCGCTGCGACCTTGGCTCGGGTCTCTTCGAGCCGGCTCAGCCAGATCTGCTTGGGGCCGGCGGTCTCGAATCCTTCGCGCAGGAAGCACTCGTAGGCCTCCTTCACGGGACGGGAGAGCGGGGTCTGGAAGCCGCTGTCGAGATAGACCACGTGCTCAGCGGCTGGAAAAGCTTGGCGAACGGCGGCGACGTCGTAGTGCTGGCTCATGACCACTCCGGTGGGGCAGACGCGACAAGGCCTTGCGCCGGGAGACCCGGCGGCCTTCGACCCATCTCAATTTCTGAATGACGGGGGCGCTACTTAAACTGCCAGGCCCCGCTCAAAACCTGAGCATGTCAGTGGCATGACATAAAAATACACTACAGCGACCCCACGTCGAGTCGGATCATCATGATGCGGAATTTTTCATTCCGAAAAATGAGAATTATCGAAATCGTCGTTGTCCTGCAGGATGGTGCTGGACAAGAGGGCGGCCGCTTCCTGTAGGGGGCCGATGAAGGCGTCGAGGTCCTCGAAATTGACGCGCGCCGAGGGCACCGAGACGCCAAGACAGGCGATCAGGTCGCCCTTCGGTGAGACGATGGGCACCGCGCAGCCGACGACGCCGCGGACGAATTCCTGATCGGTCTTTGCCCAACCCCGGCGCCGGATCACGTCGAGTTGGGCAAGAAGCGTCTTCGGATCGGCGATCGTCGTTGGGGTGTATCGCACAAGGGGAAGGGCGTGGGCGAGCCGTTGCCGCACCTTGGTCGGCAACCGGCTCATGTAGATCTTGCCCGTGGAGGTGCAGTGCAGCGGTGCAGCGGACCCGGGATTGAACTGCAATCCCTGCTGCTGCCGCGATTGCACGCTGTCGACATAGGCCACCGCATTGTCGCGGACGATGCCGATCTCGCACTGCTCGCCGATGCGGTCGGCCACGGCGCTCAGGACAGCGTGCCGGCGCACGGTGCGGAAGGCCGCGCCGATGGTCTTGGCTGAGAGGGTAACAAGCGTGCTTCCGACGACGTAACGCTTCGTGCCGAGGGCCTTCTGGACGAGGCCGCGGTCCTCGAGGTTGCCGATGAGGCGATGCGCGGTGGGAAGCGGCAGGGCGAGCGCCGAGGCGATCTCAGCGGCCGAGAGCGCCTTTCTCTGGTCGGCTACGAAGGTCAGAATGGCCAGGGCCCGGTCCAGAGGCGCGTCACGCGACCTGTCAGATTCGTCGGCCAAGATGGCTTCCTCGTACAAGTGGCGTTTGGCTGTGCCGCATTGGCGCAAACATGCAATGGGTTGCTGCGCGCTAAGAAGACCCCGCCGAGACCTCACCTTGGGCAGCATGCCGCGGCTTAACAGCTTCCGGTCGAGCTTGGTTGTCTAGAGCCATCGGACCAAGAGGAAGGAAGCTGTCCAAATATCGCGTAAGGGCCACGAGCTGCCGGGAGTGCTGCGTCCGCTTCAAGGCCTCCACAGTGCGGAAGCGGACGGGCAGGAAGCCACCCCAAGCGGCCATTCTGAACCCGACCCGACGCAGTCGTTCACGCGCCGCCGTGCGGCTCCCGAAAGCGGACGTAGAGTTCGCCATTACTCCGGCAGTGATGCGCCCATTGTCCATGGACCGAGCGGAGATGCTGTGTGCCCCGGCCAGGACCAGCATCGCGCGTATCCCGTCGCACAATAGGTAGGGTTCCTCGCGTCCCGGTGAGGAGCTTTGGTGAGTCGGGCGAGCGATGGCAGTGGGAAAGCCGCAAACGCGTGGTGTCGCCCAGAAACGGTCCGCATATCAGCACAGCAAACAAACTCATTCAATGAAGTGGGGATTATAAACAATCCTGACACGTGTCCTATGATCAAGGCTAGCTGCGACAAGTTGTCGAGGATTGGGAACTAGCCGATTTTACACGCGTCATCGCTCGACCGTGTATGGCGAGCTTATCAATGACTGATCGATCCGTGGTCATTCTCGACGGTACTCGGTGCCACCTCGGCGAAGGGCCGAGCTACGATCCCGCGACAGATACCGTGTGGTGGGTCGATATCCTCGAATCCCGGCTATTCGAACGGTCCCTGGCTCCGGGAACGACGTCGGCGAAGATCCATGCGCTGCCGGTCATGGCGAGTGATGTTGCGGCCATCGACGCGGACCGCCACCTCCTGTCCGCCGATGACGGGCTGTACGTTCGGACAATCGCGACGGGGCATCTGAGCCTGCTCTGCCCCCTCGAAGCCGGCAAGCCTGGCAACCGATCCAATGATGGTCGTGTGCATCCAAGCGGCGCCCTCTGGATCGGGACCATGGGGCGGGACGCCGAGCCGGGGCGCGGATCCATCTATCACGTGGCCGGAGCGCGCATCACGCGGCTCTATGGCGGGCTCACCACGCCCAACGGAATGGCGTTCTCACCCGATGGGGCGACGGGATACTTCGTCGACACCGCCGAGGGCATTCTCCGGCGCGTCGCCCTCGATCCCGGCACCGGCCTGCCGCGGGGTGAGCCCGAAACGCACTACGACCACAGCGTCGGCGACGGCGGCATCGACGGAGCGGCGGTCGATGCGGACGGCCTGATCTGGACGGCGCGCTTCGGGGCGAGCTGCCTCGACGCCTACAGTCCCTCCGGGGAGCGCGTCCACACGATTCCGGTGCCGGTGCGGCAGCCGACCTGTCCCACCTTTGCCGGACGCGCCCTCGATCGCCTGCTGGTCACCACGGGCTACGAGGGCATGGATGAGGTGGCGCGGGCGGCCGACCCCGAGCATGGCCGCACGCTTCTAGTCGATATCGGCGTCCGGGGGCTGCTCGAACCGGCGTTTCGCCTCGACGCCTGATCCCCCCACGATCCTCCAAAGTCCGGAACCGCGCGAGCGCAGCGATGGCGCCGCCGAGGAGCAGTCATGCCTTTGCCCGAAGACCGCGCCTATCAACCGATCGAAGCCTACGCGCTGCTGGGCAATTGCGAAGGCTGTGCCCTGGTGGCCCGGGACGGCTCCCTGGATTGGGCCTGCCTGGAGCGGTTCGATGCCGACCCGACCTTCTCGCGGCTGCTCGACCGCCGACGGGGTGGGTACTTCGTCGTCCGCCCCGAGGGTGACTACGAGACGGCGCGGCAATACCTAAGCCGCACCAACATCCTGCAGACGACCTTCACCACGGCGGACGGCTTCGTCCAGCTCTACGACTTCATGGTCGGTCCGGAGGGTGGCGAAGATCGTCCTCGTCTAATGCGCCTGGTGACGGGCCTGTCGGGATCGGTGCCCATGGTCGCGGCCTACCGCCCCCTGGCCGGCTTTGCCGAGACCTTCGCACCGCTGACGGTGCGCGAAGGCTGTATCATCGCCAAGGGATGCCCTGGCCTCTCGACCGACGCCCGGTTCGAGATAGAGGGCGAGGTCGGGGTCGCGCGATTCACCCTGTCGGGAAGCGAGAGCCGCTCCTTTGCCCTGTATCTCGGCGAGCCGCCCGCGACGGTGCCGGACGCCTACGGGCTGATGGAGCAGGTGCGCCGGACCTGGAGCCTATGGACGAAGGATTCCGCCTATGTCGGGCCCCTGGCCGACGAGTTGATGCGCTCGGCCCTGGTGCTCAAGACCCTGACCTACGAGCCCACCGGAGCGATCGTGGCGGCAGCCACGACGTCCCTGCCCGAGGAGGTCGGTGGGATCCGCAATTGGGACTACCGCTTTTGCTGGATCCGCGACGCCTGCCTGTCCTTCTACGTGCTCAAGAAGTTCGGCATGTCCCGCGAGGCCGAGGGGTTCTTCGAGTTCGTCTGCGCGTTGTGCGATCGGGAGGAGGGACAGCTCAAGCCGCTCTACAACATCTCCGGGGAGGCTGACCTCGAGGAGACCGTAGTCGAGCACTTCGAAGGCTGGCGCGGATCGGGGCCCGTCCACCACGGCAACGGCGCAGCCGACCAGCATCAGGCCGACGCCTACGGCCAGGTGCTCGATCTGTTCTATCTCTACGAGCGCCTCGGCGGCACCCTATCCGAGAGCCTGCGCGGGCACGGGGCGCGGCTGGCGGATATCTCCGCCGCCCACTGGCACGAACCCGATGCAGGGCTGTGGGAGCCGAGAAAGCCGGAGCAGCGCTACCTGCACGCGGCGATCATGAACTGGGTAGCCCTCGATCGGGCGATCCGCCTGTTCGGCCCACGGGAGACGTGGTGCACCGAGCGGGACCGCATCGTCGCCTTCGTGAACGGCGAGGCGGTGCACGCGGACGGCTATTACCCGCAATATGCCGGGGGTGAGGATGTCGACGCAGCCCTGCTCATCGCCCCGATGGTCGGCTTCCCCGTCGACGAGGCGGTCTTCGCCCGCACGGTCGATGTCGTCATCGAGCGACTGGGCCATGGCCAGCTCGTCTATCGCTACAAGAACGACGACGGTCTTCCCGGCAAGGAAGGCACCTTCGTACTCTGTGCCTTCTGGCTGGTGGATGCTCTCCTGTGGCTCGGCCGGGAGGTCGAGGCCCGGACCCGCTTCGCCGCCCTGCGGGTGCTTCAGAACGATGTCGGACTGATCGCGGAGCAGACTGCGGAGGATGGTGCATTTCTCGGCAACTTCCCGCAGGCGTTCAGCCATCTTGGGCTCGTCCATTCCGCGCTGATGCTCGATCTCTACGAGCACGGGGGACGTGCCGCCGTGCAGGGCACCTACGCCGACCGGACCCTGCGGGAGACCGACACTCGGCGCGCGCCGACGATCGCAGCGTAAACGAGATTCAAGGGAACAAGGGGGCAAGCACCGTGACACGGATCGGCTATCACGTCTCGCACGAGCAGCACGCGCCCTCCGCGCTGCTGGGCTACGTCCGGGCGGCGGAGGCGGCGGGTTTCGCCTGCGCCATGTCCTCCGAGCATTTCCGCCCCTGGAGTCTGAAGCAGGGTCATTCGGGCCATGCCTGGTCGTGGCTCGGCGCGGCGCTGGCGTCGACCCGTCTTCCATTTGGGATCATCACGGCCCCCGGGTACCGCCATCACCCGGCGGTACTAGCGCAGTCCGCGGCCACCCTGTCCGAGATGTTCCCCGAACGGCTTTGGCTCGCCCTCGGATCGGGCCAGCGCCTCAACGAGGACGTCACCGGCCTGCCCTGGCCAGAGAAGGCCGAACGCACGGCACGGCTCGCCGAATGCGCCACGGTGATCCGCAGCCTCTTCGCCGGGGAGACGGTGACCCATCGGGGGCGGGTGACGGTGGTCGACGCCAAGCTCTATTCCCGGCCCGAACGCGCACCGATGCTGATTGCCGGGGCGGTGACGCCGGAGACGGCCCGCACGGTGGCCGCCTGGGCCGACGGCCTCGTCACCGTGGGCATCGATCCGGCCAAGCTGCGCAAGGTCTTCGACGCGTTCCGCGAGGGTGGGGGCGAGGGCAAGCCGATCTTCCTCCAGACGAAGGTGTGCTGGGATACCGATCCCGCGCGGGCCCTCGCCCTGGCCCACGACCAGTGGGCGAGCAACATGCTGGAGGGCGACGTGAACTGGGACCTGCGTCTGCCGGAGGACTTCGACACAGCCTCGCGCTTCGTGCGGCCCGAGGACGTACCGGGCTATGTCCGGATCTCGAACGATCTCGGCCGCCATGCTGCTTGGCTCAACGACCTCGCCGCTCTCGGGCCCGCCGAGATCATCGTGCATCAGGTGGCTGGCGATCAGATCGCGTTCATCGAGGCCTTCGGACGGAAGGTGATAACGAACTTTCCTCAATGATTGAGAGGCCGTTCTGCTGAAGCACGCTCAGGTGGTGCCGACCAGAATTGATTGCCTGCTTCATTGCTGCGTGGCGCTCAAAGCGGTGAGACTGCTTTCCACCCACAGCGGTCCTACGGCTTCCGACCCGTATCAGCCATTAGGCCGCTCGGCGGCGCTCCTCCATAGCGGTCATTCCTCGGTCTCTCGGCAAAGCCGGCACAAGGTAGATACCAGACCTAATTATAAAGGTTCTCGATCCGAATTCTGCATCGTTCTCTCCATGCTCGCGACAAAACATTCACAGCCGCTCTCATCGGCAATGCATAGAATTCGAGCTCTCGATAGCTCCAAGCATAAGGCTTGCAGCTTTTAAGCGCTGCCGTGTGCAGAAAAAATTGAATATCTTCTGGCGCTTTTCGGATAGACATGAAGAAGGAATGTTCTTCAACTTCGTCTGCGCCAAAGGCAATGACGGCCTGATGCCTAATTGTATCGGCAAGTAACCCAACAATTATAGTCGGCATAAGAACGCCAAGGACAACGAATGCTGTCGGCCGCAAGACGGCAGGGATCATGTTTCTGGTGACCTTCATGACGATCAAGGTGGAGGCCACAACGGAGATAACGGCGATCACTCGCCAGAAAGGAATGCCGAGCCGGTCAGCCCATCTGGTCGCAAGACCGATCGGCTGCAATGGATCGCCGAAAAGCAACACGGTAAGAGTGAGATATAAAAGCGCGGCCAACCAAAACTTCACTATCGACCTCACTGCACGACCTTGCGTCTATAGGCGCTTCAATCTTGAGAACAGAAGAAGGCGCGCTGTGGTCACTTAACGTGTATTACTATTGAGGTCACTATGCGCGGCGAGGATGTTTGCTTCGAAGCCTTAATGCCCGAAAGCGGACCAGCGGGAAACCACCCCAATCGGTCCTACGGCTACCGACCCAACCCGGTCAAAAAGCTCGATTTGCTTCGGCCTCGAAAGCAGACATCAGCAAGCCGTGGATCAGCGTCGACCTGCGGCCTCCAAGCTCGTGCGGTCGACTATCTCGACTGCGCCGCGGCGAAGTTCGATAAAACCCGCCTCAGCCCATTGCGCTAGTATGCGGCTCACCACCTCGCGCACGCTGCCGACGTCGTCAGCGAGCTTCTGATGGGTCACCGTGACGACACCCCGCGGATCGGCCTCGGCCAGGAGCCGTTGTGCGAGACGCTGCTTCAGAGGCGCGAACGCGACCTCATCGATCAGCGTGAATAGGCCGGACATCAGCCGCGTGTAGTCGTCCATGACGAAGCTGCGGAAGGCGGCGCTCTCGCCTATCAGGTGTTGGAATGTGCTCACCGGTAGCGCCGCTAGTTCGGTTCGCTCCTCGGCCACGCTCTGCGCCGGGAAGGTACCGCCGGACAGGAGGCACTGCGTGGTCAGGGCGCAGGTGCCGCCGGGGCCGACCTTATAGATCAACACCTCGCGCCCGGCCTCGGACATACGGAAGATGCGCGTGCGCCCCTCCAGACACATCAGGTAGTTGGCGCACTCGCCATCGAGTTCGTAGGCAGTGGCTCCGGCCTCCAGCACCGGGAACTGCACGGTGCCCCGGGCGAGCTGCAGGTGCGCCGGGCTGAGCGACTGTAGGAGCGGAAACCGGTCGATCCAGTGCTCGACCTTCTGCGCGTCCATCATGATCGGCGTCGCCCTCTCGGCCGTGATGACAGGCTGATCATCCGGCTCGCGTTGCGTTTTTCTCCCGCCGCGCCGGACTTGTGTGACCTAGGTCACCGACCGGGTGCAGCGGCTCGGCATAGCATCGCGACTTAATGAAAACGATACAGGTGCCGGCCCTGCACGGCACCCGATGGGAGTGAACCGATGCGCCGCCTCGCCCTGAGCTTCATGCTGGCTACACTCGCTGCCGGCTCGGCCACCGCCGAACAGGATCTGCTGCTGGGCGCCAACATGTCCTCGCCTGCGATGACCCAGGCCGAGATGAGCCGCGCCGACGTCGAAGCGATGATCAAGGCGGCGGACGGCAAGCCGATCGACCTGCACGACAAGGCGCTGTCCGGCCTCGACCTGTCCGGGTTGAACCTCCGGGGCGCTAACCTGCGGACGGCGCGCCTGAACAAGACCAACCTGCGCGGCGCCGACCTTAGCGGTGCCAACCTCGAACAGGCGTGGTTCCTGAAGGCCGACCTATCCGGCGCCAAGCTCGCGGACACGAAGATGTTCGGCATCACCGCAAGGGACGCCAACCTCAGCGGTGCCGACCTCAGTCGCTCGATGCCGATCGGCGACTTCAAGGGCGCCAACATGAGCGGCGCGACGCTCGTGGACCTCAAGGGCGGCGCCGACATCAAGAACCAGTCCATGGGCCTGATGCGGGCGGTGTTCACCTCGGTGAACCTTGCGGGCGCGAACCTGAAGGGGGCCAACCTCGGGCGGTCGCGCCTGGAATACGCCGACCTCAAGGATGCCGACCTCACCGACGTAGTGCTGATGGGCTCAGACCTGTCCGGGGCGAACCTGACCGGCGCCACGGTGGCGGGCGCGGACTTCAAGAACGTCGACGTCAGCGGCGCCAGGCTGATCGACCTCAAGGGTCAGGACAGCGCCAAGGATTGGTCGGCCCGCGTGAACGTCGACCGCGCCATCACTCAGGTGTCGAACTAACCCCCGTTCCCCTCGTCCCACACCCGATCAAGGAGATCCGCGCTCATGACCACTCGCCGCATCCTGCTTGCCGCCTTCACCGTCGCCCCCATGCTGTTCGGCACCGGCGCCATCGCCGCCGAGATGACCTACACGCCCGCCGCGTTCGAAGCCGCCCAGAAGGCGGGCAAGCCGATCCTGGTGCACATCACCGCCCCGTGGTGCACCACCTGTGCGGCTCAGAAGCCAATCCTCGCCAAGCTGGAGGCTGATCCGAAGTTCAAGGACCTGCAGGTGTTCGACGTCGACTTCGACAGCCGCAAGGACGTGGTGAAACAGTTCGGCGCGACGATGCAGAGCACGCTCATCACCTACAAGGGCACCAAGGAGACCGGGCGCTCGGCCGGCGAGACCAAGCCCGAGGCGATCTCGTCGCTTCTCGACAAGGCGATCTGAGCTCACGCCATGGTCACGAGCCTGGGCCTCGCCTTCCTCGCCGGCATCCTCTCGGTGCTGTCCCCCTGCGTGCTGCCATTGCTGCCGCTGGTGCTGGGCGCGGCGGCCTCGGAGCACAGGTTCGGTCCTGCGGCGCTCGCCGCCGGCCTGGCCCTGTCCTTCGTGGTCATCGGGCTGTTCGTGGCCACGGTGGGCTTCGCCATCGGCCTCGACGCAGGCATCTTCCGGACGGGCGCGGCCATCATGCTCATCCTCATCGGTCTGGTCCTGATGGTCCCGGCCGCCCAGACCCGCCTGGCCGTGGCGGCGGGACCCATGAGCAACTGGACGGAGAGCCGGTTCGGCGGTTTCTCGACAACCGGCCTGCTCGGCCAATTCGGGGTGGGCGTGCTGCTTGGGGCGGTGTGGAGCCCCTGCGTCGGACCGACCCTTGGGGCGGCCTCGCTGCTCGCCTCTCAGGGTCGCGACCTCGGCATCGTGGCGCTGACCATGCTGCTGTTCGGCCTCGGCGCAGCCTTGCCGCTGCTCCTGCTCGGCACACTTTCACGCGAGGTGCTGATGCGCTGGCGCGACCGGATGATGGGCCTGGGCAAGGGGCTGAAGGCTGCTCTTGGCCTGATCCTCGTGGCCACGGGGCTGATGATCGCCACCGGCTACGACAAGACTGCGGAAACCGCTTTGGTCAACGCCTCACCGGATTGGCTCACCGACCTGACCACCCGCCTGTGAAGCGGCCCTTCCCAAGGCCTGCTATGGGTCGTGAGTAGCCCCCATGGCTATGTCCGCTCCACGCATCCGCGGTCCGGAAGCGGACGTGCAGGAAACCACCCTTTCCGGTCATTCCGCACCCGAACGAGCCCAGCCATCCGGGCCGCTTTCGCGGCCTGCGAGGGCGTATCGGGCTCGATCAATGGTCTCAGACCGTCGCACTTGTCACCCGCTTTCAGGGAGGCGGCCTCACGGCTTGGGACCGGGGCAGAGACCGAAAGCTGCCGCCGGTCAGGTTCGTGTATCGGTCCGGGCCGTCCACGTGGACGGTCGTCCGATTGGTGGCTGTCTTCTACTTTGGGGGATCGAGGTTAGCCTACCGGGAGCAGTAGGCCTGGAAGGACTCGACGAGGTGGTTGAACAGGGCGTCGATGCGGGCGCTGCGCCGCACGTCCTCGTGCGCCACGATCCACGTGTCCAGGCCGAACACGATGCGGTCGGGAAGCACGCGCACGAGATCCCGCTCGCCGACCGGCACCTGCACCACGCCAATGCCGAGGCCG
>NZ_FOCS01000018.1:0-117793 GCF_900110155.1 Methylobacterium sp. UNC300MFChir4.1 | reverse complement strand
ACCGCCGGCACGAAAGCCGGCAGCGCGGCGGCGGCCTGGCGCGCCTCGCGTCGCCACGTGAACAGCTGCTGCGGCGTCAACCCGTGCCGGCGGGCCACCACCGACACCACCGCGCCCGGAACGAACGTCTCCTCCAGGATCCGCGCCCGGTCGTCCGCGCTCCAGCGCCTGCGGCCGACCGCGCCGTCGATCACCTCAAAACGCCGGACCGTCCCCTCCGGCTCAAGTCTACGGTCAAGTCGAGACACAAAACGATCCTCTCGTGGCGGATCGTCAAACTGCCCGGTCAGGTCGCCCCACAGAAGATGGGGCCGGAACATCGCTTACGCTTCATCGTGCTGCCCGGACTGACGCATCCTCTATAAGGACGGATTTCGTACACCACGCACGCGGTTGCCTCCCCATAAGATGCCCGCTTGTGATTCGTGACGAGTAGCCGGAGCGACATGCCGATCAGCCAACGCCAGCTCGCGGTTTCGTTGCTCGCAGCCCGTCACCTCGCCGACCGCGGCATGATCGCGGCCTTCGTCGCCGCCCCAGCAACGCAAGCGGCGCTCAATCCATTCACTTAGACGAGCGCGGGAGCTGTGCGCCAAGATTGGCGACAGCGCGCCGCGGAGTTCCAGTCGTTTAACGTTGAGGCGGGTGGGGATGCCCTGCCTGCTGCAGGCTTTGTCTGCCATGGAAGTGAACTAGGTGCTGGTTCAAGAGATCCTGCGAGCCGGTCCCCACACTGCGAACGTGTTTCACGGCGGCGATGGCTGTCGGATCGTCGAGGCTGTGCTCCACGGCAAGCCCGGGACTGGTCTGCTCGCCATGCCCACGACCAAGTCCATGCGCGTCGCTCTCAGCGCGCGGCCACGCGCTCGCCAGCAGACGAAGCAACTCAATTTGTTCGTATCGGTCGAAGCCTGACGGTTTTCCGAACCACCTTCTGCCGTGCCAGCCCACGGGTGCCGCTCGAAGGCACTGTGATCGAGGGTAGAACCCGGTGGCGATCTGGCGTGGGTTTCGTCTTTTCCGTTCGATCGTATGGTTGCAGGTCTCCGCCACGATCGGTCTCCGTCGCGTCGGTGGTTCGTGCGAGCGCTGCCAACGCCGGCACGGGCAGAACTTCTACCATCTCGGCGACGGACGGTGGTGGGACATGGCGGTGTTCGCGTGGCGCGGTGACGACGACGAGATCTTACGCGTCCAGCCGATGGAGGAGGACCTTGGTCCGATCGCCGTCACCCGTGTCAGGCTGACTGTCACCCGCCGCAATCGTGACCCGCGAGCCGACGGCGTCATCGTCTGTCAGCACTGCCGTAGGCTGCGTGATCGAGCAGAACCGTGGGGCAGTCGTCGGCGCAAGCTGTTCCGCCGCGAGGCGCTCGGCGATTTATTCCAGAGGTGCTACCTGTCGCGATCACAAGCCGTCACCGATGCGAGTTGACGCGAACCGTGGTCGGTATCTCCTCGACACGCTCCTTCATTGCTGGCTCGTCGCCAGAAATTGTCGGCGGAAAATCCCTCGACCCGGTTATCTACGTGGTCATCCCGCCCCCGCTCAGGGCGTGTCACTGAACCCGGCATGTTGCCAGGGGCGCCCCGCCGAGGGGCGAACCATTGCATACCGATCATCACACCGGACCTCATCAGGCAGCCACCGGCACCGGACAAGATAGGCGGGTCGCATCCCCATCCTCGGAGTCATATGGATCGGATGTTGAAGACCACGGCTCCGACATGCCCTTGCTGGGGGTTTGGCGCACCACGGACCGTAAGTCCCCGGTCCCACTGCCGGAAAGCCGCGACCGGTCCTACGCCAAGGCGCGCATTCATATCCTCACGGCGGCCCTGGCTGCCGCCTCATCCGGTCAGGCTGTCTCCTACTCGCGCCGCCCGGAGTGGTACACCGACAACAAGCGCTACGCAGGCTCGGGCCTCACCTACACATACGTGACCCGTGCCATCGACGAACTGCGCGATCTCGGCTGGATCGAGGACATCGTCGCGAAGCCGTGGCCCGAGGGGCGCGGCACGCAATCGACGTTCCAGGCCAGCGAGCATCTGCTGCAACTGGCCGCCGACACGCCCCTCGCCTACCGCCCCGATGAAGTGATCGTCCTGCACGGCACTGATGGCAAATTGGCGAGCTTCCGGGATACGGATTTCACCCATAAGCAACGGCGCGCACTCCGCGGATGGAACGAGGCGGTGACCGCTTCGTCGATCACGCTCAACGCGCCGGACGTAGATTGGACCGGCCGGCCCATTCGGATCGATAACTGCTTCATCGATCCGCGGCGGGTGCACCAGCATCGCGTGTACAACGGGAATTTCCGCCACGGCGGGCGGGCCTACGGCGGCTGGTGGCTGGAGCTGACGCACAGCAAGGACGAGCGCTGGCGCCGCCGCCAAATCCAGATTGATGGTGAGCCGACCGTCGAATTGGATTTTTCCGCGTGTCAGCCTTTCCTCTTATACGCCGAGCTGGGCCTCGTGCCCGACGACGACCCTTATCGCGTCACGGCGGTGGAAAGGCCGACGGTGAAGGAGGCGATGCTCCGGCTGATCAACGCCGCCTCGAAGAGAGAGGCCGAAGGCTCCCTCGCGGCGTGGCTGGCAGGTCTGGGGAATGGCGTCGATCGCGACGACGGTCCCGCGGCGAAGGCCGCTCGAAGGGTCCTGGTCGGCGCACAACTTCCGGAGGCGGGCCGGATCATCGCCGCCATCGCCGACAGGCACCCCCAGATCGCTGGGAAGTTTTGCAAGCCTAAGCTAGGCGTACACCTCCAATGGCTGGAGGCGCAGGTCATGGCGACCGTGGCCAAGCGGTGCCTGAAAGCCAACATCGTGCCGCTATGTGTGCATGACTCGATGCTCGTGCCGGCGAAGTGGAAAGGCCCGCTCGCCGAGTTCATGCATGAGGCGTGGTTCGATCGGTTTGGCGTTCATCCCGTTGTTAAAGCTGTGTGATTTGCCCTGACGTTCCACATGTAGAAAGCGGCGGCGGACGTGTCCGTCGCTCCGTCCTTCCTGGGGGGCTATTGTCCTGTCCTTGCCAGCCTTCACTACCAAGTTGTATTTATCAGTGGACGGTCGCGTCTTTGCGTACCATGTAAATCGGCGTTACAGGTTTATGACCCCATCGTCGATATCGTCTGGCAACTTGTCGGGACGAGGAGCCCGATCGGACCGCTGGGTCGAATGCTTGCCTTTAGGATCTCGCTTATTCCACCGTTTAGGTTCGCGTTCATGGCCCGGGCGCACGTCGATCAGCAGGTCAACACCGCGATCGGTTTCCTGCAATGTGAGGGTGTGGTCGGGCAGTCGGTTCAGCTCTACGATGTCCTGCAGCACGGGGTAGAACTTGCGCCACTCGCTCATGGTCGAAAGTTCGAAGGCCCGGGTCGCAATCATTCGGTGGGGCGGCCCGGGCTGGTACCCCCGGTGTGCCACAGCCCAGCGGGCGACGACGCGCTCCATGGCCTTGCCATTCAAGTCGAAATAGGCCGGATCGATCTTCCTCACTGCAGGCTTGTTAGGTCTGAGGATCTGCTCGATGACCCAGCGCGGGACGGTGACACTCCACTCAGGGTAGAGTTCGTCGGCAGTGCTCTGGCCTCGATGATAATCGTCCAGAAGCGTAAATTTTCGTTCGTCCCGGAAGTCTGTCCCGATGTGCAAACGCACATGGGTGTTCACCAGGCGTTTGAGCGCACCCTCCAGCTTGTTGATCTGCGTTCCGCCGTCTGTCTTAGCGCGGTGGATCGTGGCGAGAAGATCGTTCGGCCGGAATTTCACCACTCGGCTGAAGGTGTCCACTTGGTGGCCCCCCGGGGTATTGGCGAGTTTCATCAGCATGGACACGGCGAAGATCATGATGTCCCAGTCGAGGATGGTGGCCATCCCAATCTGAGGATCGAGCACAGTCACGACGACGAGGGACTTGCCGTCGTCTTTGAACCTGATCGTCAGGTCAGCCCGGCCTTTATTTTTGGGCGAGACACGCACCAGCGGTAGCTTCATCGCCCATGTCAGATCGCGGAATTCCTCGCCAGTCAGCGGCAACCGGCGTCGTTCACTGATCTCGCGGGGCAATCGCGGCTTGCGTGGTGGCTTGCCCCCCAGGGGCGTTTCGTCGGTCATCGGCTTCTCCCTGCTCAAATGCACAGGGTGACGAAGCCGAGCACCAACTCGGCAGGCCGCGGAAAACCCTGCCTTTACATATAAGCTGGAAGGGCCCTCTCGAGCGGGCGCGGGTACACCGCCAAGCCAAGTGGCCGCCCCAGTGTAGCGGCAAAGCAACGGGCGAGTTCGTCTGGGTCGCATAGAGCGCGCCCCCGGGGTAGCGCATAGGCCACTAAGTGCACTCAGACCCGCGCGGATATCTCGGCTCCGTCGTTCGTATCGGGCTGAAGGCATACGGCCCACGTCGCTCAAGCGTTCCTGCCGACGATAAAGCTGGGGCCCGAGTGAGCCGTGGATGAAAGCCATGGCGACACGTCCGGTAAAGGGCCGGCGGTGCTTCATTTCTGATAGGGCGGGTCCGAAGTGCCCAGGACCTTATTTTTGAGCAGGGGGAGGAAATCGCCCGAAACCCCTTCTCTGTGAGCTGCTTGTGATGCCCCGGCGCGCGAAAAATCACGTCCCCAACCCGGTTGATCGCCACATCGGCAAGCGCATGCGGCTGCAGCGGATGATCCGCGGGCACACGACATACAGCCTCGCCGAGGTGCTGGGGCTCAACGAGCGGACGTACCGGGATTACGAGGCCGGTGCCCTGCGGCTGAGCCCGCACCGGCTGGTGCAAATCGCGCGGGCGTTGTGCGTCGAGCCAGGCTTCTGGTTCGTCGAGGCGCCGAGCAGCGTATTCGAGCCGAGCCCACCGATTGACACCGGCAGCATGGGCGATGGTGACACCCGCCGGCTGCTGCCAGCATGGGACACCATGATCGGCCAGCCGAGGAAGCACCTGCTCGGTATCGCGCTGGCACTCGCGCAGAGATGATCAGGAGCAGCTTGAGCCTTGATCGCGAAAATCGCTCCTTAGTACGTCAACACGTCATGAGCCGCCCCCTTGTGCACCGCTTTCGGTGCCGAGGATGTCGAGATGCTGAGTAAGTTCGCCGTTCGCCGGGCCATCCTGACGTACATGCCAACTGATGAGGACAAGGAAATATTCCCAGAAATAAATGAGTGTCTTGCATGCTGCACTAGGGAAATTTTTGGCTATATCGAGCAGATTGATGAATCATCAATTCAACTTTTCGTTTCCAGAAGTTGCGATTTATTCGAGATGGTTGAGTTTATTGCGCAAGAAATTTTAAAGCCGCAAGGTTTTGATGAAATGCAATTCAGCATTACTGCGAGCGGATCCGTTCAGCAGCGTTAATCTCAATGCCTCCAGAAATTGCGAAGTTCCTGTAATTTCTGGAGGTCTTCTTCCGTGCCCCCCGGTTTTTCCGAGCGTATGAATTTTTTTTGGGTTTTGGAGCCAGAGCAGAGACTTCGGAAACGACGCGCCCACCGAGACACAGATCAAGCGGTTCATCATTCAGGCCGTGCACCCGAGGGTGAAGTTCAGGACACATTCTTTGAATGAGGAGCACCGTCATTCGAGTGTCCCCCATGACCTTTTCTGCCAACCAGTTCCGAGCCGTGGATGACACCAACCCCGACTTCCCGGGTGCTACGTCGTGGGCGGTCGAGGAGTGGTTGGAGGCCGAGGGTCGGTGGAAACAGCATTTGGTCCATGGCATGCCGGTCCACCGTCCGACACGCGAGCGCGCTCAGGAGCTGGTCGATCGGCTGAACCGAGGCGAGGACATTGGCGAGTTCCAGCGGCGCGGACCAGGAACGGCTTCGTGGAAGAGTCCGGTCAATAGGTGATTTGGCTGGCTGGATCAGTTGAAGAGAGACAGCCTAATTCGAGGGCCAAATCTTCGTCCATTTTACAGAAACATGTTGCTTTGGGGCAGTCGAGGGCCGACGGTGAAGCATCTTTCACTTGAGGTGCTTCGTTGTCCAAAACCGATCCGCTTGCGGATGCTAGCCATATTGATGCGACCGTCGAACTGGTGTCGGCGTACGTGTCGAAGAACCGGGTTGCGCCGGGTGAAATTGACTTGACCGGTATTTTGGACCGAGCCGATTGAGAGGCTACTGCATGGCCGCTGCCATGGGTAGCCGGTAGGCCAGATCCGGGTAGCTGACAGGCGCGGGCGGCCGATAGCCCAGGGATGAGTGCGGCCGGACGCGGTTGTAGGTAGTTTGCCAAAGACCGATCACGATCTGTGCCTCGTTCAGCGAGTAGAAGATCTCCTGTCTCAGGCACTCATCCTGAAGCTTGCTATTGAAGCTCTCGCAGTACCCGTTCTCCCACGGCGAGCCCGGCGCGATGTACTGGATCTGTGCTCCGGCTTTGGCGACCCATTTGCGCAGCGCCTTCGAGATCATCTCAGGGCCATTATCGCAGCGGATATGCTTCGGGATGCCGTGCAGGCACATGGCGTCGGCCAGCGTCTCGATCACGCCGACGCTGTTGATGCGTCGCGCCACCTTCAGCGCCAGACAAGTCCGGCTATGCTCGTCGATCAGCGTCAGGACCCGGAGCGAGCGTCCGTCGTGGGTCCGCGCTTGCACGAAGTCGAAGCTCCAGACGTGGTTGCGGTGGAGCGGCCGCAGTCGCACGCACGAGCCGTCATTCAGCCAAAGCCGGCTGCCCGGCCGGTGCTTCTGCGGGACCTTCAGCCCCTCGCGACGCCAGATGCGCTGAACCCGATCCCTGCCCACCTGCCAGCCGGCTGTCTGTAGCAGCGCGGTGACGCGGCGATAGCCATAGCGTCCGTACTCGGACGCCAGGGCAATGACGGCGCGGGTCAGCTCATCCTCGTCGGCCAGCACGGTCGGCACGTAGCGTTGCGTGCCGCGGTGTTGACCGACGATCCGGCAGGCGTGACGTTCCGAGAGGCCGTACATCTCCCGGATCCCGTCGACCGCCTGCCGGCGTCGCTCGGGGGCTACAAGTTTCCCGAGGCGACGTCCGCCAGCACCTGCTTCTCCAAGGACAGGTCAGCTACGAGCCGGCGCAGCCGCGCGTTCTCGCGCTCCAGGTCCTTCATCTTCCTGGCCTGGTCGACTTGGAGGCCGCCGTACTCCTTGCGCCAGCGGTAATAGCTCTGCTCGGAGATCTCCGCCTCCTTGCACACCAGCGCTAAACTCTTGCCTTGTGCCGTCTGCACCTCGATCTGGCGCAGCTTCATCACGACCTGCTCCGCGCTCGTCTTCTGACCTCGCCGCATGTCCGACTCCTTCGGTCCTGGCTGATCCTCTCAATCAGCCCGGTCCAAAGCCAGCCGGTCAGGTCAAGTGTCGATACCCTTGCCAATGGGATTATCAGATTGCTGCGCACAGCAGGCTCGCCATACCCAAGGTTGCAGGTACTATGGCCCGGCCGATCTATTCCGAGACGCCAATCATGAAGCCTGCGGATGCCGACCTTGGCGTGACGATCGATTTCGCGAAGGGCGCCCCCAACCCGCGCCGTGTGTTCGGTGGACTGGTTACGATCCTAGAGGGTCTGGAAGCGCTCGATCGTGTCGTCGTCGCGGCCCTCGACCCGCGCATCGTGCCCCTGATGGTGTTGGAGGATGTCGAAGCCGGCTCGATAACCGCATGGGTACGTACGCGGTTGCGCCAGTCGGACGACGAAGTGTTGAAATCGGGAGATTGGAAGAAGGCGGTCGGCTCAATCCTCGTGAAGGGTAAGCACCGCACCCTAGAATATCTCGACGCCAAGCATGCGGAAAACGAAGGCCAACGCCTGAAACAGCTCCGTGATGATCTCCAGGTGCTCACCGAATCCTCACCAATTCGGCATCTCCCTCAACCAGCGCAGATAGAACTACGCGACCTCGTGAAGCCGCTCGATCAAATCCAGGCTAGCCAGTCTGCGCTGTCGCCCAGCGATCGGCTCCTGCTGACGACAGATGCCGGGGTGTACGAGGCTAACGTGGCTGAGACCAAGCGCCCAAGTGAGTTCGTTACGGAGGCCGAGGGTTGCACGTTGAGCGGCGTTCTGCCGATGAACCTGCTGGTTCGCCGGCCGGATTATCTCGGCGAGGCAAAGTGGGAGTTTAAGCACGGCCGCGACACGGTGACGGCCGCGATTCTCGACGAGGTGTAGTTGCAGCGGTTCCGCGCCGGGGCGGTGCCGATTGTTCCAGGCTCCGCGCTCGCATGCATGGTTCGGTACGCCTGCATCTACGACAAAGGCGGCCGCCTGATCTCGGTTCAACACGATGTGGTTGAGGTCCAGCGCATCATCCCGCCGACGCACGGGCCCGACGAGCTGATCATCTTCGCCGAGTCCTAAGCCGTAGGAATGGTGGTATCGACGGGGCAGGCTTTTAGCCGCCGGTAGCATGATGCTCATCGGCTGGGGCAAATTGCTGCGAAGTTAAGTGCTTCCAATTCAACCGCGTGAAACAGCGTTAGGAACAAACGCGCGCCTAGAGAGCTGCGGCTGTTTTATGAGTCTAATTTTCGGCTAGCCGATGCGACGAACCAACCTCCAAATGTTTGTTGATTGGGCATTACCCTGCTGGCGAAGCTGGATTATTTGCGGGCACAGCCTGTGTCAGCAAGTTTTCAAAGTACGCAGTGCCCTGATAACCAACCAAAGCTCCTATAACAAAGCCACCAAAAAAATCTTCAACCGTAATAAATCCCTGGGCTCCAGTTTTTCGCGATAAAGCCATGGCAGAAATGATGGACATTACCACGGATCCGCCCAGCATAACGCCAAGATAGATGAATTCTTTGGCAGAAATTTGCAAAATATCTGTAGGTATTTCAGAAAACAATTTCACAAAACGCGCAATCCATCCCAGCGCCGCACCAATGATAGAGCCTATAATGATTGAGCGAAGAGGAGGCCGAGCATCAAAATTTAGAGACAGCACCTGAGTGAATTCCGTGTTGTCGCTTCCGAGGCAATAATGCAATTCTGACTTCAATTTCAGCTTTGTTGGCTTGAAGAACAGCCAGCCACGGGTGTAAATGTCAAGATAAGCATTTATTTCACAATGAGGCTGTATTATAATATTATCTAATTTATCTGGATAAGATGAAGGTGCTGTGGCTATTATTTTCGCAGCGCCACTTGCATTAACTCTGACGTTGCTGTATTGATCTAAAGTAGCTCCTATTGATCCGATGTCTACGGTTGAATCCCCATCGGCATTGATCTCCAAACTGCTACTCTTTTTTTGCGACGTAAATTCAGCCTTCAACCCGCCAAAACCTATACTGTAACCTACTACACTTCCAAATGCATGTTTCAGCCCCGAGGCGAATTGACTAGAAGATCCACGGATTATCGACGGTGCGACAGTGTTCTGCGTTGAGGATTTTAAATTCGAAGATCTGGGTTCTTTAAGTTCAATTATTCTTACCGGAACATTGAACGGGTTCTTGATAGTTATTACAACGATGTTTCCGGAGCCGGCTTCATAAGTTTCATCATCAACGGATGCATCCAACCGACCTGGAGGACCTGCCAGGACCGGTGAGGAGGGAACAGTTGCATTCATTGTGGCAGCCATTTTCACAAGCACGCGCCTGATAAATTGTTATATGTGAGAAGCTTAGCTTGAACCGCAACAGAAGCAAATCACGTTGTTGCTCCCGGAGCCCAACGATTAGGAGGCGGGGCTGCATTCGCTCAACGGACTTTATCGGCTAGCGCTCTCGCGTTACAAAAATCAGAAATTTCCCATGGATTCGGATCGATGGGAGGCTGCAGCCTCCGGTGTGCCAAATCTACCGTGTCAAGTTCGAACATGCACTTTGGGCTGGTGTTTAAAGCGTCAGCTCGAGGGTTCGACGCCCTGCCTAGAGTCTTTGTGTCTGCCTCGACCAATTACGAGCAACTCATGCACCGAGCGCAATAGCGCAGTCAGTCCAATAGGGCTTGGTCATGTGGAGCGTTCCACCACGCCCCAAATTCTATTCCGATAAAATCACTTTGATTTTTGGAATGCGATCGTGTCCAATGTCAATGAGTCTATTGGAACGGTTCGCCGAGGTTCAGCATGCTGGTGGGGTACGCCCGAGTTTCCACTCTCGACCAAGAGGCCGGGTTTGAGGCGCAACTTCGCGAGCTGGAGCGCGTAGGCTGCGAAAGGTTGTTTAGCGAGCAAGTGTCGTCGGTCGCGAAACGCCCGCAGCTGACGGCGGCGCTGGAGTTCGTCCGGGAGGGCGACACGCTCGTGGTGACCAAGCTCGACCGGCTGGCCCGATCAGTGACGCATATGGGCGAGATTCTGACCGGGCTCGAAGCCAAGGGTGTGGCGCTGCGCATCATGAGCTTAGGCGTTGATACGGGTACTTCGACAGGAAAGCTGATGCTCAACGTGCTGGCCGGCGTGGCGCAGTTCGAGCGGGAGATGATGCTGGAGCGCCAGCGCGAGGGCATCGCCAAGGCCAAGGCCGCCGGGCTGTACAAGGGGCGTAAGCCGACCGCGCGAGCCCGTGCCGGCGAGATCGAGGCGTTGGCAGCGGAGGGGCTGAGCATGGCCAAGATCGCCAAGCGGCTCGGGATCGGCGTGGGCAGCGTCCACCGGGCGCTTCGTCCAACGGACGCGGCCACGGTTATGGCGACTTCAGGCGAGAGCGCGGTAAGAGCATCGCCGAGAACATGAAACGCGTACCCGTCGAGTGGTGGAAAAAGCTCGCGTCAGACATATCACGACCTTTCCGTCGCTGAGTTTGTCCGACGCGTGAAGTTCGATGCAGCAGAGGACGGCGGCGCTCGCTGCGCGTGTTTCCGTCCTCAACTCCCGTCCCAGTGATAGCGACGGCGGACGAACGGTTCGGCTGCGGCCGGCGGCAAATGAACGCCCGGGCCCGGGAGCCAGTCGTTGCCGTCTGGCGATACGCCCCTCGCGTGGGCGGTGATTTGGTAGCGCGAGAGGAGCCGAAAGAAGGTCGAGATCGCCACGCTGACAGACGCGTGCCAACCGAGGTCCAGTTCGTGAAGGCCGCGCGCAAATTCTGCGTCCGGGTCCGACGCGCTCCCGGAGTGCCCTTCGACGAGCCAGCCCACGACGGCATAGTCGAGTTCGGTGGTCGCAATCCCAGTCAGGTTCCTGTCCCGGTCACCCACGTCGAAGTCCCACGCCCGCCACCGCTCGTGGGCGCTCCTCCAGAGGACGCGCCGCCGTTCGGCGTCCGCATGGACTCGAAATGCCGTCAGGCAGCCAGTGACAGCGGCGCGCCCATCGCCGCCCAGGGTGCTAAGCGAGATGCTGTACACGTAAGCTTCGAGTGCGCCGTCGCTGGCACAGGCGAGCGCACGGCCAAGGGATTCCTGCATGTGCGGGTTGCGGACGGGGTAGCGGTTGCACACCGCGAGCCAACTGGGCCACCAGCGCTCGTCGGCCGCGAGGACGGTGAGCAGATCGGTGAGGGCCGCCCCTTCATCGAGGGTGAGGGTGCGCCTCTCTCGCCGCACGACACGCTCGACCGCGGCGAACCGGGCATGCGGGCTGGCGGTTTCAACAGCGACACGGAAGGCCTCTTCGAGAGGCAACGGCCCCAACAGCAAATGACCATGCGTCCAACTCTCGACGCCATTGACGAGGCGGATCAGGCTGGGGCGGTCCAGCGCGAGCAATCCGTGAAGCGCCTGCATCGCGGCGGCGTCGAGGTTTGGTAAGCGCGGGAAGGCGTGGGCCAGCTCCGCAAGCTGCGCCCAATCGCCCGCCCGCTCCGCGTCTTGCAGGAAGGCCAAGTGCTCGCGCTCCCAGACTGGCGCATTCGCTGGGACATGAGCGTGTGGCGCCCGGCCCCGGATGACTGCCCGGAGGCCCGCCGGGATGAATTCCCGTTCGACGAACCGCGATCGCGCCGCCTCCCAGAAACCCCCGGCCTCATCCCAGAAAGCCGCGCAGACCAAAGCCGCTTCGAACCTTTGCACGGCGTTGTCAGTGCCCGGGCCCAGCTCGCACAGCGTGTGCACGACCCAACCGAGGCGCGCGGACAACCTGCGCACCTCATCCGAGTCCAGCGTCGGCAGGGCCGCGAGCGCGGTCGGCACGTCACCGAGGTCCCGGCGGGCCGCGGCCGACAAGCTGTCGAGCGTGGCGTTGGTCACCGCGGACCCGCCCTCCCGGATCACGGCCTCTACGGCGACGGGCGGCTCGACCTGACCATCCCAAGCTTCCAGGAGGCGGACGAGTGCCCGCACCCGCGCGGTCACCACGACCTCCAGACGACGTGCTCCGGCTGGTCCACCGCGGACCAGAGATCCTGGAAGGCCCCGGCGATCAGCGCGGGGTTCGAGACGCGCTGCAGGATGTGGTGCGCGTTGCCCAGGCTGTTGACGGACGTGCCCAGCGACCACGCCAGCGGACCGTTCGGGCCGTTCGGGAAGATCAGGAACCGGTCATGGAACGCCCAGCCGCCGGGTCCCCGGCTGTTGCGGTACTCCAACCTCAGGCCCTCCAGGTTGCCGCCGTGGCGAGCGAGGAGGCCCCGCTGGCGATCCGCGAATGAGGCCGGCGGTGGCTGCACCGACCCCGGCTCGGCCCCTCCCGGTCGCGTCACGCGTGGCGGATCGCTTCCGTCGCTCAGGCCCCTCAAGAGTACTCCGCCGTGGGGGCACCAAAACAGTGTCTGAAGGAGATCGGCGGCGGTGAGGTAGGGATCCCACAGGTCCACCCCCCCCTCGCCATGTCGTGCGATGAGGAAGCGGATGTCGGCCAGAGCGCGAGCCCGCTCCGCCGACGAGCCGGCGGCCGGCCGGTACTGGACGAAATCGCGCGTCTCCTCCAAGCGGCGGCCCTCTTCGAGGTTTTGGCGCCGACCGAGCCAGAAGTCGGCGTCCTGGCTAGGATTCTCGCCGACGACGGTCCTCGTCGTCGCGATGAGACCGACGCGCTCCGGCCTAATGACGCCGTCATGGTCCGCGGCGCTGAACAGCCGGGGTTCGTGCCGCCGCATGTGGCTGTTGAGCGTGAGCCCTCTGAACACCGAGGTCGGCGCGGTCGCGATCAGAAGCGCGCCCGTCCCAACGTCGAGCACCTCCATCTCGATGGGCCGCTGCCGGCCGTCGATCGCTAGGTTGCCGCCGCGTTCGAGCTGCTCGCTGACCACGGCGCCCGTCAGGAGTTCGTCCCATTTGGCGCGCGCGGTAGCCGTCAGGGCACGAGGCGACGTCCCCGGCCGCCATGTCGTATCAAGCCGCAAATGGTCGCCGTCCCGGGGCACCACGACACCGGGCACGACGACAGTGACCGGCACCTGTATCAGCACATCCCCCAACAGGTCCGCCAAGCCAGCGAAGGCAATCGGAACGGCGGCCGACACCGCGTCGGAAAGTTGCTGCAGGCGGCGGCGGTCGGCGAAGAAGGGGGTGAGGTGCAGCTTCTGCCGATCAAGCAGGCGGAACACGTATGACCCAGCCCAAAAATTGTTTTTGAGGACCCTATTGAGCGGGACAGCCACCGAGCCATCAGGGGGCGCAAACATCGGGGGCTCGGGCCGCAGAGCACCGACTTGGAGGGAACAGCCGCTCAGCGCCCACACCCCAGTTTGCGCATAATTTTCGAGGGTTTGATCAAGAGCCGGCAAGGGTCGGAGCGTGCGCGCGACGCCAAAGGACCAGTTGCGGAAGCTCTCCACCCGTATCCGTGGTGTCAAAAACTGCGGTCGATCGGCATCCCCCACGTCCGGGCGGCCTTCCGCAAGAACGGCCAGCGAAAGGACGTTCAGGGGTTGAGCGTCGCGTGGTGTGGCCGTGACTTCGATTAGCTCGACGTGGTCGAATCGCCCGATCCGACCGTGCTCCAGCAGCGGGCGCAGCTGCTCGCGCAACCGTGCATATGCCGCGATCCCGCCGTCAGACTGACTGCTAGGTCCGCTGGGGATCGGCTCCGGCGCTCCAGCCGTCATCAAATTTTACCCCCGAGTTCGTCGATACGCATACGCCTGAATCGTTCCTCGCTGAAGTTGGGCCAGGGATATTTAGGCTTACACTAGGTAGGATTGAGCGCTGGTTACGAGGGCACGAAAGGCACAACCAGCTCACGAGATCGTCCCGCCGTTATATGTACTCAGGAACGCGACTTTCGCGCTTCCGGCATGCACGTGCAGCGCTCCGCACGGCGAGCCAGGGACGGTTGTTGGCAGCGCGTTCGAGAACGATGTCGGATACCAGTTTGTTGTCGCCCCGGTGTGTCACGAAGGCTGAGGCTGCGGAGCTGTGCCGTATCACCCCCGGCCAATTTACCCGGTGGATGAAGCTTGGGCTCGTCCCCGGCCCATTGCGTGGCACCAAGCGCTGGCTGGTAGCCGAAATTGATTCTTTTCTCGGCCGGGTTAATTCCTGTGCTCCCCCACTGAAGGAGGCTGATCACCTACAACAGTGGAAGATGCGACGTGATCAGCGAACTGCCGGGGATCAACATCGTCCGCAAGTGGCGCGCGGACGGCACTGAAATTATTTATTATTATCACCGCGCAACCAAGACCAGAATCTTTGGACTGCCGGGGACGGTTGAATTTCGATCCAGTTACGCCGCCGCTGAGGCGAGCATCCGTCGCTCGCAAACAACACAGAATGTGGTTTGGCTCATCCGGCGATACACTGACTCGCCGGAGTTCAATAAGAAGTTGGCATTAAGCACGCAAAGGGAATACCGGCGCATGCTCACAACTATGGAGCCAGAATTTGGCGATATGCCGGTTTTAGCTCTTCAGGACCACGAAGTCATTACTGTTTTCATGGAATGGCGGGACAGGGTGGCGACCGGCTCGGGAGAGCGTGAGGCAGACAACAGGCTTTCGGTGCTGTCAGCCATGCTTACGTGGGCCAAGCGCCGGGGTCACATCCACTCCAATCACGTTCGCGGATTTGAACGCTTACACAGCGCCGATCGATCGGAGATTATTTGGCTGCCCGAGCATATCGAGGCGTTCATGAGCGTGGCGCCGCTAGAGTTACAGCGGGCGCTCATGCTCGCGCTGCACACCGGACAGCGGCAGGCCGATATTTTGGGGTTGGAGTGGTCGGCATACGACGGCAAGAATATTTGGCTGAGGCAGGGCAAGAACGCGCGGCATGGACGGGCAGCGCCGCTCATGAGGATCCCGTGTACCGAGGCGTTACGCGGCACGCTCGATGGGATGGATCAGACGACATCGCACATCGTCACCACGAAGTCCGGCCGTCCGTTCGGGAAGCGGTATTTCGCTCGTACGTGGCATCGAGCGACGCGCGAAGCACAGCTCGATCGGGCCAGACTGTTCGGCTTCAGAGCCCCGGTAGCGTTGCACTTCCACGACCTACGAGGAACTGCCATCACGCTGCTTTCGGAAGTCGGATCCACGCCCCAGGAAATCGCGGCAATCACCGGCCATAAGCTGGCGAGCGTGACCCAGATCCTCGACCGCTATTTGGCGCGATCCGGCGGACTGGCTGATCGTGCAATCGAAAGGTGGGAAAAGTCGTCGGCCACGGAGTATGCAAACCGCTTGCAAACTCGCCAACCGTCGCTGGCCCGGCGTTCCTGATTATCCAGCAAAAACAGGTAGTTGATGGCGCGCCCGAAAGGATTCGAACCTCTGACCCCCAGATTCGTAGTCTGGTGCTCTATCCAGCTGAGCTACGGGCGCCTGACACGGCGGCGGGCTCTCGGCCCGCCGGTGTGAAGGGGCTTCTAGAGGCTCAGATCCGGCTTGGCAAGACACTTCGGACAAGGACTTCGCGCTCCGCGCATCGTGCCCCGGATCCGGCTCTCTACGGGGCCCGGGCGCTCGCGCGAACGCGCTCCTCCGCGGCCCGGATCGCCTCCGGCGTGCCGACATGCAGCCACTGGCCGTCGAGCCGCATCCCGAACAGCCGCCCCGCCGCGATCGCCCGGTCGAACAGCAGGTTGAGCGAGAAGGCGCCCTCCGGCGTGTCGGCGAAGAGGCCCGGCGTGAGGATCGCCACCCCCGCGTAGATGAACGGCGCCACCGCGCGCTCGCCGCGGCGCTCCAGGCGGCCGTCCGGATCCATCACGAAATCCCCGGCGCCCTCGTAGCCAAGGCTGGTGGCGGTCGGTGCCACCAGCAGCAGGCCGTCCATGCGGTCCCCGTCCCAGGTCTCGATCAGCCGGCGCAGGTTGGAGGCCGGCCCCTCGAGCCAGAACGAATCCGAGTTCAGCACCACGAACGGCGCGTCGCCCAGGAGCGGCAGCGCCTTGCGGATGCCGCCGCCCGTCTCCAGCAGCGCCGCGCGCTCGTCGGAGACGGTCGTGGCCGGTCCCGGGGCCGCCCCCTCGGCCCGGCGCGCGAGGTGCCCCTCGATCAGGTCGGCGAGGTAGTGGACGTTGACGACTGCGCTTCCGATCCCGGCCTCGGCGACCCGGTCGAGGGCGTGGTCGAGCAGGGCCTTGCCGGACACCTCCACCAGGGGTTTCGGCACGGTGGCGGTCACCGGCCGCATGCGCTTGCCCAGGCCCGCGGCCAGGACGAAGGCGCGGCTGACGGCGGGGCTGGGATCGCTCATGCGGTCGGGAATCCGGTGGTCAGGGGTCGGGCGCCGGGGCGACGAGGCCCGGCAGATGGTCCGCGTGCCAAGCCCGCAGACCGGCGAGCGCCGGATGGGCGAGGTTGCGGGCGAGGTAGCCCTCGATCCGCGGCAGGTGGGCGAGGTAGCCGGGCTTGCCGTCGCGCCGGTCGAGGCGCGCGAAGATGCCGAGGATCTTGGTGGCCCGCTGGGCCGCCAGCAGCGCGTAGGCGGTGGCGAAGGCGCCGACGTCGAAGGTCGGGTCCCGGCCGCGGCGCTCGCGGGCGTAGAGGCCGAGGAGCCGCAGCTCGAACTCCGCGCTGGAATCGACCCGGGCATCCTGCAGCAGCGAGGCGACGTCGTAGGCCGGGTGGCCCATGACGGCGTCCTGGAAATCGATCAGCCCGACCCGCTCCAGCCCGTCGCGCTCGGGCAGCCAGATCAGGTTCGGGGAATGGTAGTCGCGCAGGGTCCAGGTCGGCCGGTCCGGGATCGCGCCCTGGAGCGCCCCCCGCCACAGATCGACGAAGGCCGCCCGCGTCTCCGCCGACAGGCTGACGTTCCGGATCGCCGGGGCGTACCATTCGGGCATCAGCTCCGCCTCGAACAGCAGCGCCTCCATGTCGTAGGGCGGCAGCCTGTGCTCGATCCCCTCGGCCACGGGCAGGACCGGGGGCAGCGGGTTGGCGTGGAGCTTGGCCAGCACGCGCACCGCCTCGGCGTAGCGCTCGGGCCGCGGGGCGCCGCCCTCGATCACCGGCTCGCTGCCGAGATCCTCCAGGATGAGCAGGCCCTCGGTCAGGTCCTCGCCGTAGATCTTCGGGGCCGAGAAGCCGAGTGCCCGCAGGCCGCGGTCGAGGGCCACGAAGGCGTGGACGCTCTCGGCGAGGTGCACGATCGCGCTGTAGGGCTTGCCGTCCCGCACCGGCGGCCCGTCGGGTCGCGGCGGCGCGATCATCAGCACGGCGCTGGTGCCGTCGGGCTTGGTCAGGCGCTCGTAGGCGCGGGAAGAGGCGTCCCCCTGCATCAAGGTCCGCTCGGCGATGTCCCAGCCGCTGCGGTCGAGGAGGCGGCGCACCGCGCGGGCCCGGTCGAGGCGGGCGCGCATGCCGCCGGTGCCGTCGATCCGCGCGAGCCGCGCCTCGGGGCCGAACTCCGCCCGCAGGGACAGGTCCACGGTCAGCACCGGGCCGGCGCGGGGCGGCATCCGGTCGGGCCACTCCACCAGGGTGATCGCGCCCTCGGCCATCTCGTCGAAGCCGAGTTCCACCAATTCGTCGGGGTCGCGCAGCCGGTACAGGTCGGCGTGGACGATCGGCCGGCCGTCGCGGGCCGCGTAGGGCTGGATCAGCGTGAAGGTCGGGCTCGGCACCTCCAGGCGCGGGTCGCCGGCGAGCTCGCGGATGACCGCGCGGGCGAGCGTGGTCTTGCCACCACCCAGGCCGCCGGACAGAGCCACGACGTCCCCGGGCATCAGGAACTCGGACAGGAACAGGCCGAGATCCTCGGTGGCCGTCTCCTCCGGCAGCACGAATTCCCAGGGCGCCGGATGCGCGGATGCCCCCGCAGCCCCTTCGGCCATCTGCCCGTCCCGCTCGTCTCCGCCCAAAGCCCGCCTCCGAGACCCGAAGACGCATGGTCCGAAAACACGCACCGGATGCAAGCGTTTCCGCCCGGAGCCGCGCGCTTCCCGCCCGCCCGGTGCATCGAAACCACGCTCGCGGGGGTGGCGAAAGACCGCGCCGGGCCCGGGAATCCGTCAGGCCCGGACGTGGAACCCGTGCCGCCCCGGATCAGCCTCCCCGGAGAGCCCGACGCGCCACGCCTCGGCGTTCCAGGCCGCCGCCGCCGCGAGGGCGTCGGCCTCCGGCATCGGGCGGCCGAAATGGTAGCCCTGGCCCAGGGCGCAGCCCATCGCCGCGAGGGCCTCCGCCTCGGCGCGGCCCTCGATGCCCTCCGCGACCGCCGCCACCCCGATCTCCTCGGCGAGCCGCAGGATGGTCTGGACGATCCGGCGATCGCGCGGCTCCGCCAGCATCGCCCGGACGAAGGCCCGGTCCACCTTGAGCGTGGTGATCGGCAGGGTGCTGAGATGGCTGAGCGAGGAGTAGCCGGTGCCGAAATCGTCCACCGCGATGCCGAGGCCGGCGGCGCGACAGCGCGCGAGGGCGGCCGCGGCCCCGGCCGGATCCTGCATCAGCGCGCTCTCGGTGACCTCGATCTTGAGGGCGCCGGGCGCGAGGCCGGTCCGGCGCAGCATCGCGTCGACGAGGCCCGGTATGTCCGCGCGGGCGAGATCCTGGGCCGTGACGTTGAAGCTCACGAACAGGGAGGGCTCGACGGAGGCGGGCGCGCGCAGGCCGGCCTGCAGGATGCGGGGCACGATCCGGCCGATCGCGTCGATCACCCAGGCGGTGATCGCCAGGATCAGGCCGTTCGCCTCGGCGGCCGGAATGAAGGCGGCGGGGGGCACGAGCCCGCGCTCGGGATCGTGCCAGCGGATCAGGGCCTCGAAGCCGGCGAGGCGCCCGGTGGCGAGCCGCACGATCGGCTGCAGGAACAGCGCGAACTCGTCCCGGGCCAGGGCGCGCCGCAGGGCGCGCTCCTGCGCGAGCGATGCGACCGTCGCGTCGAAATCGGCGCGGGCGGAGGGCGACGGCGGCGCCTGAAGCCCCTCGGCGGAAGCCGGCCCGAGGCGGGGCAGGGTCTCGCGAAACCGGGCGATGAGTCCCTCGAGGCAGAGGCGCAGGATCGGATCGGCGCCGGCGAGCCGCTGGCGGATCTGCGCCGCGTCCACCGGGACGAGCACGCAATCCGCCTCGGCGCGCGCGCCGGCGGAGCGCGGGAGGGCGTCGAGGATGGCCATCTCGCCGAAGATCTCGCCGGGGCCGCGCCGGGCGAGCACGGCCTCACCGCCGTCGCGCCGCCGGAAGATCGCGATGCGCCCGCTCAGGATCAGGTAGGCGCAGTGCCCGATCGCCCCCTCCTCGAACAGGACGGTGCCGGCCGGGAGAGTGACGGGATCGGAGAGGTCGTGCATCGGTCGGGGACGCTGCGCCTTCGCGGGGAAAGCCCGGCGCGAGCTTTGGCACAGCGGCCTTAAGATCGGATCAAGGGCCCGCCGGATCAGCCGCGCGGGATCCCGTGTGCCTTGATCCGCGAGGCCAGCGTCGTCGGCCGAAGGCCGAGGAGCGCGGCCGCGCCGCCCGGCCCGGAGATCCGGCCGCCCGCCAGCGCCAGGGCCGCGACGATCTCGGCGCGGTCGCGCGCCCGGCGCTCGGCCTCGGTGGCGGGCCGCCCGCCGGGCGGCGCGGCCGGGCTGGCCGCGTCCGCGGGTCCGGTCGCCTCACCGTCGGGCAGGTCGAGGCGGAGGCGCCCCCGGGCGGACAGGATCACCGCCCGCTCGATCACGTTCTCCAGTTCCCGGACATTGCCGGGCCAGGAATAGCGGCAGAGGCGGCGGACATCGCCCTCCGTGAGGCGCGGCTCCGGGACGGTGAGGCGGCGCGCGGCGACCCGGAGCAGGTGCTGGGCGATCGGCGGGATGTCCTCGGGCCGCTCGCGCAGGGGCCGCGCCTGGATCGGGAAGACGTTGAGGCGGAAGTAGAGGTCCTCCCGGAAGCGGCCCGCCCGGATCTCGGCGCGCAGGTCCCGGTTGGTGGCCGCGACCACGCGCACGTCCACCGCCCGCGTGCGCGCCTCGCCGACCCGCTCGAACGAGCGCTCCTGCAGGACGCGCAGCAGCTTGCCCTGGAGGTCGAGGGGGATCTCGCCGACCTCGTCGAGGAACAGCGTGCCGCCGTCGGCGAGTTCGAACCGGCCGATCCGGTCGCGCAGCGCCCCCGTGAAGCTGCCCTTGGCGTGGCCGAAGAACTCGCTCTCGAACAGCTCGCGGGGGATCGCCGCGCAGTTGACGCGGATCATCGGGCGGGCACTGCGGCGGCTGCCCTCGTGGATCGCCCGGGCGATCAGCTCCTTGCCGGTGCCGGATTCGCCGGTGATCAGCACGGTGGCGTCGGTGGCGGCGACGCGGTCGACCTGCCGGAGCGTCGCCGCGATGGCGGGCGAGCGGCCGATGATGCCCTGGTGCTGGCGCTCGGCCCGGATCTCCTCCTTCAGGTAGGCGTTCTCCAGCTCCAGGCGCTCCCGGAGGGAGTCGACCTCGGCGAGCGCGCTCGTCAGGCGGGCCTCGGCCTCACGGCGCTGGCTGATGTCGCGGAACACGATGACGGCGCCGAGCAGGCGCCCCCGGTCGCGGATCGGCGTCGAGGTGTACTCGACCGGGAAGGCGGTGCCGTCGGCGCGCCAGAAGACCTCGTGATCGACCTGATGCACGGTCCCGTCCCGGAACGCCGCGTAGATCGGACAGTCGCGGTGGGGGTAGTGGCTCCCGTCCGGGCGGGTGTGGTGCACGGCGGCGTGCATGTCCCGGCCGACGAGGTCGGCGGCATCGCAGCCGAGCATGCGCGCGGCGGCCGGGTTGACGAAGGTGGTCACGCCCTCCGCGTTGACGCCGTAGATCCCCTCCCCGGCCGCGCGCAGGATCAGCTGGTTGCCCCGCTCGATGTCGCGGAAGATGCGCTCCACGCGCTGCCACTCCGAGAGGCCGGCGCGCATGTGGGCCTCGGCCTCGCCGTCGACCTGGCGGCGGTGGAGCGTGTCCGGGTCCGCCAGGGTGACGAGGAGGCGCATCGCGTCGCCCGGGAGCGGGAAGGCCGCGGTCTCGACCCGCAGGTCGCGTCCGGCCGCGTCGCGCGGCGCCAATGTGCGCGTCCACCAGTGCCCCCGGGCCAGCGCGGCCTCGGTGAAGACCGTGAGCGCCGGGAGCTGGCCCGGGAACAGGGCGCTCGCCCGCGCGCCGCGCAGCGCCGGGCGGCCGTAGCCGAGGAGGCGCGCCGCCGCCGGGTTGGCGTCCGCGACCCGGTCCTCCTCCGGCGCGAGGACCAGCATGGGATCCGGGCTCGCCTCGAAGACCGGCCCGAAGCTTCCGGCAGCACCGGACTCACGAGATATCGTCATTGGCTCACGATATCTCGTTTCCAACGAGATGTCGTGAGCGACATCCGGCGACCCAAACCTCTGGCAGACCGAGCGATTTCTCCGGCATCCCTTCTGGCACACCCTTTGCCGAGTGAGGCTGTCCGCCCGTCGGCCGGCACCGCTCCCGAAGGCGCGCCGCGACGACGCCCGGCGGATGTCCGCGTCCGGACGCGACCGTCCCCCCTCACCGGTCGCGGTCCGGACGCGCACCCGCACCGGGTGGGTGGGGCCGCGGAGCGCGCGGCCTCACCGGACCCATCGCAGATCGAGATCCGGGAGCCGACGATGAAGCGCGAAGACCTCACCGAGAAGCTTCTCGACATCAAGCGCGAGAAGGGGTGGAGCTGGAAGCACATCCACGCGGAGATCGGCGGCCTGTCGCCGTTCCTGATCACCGCGGCCTGCATGGGCCAGATGAAGCTCCCGAAGGCCCAGGCCAAGCGGGCGGCCGAGCTCTTCGGCCTCACCCCCGCCGAGGAGCGGATGCTCAACGAGCCGCCCTATCGCGGCTCGATCCCGTCCATGCCGCCCACCGACCCGCTGATCTACCGGTTCTACGAGCTGGTGATGGTCTACGGAACGACCTTCAAGGAGCTGATCCAGGAGGAGTTCGGCGACGGCATCATGTCGGCGATCGACTTCAACATGGACATGGCCCGGGAGGCCAACAACAAGGGCGACCGCGTGAAGCTCACCATGTCGGGCAAGTTCCTGCCGTACAAGTACTACGGCAACGACGACGACACGCCGGAATACGGCTTCAAGGAGGGGTGAGCGACCCGCAAGGGCATCCCCCCGATCGGGATCCGACGGTCAGGCATCCGGATCGGGCCAGCGACACCGGCCGCGGCGCGCGACGCGCCGCCGTCCCTCACGCCGCCGCCGGGCGGCCCTCCGGCTCCAGGTAATCCTGCACCGGCTGCGCCGGGCCGCCGCGCATCAGCACGTAGAGGAAGGGCACAAGCAGCAGGGTCGCGGGCGTCGCGAAGGCGATGCCGCCCATGACCGCGCGGGCGAGCGCGGCGTTCTGCTCACCGCCCTCGCCGGTGCCCAAGGCCATCGGGATGAGCCCCAGAAACATCGCCGAGGCGGTCATCAGCACCGGCCGCAGCCGCGTCTCGCCCGCCGTGATCGCCGCCTCCAGGGCGCTGCACCCGGTCTCCTCCCGGTGCTCCTTGGCGAAGGTGACGAGCAGGATCGAGTTCGCCGAGGCGATGCCCACCGACATGATCGCCCCGAAGATCGACGGGATCGAGAACGGCGTGCCGGTCACGAACAGCGCGAAGGTGATGCCGCAGAAGGCCATCGGCAGGGCGGCGATCACCACGAACGGGTCGCCCCAGCTCTGGTAGTTCACCGCCATCAGCAGGTAGACGGCGATCAGCGCGATGCCGAGGCCGATCTCCAGGCGGAAGAAGGCCGAGCGCATGTTCTCGATCTGGCCGCGGACGACGATCTTGTCCGGCGCCTCGAGGTTCTTCTGCTCGTCCTCGACGATCCTGTCGATCTCGCGCGCGACCGAGCCGAGGTCCCGGTCCTGCACCGAGGCGAAGATGTCGAAGGTCGGCTGGATGTTGACGTGGCTGATCATGGTCTGCGTCGGCGTCCGGCGGATGTCCGCGAGGCTCGACAGCAGGGTCAGCACCCCGGGGCCGGAGCCGGAGGTCGCGGCGGCGCGCACGAACATCGGCGTGTTGCGCAGGTCGGTGAGCGAGCTGTTGCGGTACTCGGGCGTCTGCACCCAGAGCTGGTAGGGGATGCCGGTCTTTGGGTCCGGCCAGAAGTTCGGCGTGACCTGGTAGCTGCCGGACAGCGAGATGTTCATGTTCTGCGCCACCTGCTGCTCGGTCAGGCCGAGTTCGGAGGCGAGGCGCCGGTCGACGTCGACGTAGAATTGCGGCTCGTTGACGATCTGCTGCAGGTGGACGTCGACGAGGCCCTTCGTGTGCTTCAGCCGCTGCACGATGCGCTGGGCGACCTCCAGGTCCTTCTCCTTGTGGCGGCCGGAGACCTGCACGTCGATCGGCGTGAGGACGCCGAAGTTCAGGATCTGAGTGATCATGTCGGCGGGCTGGAAGTAGACGACCACGTCGGGGAAGCGCTTCATGAGCACCTCGCGCAGGCGCTTCATGTAGCCCGCAACCGGGCCGTGCCCCTCCTTCAGGCTGATCAGCATCTGCCCGTCATTGTAGGAGACGAACGAGCCGTCCGAGAACGCGAAGTTGTAGTTGTTCGACGGCAGGCCGATGTTCTGGAGGATCTGGTCGACCTCACCCGCCGGGATCACCTCGCGGACCGTGTCCTCGACCTCGGCGAAGACCTGCCGGGCGGTCTCGATGCGCATGCCGACGCGGGTGCGCAGATGCATGGTCATCTGGCTCGCCTCGATCTGCGGGAAGTAGTCCTGGCCGACGAAGGCGAACAGCACGCCGGTCATGCCGAGCACGCCGCCGACGGCGCCCAGGGTGACGATGCGGTGGCGCAGCACCGCGTGGAGCAGCCCGACATAGCCCCGGTGGAACCGCGCGAAGCCGCGCTCGAACGCGCCGTGGATCCGGCCGGCGAGCCGCAGCGCGGGGGCGCCCACGAGGCCGACGGCTCGGGCGATCCGGCCCCGCCGGGGCGCCGCGTGCTGCGCCGGGTGCGCGTCCCGGTCTTTCGCGTGCTTCTGGCGGTATTCCGGCGCCACGATCACGTCGATCAGGAGCGGCACCAGGGTCCGCGACAGCAGGTAGGAGGTCAGCATCGCGAACACGACCGCGAGCGCCTGCGGGGTGAACAGGTATTTCGGCGTGTCGGTGAGCGCGAACACGGCCGTGAAGGCCGCGCAGATCGCGAGCGTCGAGATCAGCGCCGGCTTGGCGATGCCGGCGGCGCCGTGGACCACGCTCTCGCGGAACTCCTCGCCCTCCTCGAACAGCCGGTAGGTGTTCTCGATCGCCACCGTGGCGTCGTCCACCAGGATGCCGACCGCGAGCGCCAGGCCGCCCAGCGTCATCACGTTGATGGTCTCGCCGAGCGCCGCCAGCACGGCGAGCGAGGTCATGACGCAGAGCGGGATCGAGATCAGCACGATGATCGTCGAGCGCCAGGAGCCGAGGAACAGCAGGATGGCGAGGCCCGTCAGGGCCGCCGCGGTCAGCGCCTCGTGGAGCACCCCCTCGATGGCGTTCGAGACGTAGACCGACTGGTCGAAGAGCGGCTTGATCGCCAGCCCCTCGGGTGCGGCGGCGCGGATCGTCGGCATCGCCGCCTTGACGTTGTTGACCACGCTCAAGGTCGAGGCGTTGCCGTTCTTGATGATCTGCATCAGCACCGCCTGCTGGCCGTCGGCGCTGACCACGTTGACCTGCGGCGGGCCGCCGTCGCGGACATAGGCGACGTCGCGCACCAGCACGGGCTGGCCGGCCACCACCTTGATCGGCGCGAGGTTCAGGGTCTCGATCGACGGCGGGGTGCCGTTGAGCTGGACGGGGTACTGCTGCTCGCCGATCTTGGCGAGGCCGGACGGCACGGTCAGGTTCTGGGCCGTCATGGCGTTGGTGACGTCGAGCGGCGTCAGGCCGAGCGCCTGGAGGGCGTTGAGGTCGAGGTCGACCATGATCTGCCGGGGCGCGCCGCCAAAGGGCGACGGCAGGGTCGAGCCCGGGACCTGCGCCAGGGTCTGACGGATCCGGTACTGGGCGTAGTCGTAGACCTGGTTGAGGCTCTCCTTGGCCGAGGTCAGGGCGAGCTGGATCACCGGCACCGAGGAGGCGGAGTAGCGCACGATCACCGGCGGCTGCGTGCCGGGGGGCATCACGGCGCGGATCGAGTTGGTCGAGGACACCACCTGGGCGATGGCGAGATTGAGGCTGACGGTGGGCTCGAAGTAGATCCGCTGCACCGCCGTGCCCTGGAGCGTCGTCGACTCCATGCGGCGGATGTTGTTGACGTTGTTGGAGATGCCGTACTCGGCGTAGGTCGTGATGCGCTGTTCCATCTCCGGCGCCGAGAGGCCGGTATAGGTCCAGACCACCACGACGACCGGGATGTCGACGACCGGCAGCACGTCCTTCGGCGCGACGACGATCGCCCCGACGCCGCCGAGCATCATCAGGACCGCGAGCACGTAGGTCGTGATCCGGAACTTGAGCGCGTAGAGGACGAGGCCCATGCGGTCTCCGCCGTCCGGCCCCGGGCCGGCAACTCCGCGTTGTATACCGGCTCACCGGCTAAACCCGGACTGTTTCGCTATCACGTCCGGTCAGGCAAGGGACGGGCCGCGTCGCCGCAGGTTCGGGATGGCGGCGGCCTCGCGCCCGCGCCGGCGTCCGCGAAGACCCGGCCCGGCGGGCCGGGCCGCGTCACCTCGGGATGCGGGTGCCGGACGGGGAGAGCGTTCCCGGCGCGCCGTCCCGGGGTCTGCCGGGCGACGGGCCGGCCGGATCAGCGCAGCAGGGCGGACTTGTCGACCTGCAGCGCCCCGGCGATCTCGTCGAGCGCCTTGTGCTCGACCTCGCTGATGCCGTCGATATCGGCCACGTCCGCGCCGATCAGGAACACGTCCTGGCGCTGCTCGATCGGCCGATCCGCGATGGCGCCGACATGGCGCAGGTTCTCCAGCCGCCCGGCCCGGGTCTTGGCCCGGGTGATCGCCTCGTAGAGCTCTTGCTCGACGCGCAGCGTGTCGTAGGATTTCTCGAGGATCGGGTTGGCGCGGATGCCGGTGATCGCCGACTCGATCTCCTCCTCGCCCACGTCGCCATCGGCCACGATGACGTTAGCGGCGGACGAGACCGCGGCCTGCAGGAAGACCGCGTCGCCCGCGTACGACATGATCGTGCGGCCGAACCGAAGGATGGCGTCCTGGAAAATGCTCATGCCGACCTCCCGTCGGGCCTGAGATGGCGGATATTGTGGCGGCGGAGTCAAGATGCGGCCGAGCTTAAGCCCGGGATCGCGGAGGACTAGTCCTGGCGCGGCGGGATCAGGTGGCGGGCTCGTGGCCCGGCCAGTCCCGCCCGAGATGGGCGGCCACGCGGGCCGGATCGTCGCCGACCGCCGCCACGGCGGCCTCGACCTGCTCCACCGGGACCATGAACCGGCGCGCCCAGTAGGCCCGCTCCCAGGCATGGGCGGTGTTGACGGCCCGGGGCTCGATCGGGTCCTGCACGCTCTGGTCGGTCATCGGCCTTCCGCATTTGGCGAGGGCCGGGCGGCCCTCCGACGTGGAGAACGCCGGCCGGGCCCGATCGGGTCCGCGCAGCGAGCGGGGCCCGGTCCGCGGCGAGGACACGCCGCCGTCATCGCGCGCGCAGCGAAGCAAGGACGACCAAGCTCACCGGCCGCCTGTCAGCAGCAGCGGAAGCCCGCGGTGTTGCCGACCCCGAAGCGGGCGTTCTCCCGGTTGCGGAAGAACTCCACCTCGCTCATCGGCGCCTGGTCGGGATGGGTGCGGCGGACATGCTCGGCATAGGCCGCGTAGTCCCCCTGCCCGACCATCAGGCGGGCGCCGTCGCAGACGCACTTGGACAGCGTCCGGATCCGGTCCCGCAGGTTCGACGACGGCAGCATGGGACCTCCTACTCCGCCGGGACCATGTGCGGCTCGGTCTCCAGTGCGGTCCAGCGGTCCGCGCGCCACGCCTTCACGCAGGCGGCGATGCCGAAGCCCGCGATGGCGACGACGAGGCCGATGAACAGGGCCGCCAGCACCGCGTCGATCCGGTCGTTGAGGATGATCTGGCTCATCTGGTCGGCGTTCTTGGCAGGCGCCAGGATCTTGCCCTCCGCGGCGGCGGCCGCGTAGCGCTCGGCGTGGGCCAGGAAGCCGATCTTCGGGTCGGCCGAGAAGATCTTCTGCCAGCCGGCCGTGAGGGTGCAGATGCACAGCCACGCGGTCGGGATGATGGTCACGAACGCGTAGCGCTCGCGCTTCATCTTGAAGATCACCACCGTGCAGAGCGTCAGCGCCACCGCGGCCAGCATCTGGTTCGAGATGCCGAAGAGCGGCCACAGGGTGTTGATGCCGCCGAGCGGGTCGGTCACGCCCTGGTACAGGAAGTAGCCCCAGGCCCCCACCGAGATGGCGGTCGCCGCGATGCTCGGACCCCACGACGTGGTGTTCTTGAACGACGGCACCGCGAGCGCCACGAGGTCCTGCACCATGAACCGGCAGGCGCGGGTGCCCGCGTCCACCGCCGTGAGGATGAACAGCGCCTCGAACAGGATCGCGAAGTGGTACCAGAAGGCCATCATCGCCTTGCCGCCGATGGCGGACGAGATGATGTGGGCCATGCCGACCGCGAGGGTCGGCGCGCCGCCGGCCCGCGAGATGATCGTGTGCTCGCCGACGTCGGCGGCGGTCTGAGTGATGACCTCCGGCGTCGTGGCGAAGCCGAGCTTGGTCACCGCGGCGGCGGCGGTCTCGGGCGTCGTGCCGACGAGGGCCGCGGGCGAGTTCATGGTGAAGTAGACGCCCGGGTCGATCACGCAGGCCGAGACCAGCGCCATGATCGCCACGAAGGATTCCATCAGCATGCCGCCGTAGCCGATGAAGCGGGCGTCGGACTCGCTGGCGATCAGCTTCGGGGTGGTGCCCGACGAGATCAGGGCGTGGAAGCCCGAGACCGCGCCGCACGCGATGGTGATGAACAGGAACGGGAACAGGCTGCCCGCCCAGACCGGGCCGGTGCCGTCCACGAACTTGGTGACCGCCGGCATCTGCATGTGCGGGGCGACGAAGGCGATGCCCAGCGCCAGCCCGACGATGGTGCCGATCTTGAGGAAGGTCGACAGGTAGTCGCGCGGGGCCAGCAGCAGCCAGACCGGCAGGATCGACGCCACGAAGCCGTAGCCGATCAGCATCCAGCAGAGCTGCGGGCCCGTGAAGGTGAAGGCCGGCCCCCAGACCGGGCTCGCCGCCACCGAGCCGCCGGCGACGATCGCCAGCATCAGCAGGACGAAGCCGAGGATCGAGACCTCGCCGATCTTGCCCGGCCGGATGTAGCGCGAATAGACGCCCATCAGCATGGCGATCGGGATCGTCGACATCACCGTGAAGGTGCCCCAGGGGCTCTCGGCCAGCGCCTTGACGACGATCAGCGCCAGCACGGCGAGCAGGATCACCATGATCAGGAAGGTGCCGAACAGGGCGATGATGCCGGGAATCGTGCCGAGCTCGGCCCGGATCAGCTCGCCGAGCGAGCGGCCGTCCCGGCGCATCGACACGAACAGGACCATGAAGTCCTGCACGGCGCCCGCGAGGACCACGCCGGCCAGGATCCACAGCATGCCGGGCAGGTAGCCCATCTGGGCGGCGAGCACCGGGCCGACCAGCGGGCCCGCGCCCGCGATCGCCGCGAAGTGGTGGCCGAACAGGACGCCGCGGTTGGTGGGCACGTAGTCGAGCCCGTCGTTGTGGCGCACCGCGGGGGTCGCGCGCTTCGGGTCGAGCCGCATCACCTTGTCGGCGATGAACTGGGAATAGTAGCGGTAGGCGATGAGGTAGACGCAGACCGCCGCGACCACGATCCAGAGGGCATTGATCGTCTCGCCGCGCTGGCTCGCCACGATCGCCAGCGCCGCGGCGCCGAGCGCCCCCACGAGGGCCCAGGGCCCGTGCCTGCCGATCGCCGTACCCATGTCCCACTCCCTGACCGAACGCCTCGCGCGCGGGGCCGCGCGGGGGGCTCCGGCTGGGACTTCGTGGTCCCGGGCTACACGGGCGGGTTATCCTATTGGTCCGGCGTTGACGCAAGCGATCCGAGCTGTGATGCAGCGTCGGCGGCGGCACGACGCCCAATCTGTCACATCGGGTCCCCCGGCACGGCCCCGACCCCCTTCACGGCCCGGCTGCCGAGCTCCGTCGCCGCCCGCCGTCGGAGATGGAAGGGCGCCGGCGCGGTCGGGCCCGCGAGGAGCGCACGACAATGGCGAAGGTCGCATTCCTGGGTCTCGGCGTGATGGGCGGCCCGATGGCCGGACACCTCGCCAAGAAGGGTGGCCACGACGTCACCGTCTACAACCGCACCACCCCGAAGGCCGAGGCCTGGGTGAAGACCTACGGCGGCGCCCACGCGCCCACGCCCCGGCAGGCCGCCGAGGGCGCCGAGATCGTGTTCGCCTGCGTGGGCAACGACGACGACCTGCGCAGCGTCGTGCTGGGCGACGACGGGGCGCTCGCCGGCATGAAGCCCGGCGCGGTGTTCGTCGATCACACCACGGCCTCCGCCGAGGTCGCCCGGGAGCTCGCCGCGGCGGCCGAGGCCAAGGGGCTCGGCTTCATCGACGCGCCGGTCTCCGGCGGCCAGGCGGGCGCCGAGAACGGCGTGCTCACCGTGATGTGCGGCGGCGACGCGGCGACCTACGCCAAGGTCGAGGGCGCGATCGGGTCCTTCGCCCGCGCCTGCCGGCTGATGGGCCCGGCCGGCGCCGGCCAGCTCACCAAGATGGTCAACCAGATCTGCATCGCCGGCCTCGTCCAGGGCCTGTCGGAGGGCGTCCACTTCGCCAAGCGCGCCGGCCTCGACGTCGAGGCGGTGCTCGACGTGATCTCCAAGGGCGCCGCCGGCTCCTGGCAGATGGAGAACCGCGGCAAGACCATGAACGCGGGCAAGTTCGACTTCGGCTTCGCGGTCGACTGGATGCGCAAGGATCTCGGCATCCTGCTGGACGAGGCCCGCCGCAACGGCGCCAAGCTGCCGGTCTCGGCCCTCGTCGACCAGTTCTACGCCGAGGTGCAGGCCATGGGCGGCAACCGCTGGGACACGTCGAGCCTCGTGGCGCGGCTGGAGCGCTGAGGGCTCCGGCCTTCGCCCGGAGCCGAGGACCGGGCAAGACGCGACAGGCTCCCTCTCACGCGCGAGAGGGGGCCGCCTGGATCGCGGCGCCGCGCGCCGGTCTCCCCCGGCGGGTCGGACGCTCGCCTCAGAACAGCGCCTCGACCCCCGCGGATTCCGGATCCACCCAGCGCCACGCCTCCCCCATCTGGTGGCGGAACCACGTGACCTGGCGCTTGGCGTAGGCGCGCGTGTCCGCCTGCCCCCGGACGATCGCCGCTTCGAGGCTCATCGCGCCGTCGAGGTGGGCGATCAGGCCCGGCACCCCGTGGGCGCGCATCACCGGCAGCATCGGGTCGAGATCGCGCGCGCGCAGGCGGGCGACCTCGTCCAGCGCCCCCTTGGCGATCATGGTCCGGAAGCGGGCGTCGATCCGGGCCCGCAGCACCGCCCGGTCGGGTGCCAGGAAGATTCTCTGGAGGTTCCGGCCGGCGAGCGGCCCGGGCACCGGGTCGCCGTAGAAGCTGGCGATCGGCCGGCCCGTCGCGAGAAAAATCTCCAGGGCGCGCATCACCCGCATCCGGTCGCTCGGCCGCAGGCGGGCGGCCCCCTCGGGGTCGTGCCGGCCGAGTTCGGCGTGCAGCGCCTCGGTCGGGCGGCCCTCGGCCGCGTCCCGCACCTGCCGCCGCACGACGTCGGGCACCGGCGGCAATTCCGAAAACCCCTGCTCCAGCGCCCGGAAATACAGGCCGGTGCCGCCGACGAAGACCGGCAGGCGCCCGCCGAGCGTCGCCAGCAGCGCCGCCGCGTCCCGCGAGAAGTGCCCCGCGGAGTAGTTCACGGCGCCGTCGACGTGGCCGTAGAGCCGGTGAGGGACCCGCGCCTCCTCGTCCGGGTCGGGCCGGGCGGTCAGGCGGCGCAGGTCCGCGTAGACCTGCATGGAATCGGTGTTGATCACCACGCCGCCGTGACGCTCCGCCAGCCGGGCGGCCAGCGCCGACTTGCCCGACGCGGTGGGCCCTGCGATGAGGACCGCGGCCGGGCGCCCCCCGGCTTCCCCCCGGTCTGGCGGCAAGGCGAAACTCCACGATGCTGGTCGCGGTCCTGATAGCAAACCCGGATCGGCCGTCCATCACCGACGCGGTGCTGGCCGAGACGCGCGCCGTGCTGCGGACGGAGCACCAGCCCCGGATCCTGCACGGCGAGGTGGCGGCCGAGCTGCTGGTGCCGGGCGAGCCCGCGGCCGCCGCGTCCCTCACCGACAGGCTGCGCACGGCGCTGGCCGGCGAGCCGATCGACCTCGCGGTGCTGCCCGCCGACGCGCACAGGCGCAAGCGCCTGTTCCTGGCCGACATGGATTCCACCATGATCGAGCAGGAATGCATCGACGAGCTCGCCGGGACGCTCGGCCTCAAGGACCACGTGGCGGCGATCACCGAGCGGGCGATGCGGGGCGAGATCGCCTTCGAGCCGGCCCTGCGCGAGCGCGTCGCGCTCCTGAAGGACATCCCGGTCGGCGCGGTCGACGGGCTGATCGCCGAGCACCTGACCCTGACCCCGGGCGGCGGCACGCTGGTGCGGACGATGCGGGCGCACGGCGCCCATACCTGCCTGGTCTCCGGGGGCTTCACCCTGTTCACCGGCCCGATCGCCGCGATGATCGGCTTCGACGAGCACCGGTCCAACGTGCTGGGCGTGGCGGACGGGCGGCTCACCGGCCTGGTGGAGGACCCGATCGTCGGGAAGGCCGAGAAACGCGCGACGCTGATCGCGCTGCGCGGGCAGCTGGGCCTCGGCGCCGCCGAGATCCTCGCGGTCGGCGACGGCGCCAACGACCTCGACATGCTGGGCGAGGCCGGCCTCGGGGTGGCGTTCCGGGCCAAGCCCGCGGTCGCGGCCGCGGCGCGGGTCCGGGTCGAGCACGGCGACCTCACCGCGCTCCTGTACCTGCAGGGCTACGCGGCGGCGGAGTTCGTGGGGTGAGGCTCAGTGGAGGGTGCGGGTCAGGGTGATGACCGCGCCGAGCACGGCGAGCGTCTGAAAGCCGATCGCGCCGACGAGCCAGCGCACCGTCTCGACCTTCGCGGAGGCGATCGCGCCCTTCACGGCCTCGATGTCGGCCTTGGTCTCAAGGCGCAGACTGTCGATGTCGGCTTTTGTGGATAGGCGGAGGGCTTCGATATCCGACTTGGTCGACTGACGAATACTGTCAGAATCCGCCTTGGTCGAGATGCGAAGCCCCTCGATATCCGCCTGGGTCGTGAGTCGCAGTGCCTCGATGTCGCCGCGGGTCTGTATCTTGAGGGCTTCGATATCGCCGCGGACGATCTGCAGTTCGGCCTGCACGTCGCGAATGTCGGCTTTGGTTGCAAGATTCCCGTCGAAGACGTCCACCAGCGCGTCGGCCAGGCCTTCCGCCTGCTCGGGCGACAGCTTCGCCTTCTCCCGCAGGGCGCGGGCGAATTTCAGGGTGTCGAACGCAACGGCCGTCATGGGTCCGAACTCGCCCGAGCCGCACCGACTCGCGGCCCCAGTGTGCCGTGCCGCGGCGCAGCGTCAATGTGGGACCCCTGAACGCGCGAGGGCCGCCGCCCCCCGCGGAGCGACGGCCCTCGGCGACGCGATGAGGCCGCTCAGTCGAGGCCGACGGCCACGAAGCGCACGTCGCCGGTGGCGCCCGCCACCAGCAGCAGCACCGACTTGCGCCCGTCCTTCTTGAGGGCGTCGATCCGCTTGGTCACCTCCGCGGGGGTGCTGACCGACTCCTGGCCGACCTCGACGATCACCTCGCCGGGCTGGATCCGCTTGTCGGCGGCGGTCGAGTTCGGGTCGACCCGGGTGACGACCACGCCCTTCACGGTGTCCTTGATGGAGTACTTCTTGCGCAGCTCGTCGGTCATGCCGGAGAGGTTGAGGCCCAGCGCCTGCCGGGTCGCGCTCTCGGGCTCCGGCTGGCGCAGGTTGGCGAGCTGCGGCTTGTCGCCGTCCTCCAGGCGGCCGAGGGTGACGGGCTTCGTCACCTCCTCGCCCTTGCGCATGACGACCACGTCGACCTTCTGGCCGACCGGGGTCGAGGCGACGATGCGCGGCAGGTCGCCCGAGGCCTTCACCGGCGCGCCGTTGAACTTCAGGATCACGTCGCCGACCTCGATCCCGGCGGTCTTGGCCGGTCCCTTCTCGTCGACGCCGGCCACCAGGGCGCCCCGCGCGCCGCCCTTGAGGTTGAGCGCCTCGGCGGTGGTGTCGTCGACGTTCTGGATGCGCACGCCGAGCCAGCCGCGGCGGACCTCGCCGAAGTCGCGGAGCTGGTCGATCACGGGCTTGGCCGTGCCCGACGGGACCGCGAAGCCGATGCCCACCGAGCCGCCGGTCGGCGACAGGATCGCCGTGTTGATGCCGATCACCTCGCCGTCCATGTTGAACAGCGGGCCGCCGGAATTGCCCTTGTTGATGGCCGCGTCGGTCTGGATGTAGTTGTCGTAGGGTCCGGACTCGATGTTCCGGCCCCGCGCCGAGACGATGCCGGCCGAGACCGAGCCGCCGAGCCCGAACGGGTTGCCGATGGCGATGACCCAGTCGCCGGGCCGCATCTTGTCGGAATCGCCGAACGGCACGGCCTTCAGCGTGCGGTCGGCCGGGGGCTTCACCCGCAGGACCGCGAGGTCGATCTTCGAATCCTTGCCGACGATCTCGGCCTTCAGCTTCGTGCCGTCGTGCAGGATGACCTGGATGTCGTTGGCGTCGCCGATGACGTGGTTGTTCGTCACCACGAGGCCGGCGGAATCGATGATGAAGCCGGAGCCGAGGGAGTTCGACTTGCGCTGCTGACGCGGCCCGTCGCCGTCACCGCCGCCGCCACCGCCGCCGCGGCCGCCGCGCCGGTTGAAGAACTCCTCGAACAGGTCCTCGAACGGGGTGCCCGGGGGCACCTGCGGCCCGGCACGGCCGGCGCGGGCCTCGACGGTGGTGGACGCGGAGATGTTCACCACCGCGTCGGTGACCTGCTCGGCGAGATCGGCGAGGGAGGCCGGCCCCTTGGCGAAGGCCGGCACCGGCAGGGCGGCCGCGGCCACGGAGACGGTGACCGAGGCGCCGATCAGGATCGAGGCCATCACCGCGCGGGCGCGGGAGCGGGGCCGCGCCGGGGCGCGGTCGAACGGCGCCTCGGGGGCGCTCGCGACGGGGTGCATGGTCGACCTCTTCAAGAACGCGTTTCCGGTCCCGCGGGCCTCGACCGATGGCCGATCGCCCGCGGGTTGTCCTGCACGGTAATCCCCGGGCGCCGGGGCGCCAACGGGCCCCCTCAGCGCGCCGTCCCCGCCGTGGAGCCGGTCGTCGAGCCCGTGGTGGCGCTCGGATCGGCCGGCCCGCGCGGCCCGCGGGCGGCCGGGGCGGGTGCCCGGCCCTGCGGATCGCTGAAGAAGCGGAAGAAGTCCGTGTTCGGGCTGATCACCAGGCGGGTATCGGATCCCTTCAGCCCGCTCTCGTAGGCCTGCATCGAGCGGTAGAAGCTGAAGAAATCCGCGTCCTTCCCGAACGCGTCCGCGAGGATGCGGTTCTTGTCCGCGTCACCCTGTCCACGCAGCTGCTCGGATTTCTGCGTCGCCTCGGCCAGGATGACCGTGACCTCGCGGTCGGCCTTGGCGCGGATCGTGGCGGCGATCTGGTCACCGTTGGCGCGGATGTCGGCGGCCTCGCGCTCGCGCTCGGTCTTCATCCGCCGGTAGACGGCGGCCGAGTTCTGCGCGGGCAGGTCGACGCGGGTCATGCGCAGGTCGACGATCTCGATGCCGAGCGCCTTGGCCTGCCGGTTCACGTCCTCCTGGATCTGGTGCATCAGCTGCCCGCGATCGGTCTTCACGATCGCGTCGCGGGTCGAGCGGGCGAGCACGTTGCGCAGGCCGGAATTGGTGAAGCTCGCGAGCCGCTGGTTGGCCAGCCCGATATTGCCCACCGCTTGGTAGAAGCGCAGCGGATCGACGATCCGGTAGCGGGCGAAGGCGTCCACCTCCAGGTTCTGTCGGTCGGCGGTGAGCACCGTCTGGACCGGCAGGTCGAGGTCGAGCACGCGCTTGTCGAAGACGACCACGTTCTCCATGAACGGGATCTTGAAGTACAGGCCGGGCTTGTCCTCGCCGGTGGCGTTGAGGACGGCCCGGACGCGGCCGAACTGCAGGACGAGCGCCTGCTGCATCTGGCCGACGGTGAAGATCGAGGCGTAGAGGCCGATCGCGACGATGGCCGCGACCACGATCAGGCCGGTGCGGAGAGCCTGTTTCATCGGGCAGCTCCCGTCTGGGTCTGGGCGCGGGCGCCGAACTCGGAGAGCGGCAGCACCGGCAGCACGCCGGCCGCGGTGGCACCGCCGGGCTGCGTCCCGTTCTGGTCGATGATCACCTTGTTCACGGAGCCCAGGACCTTCTCCATCGTCTCCAGGAAGATCCGCTCGCGGCTGATCGCCGGGGCGGCCTTGTAGGAGGCGTAGACCTCGCTGAAGCGCGCGGCCTGGCCGGTGGCGTCGGCGGTCGCCTTCGTCCGGTAGGCCTCGGCCTGCTGGACGATCTGGGACGCCTTACCGCGGGCCTGCGGCACCTCGCGGCTGGCGTAGGTCTTGGCCTCGTTCTGCGCCGTGTCGGCGTCCTGCTGGGCCGCGTTCACGTCGATGAAGGCGGGGCGCACTTCCGGCGGCGGGTTGACCGAGACGAGCTGCACCACCTCGATGCGCACGCCGGCGCCGTACTCGTCGAGCGCCTTCTGGACCATCTCCTTCACCTCCTGGGCGATGCTCGACTGCTCGTTGGTGAGGATCGCCTGGATGTTGCGGCGGCCGATCACCTCGCGCATCGCGCTCTCGGAGATCGCCTTGATGGTGCCCTCCGGATTCTGGAGGTTGAACACGAAGTCGGAGGCCTTCAGCGGGTTGACCCGCCACTGCACCTCGAAGTCGAGATCGACGATGTTCTCGTCGCCGGTGAGCATCAGGCTCTCGTCCGGCACGTCGCGGTTGCGGCCCTGCCCGTTCGGGCCGGCGCGGAAGCCGATCTGGATCGAGTTCTGGGAGCCGACATCCGGCTTCACCACCCCGCCGATCGGATAGGGGAAGTTGTAGCGCAGGCCCTCGCCCTTGGTGCCGACGTAGCGGCCGAAGATGGTCTCGATGCCGACCTGACGGGGGTAGACGGTGTAGAAGCCGGTCGCGAGCCAGATGGCGACGGCCAGGACGGCGATCACCGCCGCGCTGCGGCCGCCGCCGACGCCGGTCGAGCCGCCGCCGTAACCGCCGCCCGAACCGCCACCGCCGCCCGGGATCAGACCGCGCAGGCGGTCCTGCCCGCGCCGGAGCAGGTCCTCGAGGTTCGGCGGCGTCTTGCCACCGCCGCCGCCGCTGCCGCCACCCCAGGGACCACCGCCGTTACCGCCGGGCCGGCCCCAGGGCCCCCCGCCGCCGCTCTGATTGCTCCAAGGCATCCTAGCCGTCGTCTCCTGCCTGTCCGCGCCCGGCCCACGTCCCGACCGGCGCCCCCCTGCCTGAACGGCCGCGCTCGCCCGCCTAGTCCCGACCATCCGGACCGATCGCACCGCGACCGCTCCCGGCTGGAGGCCTCGAGGGCCCGCACGCGCATCTTCCCGCAGGATGTGCAGGCCCGGCGTGAGCGCGCGCACCCGACAGGCACCTGCGGGCGCACGCCCCGTGCTGTCAAGGCTGGCAGGTGGGCATGCGCGGCGCGGAACGCAAATGCGGCGGCGCGCCTCAGCGTGCGCGCTCCCAGTCGACGAAGGCGAAGGCGTGCTCGTCCCGCGGGCCCGCCGGGTGCGCCTCGCGGAACGTCTCCCGGAAGCGGGCACGGTCGAAGGCGGGGAATCGCACGTCGCCGGCGGGCTCGGCCTCGACCTCGGTGAGGTGGAGCCGGTCGGCGTGCGGGAGCGCGAGCGCGTAGATCTCGGCGCCGCCGACCACCATCAGCTCCGCCCCGGCGGCGGCCAGCGCGGAGTCCCAGTCGTGGACGGTCTCGACCCCCTCGGCGCGGAAGCCCGTGTCCCGGGTCAGCACCAGGGTGCGGCGCCCCGGCAGGGGCCGGCCGATCGAATCCCAGGTGCGCCGGCCCATCAGCATCGGCTTGCCCATGGTCAGGGCCTTGAAGCGCTTGAGATCGCTGGAGAGGTGCCAGGCGAGCCCGTTGTCGCGGCCGATCACGCCGTTGCGGGCGACGGCGGCGACCAGGGAAACGATCGGGCTCATACCGCCACCGGGGCCGCGATGGCGGGATGCGGGTCGTAGTTCTCGATGGCGATGTCCTCGAACCGGAAGGCGAAGAGGTCGCGCACCTCCGGGTTGAGCCGCAGGTGCGGCAGCGGGCGCGGCTCCCGGGCCAGGAGGGTGCGGGTCTGCTCCAGGTGGTTCCTGTAGAGGTGCGCGTCGCCGAAGGTGTGGACGAAGTCGCCGACCCCGAGGCCGGCCACCTGGGCGATCATGTGGGTCAGGAGGGCGTAGCTCGCGATGTTGAACGGCACGCCCAGGAAGGCGTCCGCCGAGCGCTGGTAGAGCTGGCAGGAGAGCCGCCCCTCGCTGACGTAGAACTGGAACAGGCAGTGGCAGGGCGCGAGGGCCATCCGGTCGAGGTCGGCCGGGTTCCAGGCCGACACGATCAGGCGGCGGGAATCGGGGTTGCGCCGGATCTCGTCGAGCACCCCGGCGATCTGGTCGACCGTGCCGCCGCCGGGCTTCTCCCAGGAGCGCCACTGCTTGCCGTAGACCGGGCCGAGATCGCCGCGCTCGTCCGCCCACTCGTCCCAGATCGTCACGCCGTTCGCCTTCAGCGCCGCCACGTTGGTGTCGCCCGCCAGGAACCAGAGCAGCTCGTGGATGATCGAGCGCAGGTGCAGCCGCTTCGTGGTGACCAGCGGGAAGCCCGCCGACAGGTCGAAGCGCATCTGGTGGCCGAACACCGAGAGCGTGCCGGTGCCGGTGCGGTCGTCCTTGGCGACGCCCGCGTCGAGGATCCGCCGGAGCAGGTCGTGATAAGCGTCCATCGCCCATTCCTGCGCGCCGGCGCGCCGGCCGGCAAGCGCGCCGCCGCCATATGTCCACCGCCGTCGCGCGGGAGCCGCTCCGGCGCAGGCCTGCGCGCGGCGCCCTGTCGGCCAGGCCGGCCTCGGACAGGCCCTCAGACCAGCCCTCAGACCGGCCAGAGCAGGTAGGTCACCAGGGCGAGGTTCGACCAGCCGTGCAGGGCGATGCCGGGCCAGAGCCGGCCGGTGCGCCAGCGCAGCCAGCCCAGCGCCAGGGCGAGGGGCAGCAGCGAGACCGGCCGGGCGAGCCCCCAGGACGAGATGTGGGCGGCGGCGAAGATGAGCGCGGTGACCAGGATCGCCCCCGCGGGTCCGACGGCCGCCCGGGCGCGGGCGAAGGCCTCGCCGCGCAGCAGCAGTTCCTCGGCCACCGGCGCCAGGATCGCCAGATAGGCGAGCCAGGCCGCGACCGCCGCCTGGCTCATGAACGGCGACAGCCGCACGTGCTGGCCGAAGCTCGCGCCGAACAGCTCCGCCGTGCCGGTGACCCAGGCGATGTGCAGCACCGGCCAGACCAGCAGGAGGCCCAGCAGCGCGACCGGCCGCATGCCGTTCGGCCGCTCGCGGTCGAGGGCGAGGCGGCGGCGCCAACCGGCCCGGTCGTGCCACCACGCGCCGCCGAGCACCAGGGCGGCGAGGTAGACCTGGCGCAGGGCGTCGATCGCGAAGGCCCGGTGGGCGAGTTCCACCGCGCCCAGGAACGGGCGCCGCTCGGGGGGCAGGAACGGGTCGATCCCGCTCCAGAGGTCGAAGCCGACGCGCACCGTGGCGAGGGACAGGAGGCTCGCCGCGCCGAGATAGACGACCACGAGGGCGACCAAGGCGCCGAGCCGCCACGTCGCGCCCCAGGCGCGCTCGAGCGGGCCCCGCGCACCGGGGACGGCGGCGCGCGACTGCGCACTTCCGGCAACAGCCTCCCCCGGAGGCTCCAAATGAGGCGGCGGCGCGACACGATCGGGCTTCAAAACCGGACCGATCCCCTCTATATCTCGGGAGCCGGTCGCGAGGCCGGCTATGGCGATAAACGTTCTTCGCAATAAACCTATCGGACCCGGGGGCGGTACCCGGCGCCTCCACCCGAGCCCAGGACATGCTGCCGCAAGGGGCGTGATCGGAACCGGGGCTTCGGCGGGGGCGAAATAGGATCGACGAGGGCGTAAAGGTTGAGCTTTCGCTCGGCATGGTTCCGCCGTTATCGGGCCTTTGCAATAGTTGCCAACGACAACTTTGCTCCGGTGGCGGTGGCCGCGTAAGCGGTCCCCAATATCGACCTGAAGTCCTAGCGGGTAGCTCCGCATAGGCGGGGTTCGGAGGCGCCTGGCAACAGAAGCCTCCACTTCAGTCCTCGGTCCGGCCATCCGCGGCGGGGCGCCGGGCAGACCGGGCGAGAGCGCGACCGCAGATGGCAGACGACCTGATCCGCTACGACCTCCTGGTACAGGACGCCCTGCGCGGCGTGGTGCGCAAGGTCCTGACCGACGCGGCCCGCGAGGGGCTGATGGGCGAGCACCATTTCTACGTCTCGTTCCGGACGGAGGCCCCCGGCGTGCGGATGTCGCAGGCCCTGCGCGAGAAGTACCCGCAGGACATGACGATCGTCCTGCAGCACCAGTTCTGGGACCTCAACGTCACCGAGCACGCCTTCGAGGTCGGCCTGTCCTTCTCGGGTGTGCCGGAGCGCCTGCTGGTGCCGTTCGACGCCCTGTCGGGCTTCTTCGACCCCTCCGTGCAGTTCGGCCTGAAGTTCGACCTCAGCGAGGCCGGCGAGACCCCCGAGGAGGCCAACGCCGCCCCGGCCAAGCCCGGTCCCCGCGGCGCCGGCTCGGAACCCGGCGAGGTGCGGCCCAAGAGCGCCGGTCTCGCGACGATCGGCGCGGGCGCGCCGAAGGGTCTTCCCGCGCCCGCCGCCCCGGGCGAGAAGGACGCCGGCAAGACCGACGACAAGGCCCCCCGCCCCGCCGCCAAGAAGGAGAGCGAGGAGGGCAGCGCCGAGGTCGTGAGCCTGGACGCCTTCCGCAAGAAGAGCTGAGATCGCACCTGGCCGACTCGGTCACGACCTTCAGCTGCGAGATCCGTCAGGCTCAGGCGCGGCGAGGCGAGGCGATGGGAGCGCGCTCAAATCGAAGCTCGGGGGCGTGCTCCATAGCCGGCCTCGACCGAACGTCGCCCAGACGATCGCCCAGGGAGCTTCACACAGTCGCGGCAGGCATTTCGGACCGCGCCAGCGCCGGTCGTGCTTCAGATCGACGGTCAGGGGCTCAGAAGTTTGACGAACGCGGCGCCCGCGCCGAAGAATGCGGCCGCGGCTGCCATGCCGGCGAAACCGATGGAGAGCGGGGCCAGGACACGGTCTCGACCGAGCTTGAGCGTCTCGGCGTGCAGCTTCGCCGCCTCGGCCTGAAGCTTGGTCTGCTCGTCGATCAGCTTCCGCTGCTCGGCCACGAACTTTTCCGTCTCCGCATTGGAGCGCAGGACGCGGGCGACCTGCTCGGCATAATCCAGCGTCACGGGAGCAACGGTGTCGACCATCGCGGTTCGTGCCCGATCTCAGCCAGCGCGACTCTGCTGACCCGTTCCGGCAATGTGAGAACGCACGGGGAACCCGTCAACCCGCTCACGCCCGCCGCTCGGCCTCCATCCGCAAGCCGTGCTCCGGCCGGAGCGTCACCCGGTGGAGCGGCGTGACCGGCGGGTGATCCGCCGGCAGCCGGAAGCGCACCGCCCGGACCACGTGGGCCAGCACGATCACCGCCTCCTGGATCGAGAAGCTCTGGCCGATGCAGACCCGCGGCCCCGCCCCGAACGGCAGGTAGGCGAAGCGCGGGATCGCGTCCCGGTTCTCGGGCAGGAACCGCTCCGGCACGAAGGCCTCCGGGTCGTCCCAGAGCAGCTGGTGGCGGTGGAGCACCCAGGGCGCCACCATCACCAGCGAGCCCCGCGGCACCTTGATCCGGCCGAGCCGGTCGTCGCGGACCGCCTGCCGGCTGAGGAACGGGACCGGCGGGAACAGCCGCATCGCCTCCTCGATCACCGCCCGGGTGAAGGGCAGGCGCTCGACGGCGAAATCCCCCGGCCCGGCCGCGTCGACCTCGGCCTCGACCCGCGCCTGCGCGGCGGGATCCTGCGACAGGCAGTAGAGCGCCCAGGTCAGGGAATTGGCCGTGGTCTCGTGGCCGGCGGCGATGAAGGTGACGATGTTGGCCTTCACGGCGAGGTCCGAGAGCCCGTTGCCGGTCTCGGGATCCTGCGCGGCGAGCAGGAGCGTCAGCAGGTCCCGCGGCGCCTCGCCCCGCCCCATCAGCGCCTTGCGCCGGGCGATCAGTTCGTCGACCACCTCGGCGAAGAAGCGCCCCGCCGGGCGCGCCCGCAACCGGCCGATCCGCGGCACGAAATCGGGCACGCCGAACACGTCGAGGGGGTCGATCGGCCCGACGGCCTCGAGGAAGCGCGTGATCGCGCGGCCCAGCGCGTCGGGATCGCTCGGCAGCCCTTGCGTGAAGATCGTCCGCTCCAGCACGTCGAGGGTGACGCGGGTCATCTCCAGGGCGACGTCGACCCGCTTGCCGTCGCGGCGGACGAGGCGGCGGCCGAGCCGCGCCCCGGCGGCGTTCATCGCGTCGGAGAAGCCCTGGACCGTGCGGGCGTTGAAGATCGGCGCCAGCGTCCGGCGCTGGAGCCGCCACTCGTCGCCCTCGGCGCTGAGCAGGCCGTTGCCGAGCCCCGGGGCCAGCACGCGGCGCTGGAGGTCGTCCTTGCGGTAGCCGTCGGGGTTCTCGATGAGCAGGTAGCGGATCAGCGCCGGGTCGCTCACCAGGGTGATCCGGCCCATCGCGCCCTCGGCCGCCACGACCGGCAGCTTGAAATGCGCGTCCATCCAGGTGGTGATCGGGTTCTTGCGCGCCGCCCGCAGGAACTCGAACAAGCCGAGCGGCTCCTTCAGCGGCGGCGGCACGACGGGGCGGAACCGGGTGCCGGCCATCGGTTCGGAGAGATCGATCGTGGCGCTCATCGGCTCCTTGTCCGGCGGGAACAGAGCCCCGCCCTTGTCGGCGCGCCGGGGAAAACCGGCATCGCGATTCACCCGCGCCTCATTTAAGTAGGCACCGCACTGCACCAGACGTAGAGGCCACGATGTCGCCCACCGAGACCGCCACCCGCACCGAGTCCGATACCTTCGGTCCGATCGAGGTCCCGGCGCATCGCTACTGGGGCGCGCAGACGCAGCGCTCGATCCAGAACTTCAAGATCGGCACCGACCGGATGCCGGCGCCGCTCGTCCACGCCCTCGGCGTCGTGAAGCAGGCCGCCGCCCTGGTGAACAAGGATCTCGGCGCCCTCGACCCGAAGCTCGCCGACGCCATCGCGGCCTCGGCCGCCGAGGTCGTTGAGGGCCGCTACGACGACGAGTTCCCGCTCGTCATCTACCAGACCGGCTCGGGCACCCAGTCGAACATGAACGCCAACGAGGTGATCGCCAGCCTCGCCAACGAGCGCCTGGGCGGCCAGCGCGGCGGCAAGTCGCCGGTCCACCCGAACGACCATTGCAACCGCGGCCAGTCCTCCAACGACACCTTCCCCACGGCCATGCACATCGCGGTGGCCCGCGAGATCCAGGGCCGCCTGCTGCCGGCACTCTCCCACCTCCACGCCGCCCTCGACGCCAAGGCCAAGGCGTTCGACGCGATCGTCAAGATCGGGCGCACCCACCTGCAGGACGCGACGCCGGTCTCCCTCGGCCAGGAATTCTCCGGCTACGTCGCGCAGGTCGCCCTCGGCGGCTCGCGGGTCGCCGCGACCCTGCCGGGGGTGCTGGCGCTCGCCCAGGGCGGCACGGCGGTCGGCACCGGCCTCAACGCCCATCCGGAATTCGCCGAGCGCTTCGCCGCCAAGGTCGCCGAGCTGACCGGCCTGCCCTTCACGTCGGCCGAGAACAAGTTCGAGGCGCTCGCGACCCACGACGCCCTGGTGTTCACGCAGGGCGCCCTCTCGGCGCTCGCCGCCGGCCTGTTCAAGATCGCCCAGGATATCCGCTTCCTCGGCTCGGGCCCGCGCTCCGGCCTCGGCGAGCTGTCGCTCCCCGAGAACGAGCCCGGCTCGTCGATCATGCCCGGCAAGGTCAACCCGACCCAGTGCGAGGCCCTGACGATGGTCTGCGCCCAGGTGATCGGCAACGGCACCACGGTGAGCTTCGCCGGCTCCCAGGGCAATTTCGAGCTCAACGTGTTCAAGCCGGTGATCGCCAACGCTGTGCTGCAGTCGATCCGCCTGCTCGCCGACGCGGCGGTGAGCTTCACCGACAATTGCGTCGTCGGCATCAAGGCCAACGAGGACAAGATCGCCGACCTGATGAGCCGGTCGCTCATGCTGGTCACCGCGCTCGCCCCCTCGATCGGCTACGACAAGGCCGCCGAGATCGCCAAGACCGCGCACAAGAACGGCACGACCCTCAAGGAGGAGGCGCTGCGCCTCGGCTACGTGACCGAGGCGGAGTTCGAGCGCGTGGTCCGGCCGGAGACCATGCTGGCCCCCAGCGCCGATTAGTTTCTTGGGTATTTGGCCGGCGCGGGTGTCCTGCGCCGGCCGCCATTGCCGGGAGGCGATCCATGGCCGAGATCATCAACCTGCGTCAGGTCCGCAAGGCGAAGGCCCGCGCCGAGGCCGACACGAAGGCCGAGGCCAACCGGATCGCCTTCGGGCAGCCGAAGAAGGCCAGGACCCTCCAGCAGCGCCGCAAGGCCCTGGAGACCGAGCGGCACGAGGGCCACCGCCTGGAGCGGGGCGAGCCCGATCCGGCGGACTGAGAGCAAATCCGGATGCAGCAGCCCCATCGTCCTCGCGAGCGGAGCGAAGCGATCCAGTCGCGCCACGCCGACCAGGGTCGCGCTGCCCTGGATCGCTTCGCTCCGCGCGCGAGGACGGGACGCGCAGCCGCCTCGCCATGAGCCCGGGCATCACCAAGCGCTCCGTGATGATCGCCGGCCACCGGACCAGCGTGTCCCTGGAGGACCCGTTCTGGGCGGCCCTGCGGGCGATCGCGGAGGCGCGGGGCCAGTCGGTCCAGGCCCTCATCGGGCACATCGACGCCGGCCGCGACGGCCAGAACCTGTCCTCGGCGATCCGCGTGTTCGTGCTGGAGGCCGTCCGCGCGATGCCGGAAACGTGAGCGCCGCACGCCCTGGCCGCTCTCCCGATCCTGAATAGGTGTCTGACGATCGCGTGACAAATCCACGCACGAAGGAGACCCCATGGCCAGTAGAGAGCCGCTGCTCAAGACCATCCCGATCGCGGAGCTGCGCCCGACGCAGATGACCGTGGGCTACCGGGAAGTGGCGGAGAAGCGGCGGCGCTGGCGGGAGTACGACGGCGAGAAGAAGAAGGAATTCCTCGGCGCCCACATGATCCCGACGCTGCTCGGGCCGAAGAAGCGCCACTACATCATCGATCACCACCACCTCTCCCGCGCCCTGCACGAGGAGGGCGTCGAGAACGTGCTCGTCACCGTGGTGGCCGACCTGCACTACCTCGACAAGGACGCGTTCTGGACGGTCTGCGACCACAAATCCTGGACCCACCCCTACGACGCCGACGGCGTGCGCCAGCACTTCGACGACATCCCGAAATCCGTCGACGCCCTGGTGGACGACCCCTATCGCAGCCTCGCCGGCGAGCTGCGCCGGGCCGGCGGCTTCGCGAAGGACACGACGCCGTTCAGCGAGTTCCTCTGGGCCGACTTCCTGCGGCGGAACATCAAGGAGAAGCGGATCGAGAACGACTTCTCCTCGGCCCTGGAGCGGGCGATGTCGCTGGCCAAGTCCAAGGACGCCGACTACCTGCCCGGCTGGTGCGGGCCGGTCACGCGCCACGTCCGCTGAGACCCGCAGACGGTCGCGGCGCCGCCTAGATGCCCCAGTAGGGCGCCGCGTCGTAGTAGCGGTGGATCTGCTCCTCCCAGGCGCCGTCCGCGGCCGGATCGGTGCCCTCGGGTGTGCGGGCCGGGGCGGCGCGCAGCTGCGCCTCGGTGATGTCGACCACGTAGGCGTCCTGCTGCGGCTCGAACCGCAGCACCGACCAGGGCAGCGTGTAGAAGTCCTCGCCGAGGCCCAGGAACCCGCCGAAGCTCATCACCGCGTAGGCGACCCGGCCCGAGACCTTGTCGAGCATCAGCCGCTCGATCCGTCCGACCCGTGTCCCGTCGGGCCGACGGACATCCGTCCCGATGACCCGGTCGCTGGCGATCAGGCGGCGGGGCTCCCGGCCGGCCGGGTTCGCCGTGCCGGGCTGACCGGTGTCCGTTCCCGTTCCCGTGGCCGTCATCGCCGCCTCCCGACCGTTTCCGCGCGACGCGCGCCGTCTGCCCGAAAAACGCCCCGCCCCTGGGCCACGTTCCGGCGGGCGCCCGCGCCCGCCCTCTCCAGCCGGACGAACAGCCCCCGCATGCCGATGCCGCGTTTCGCCCAGAGCCTCGCGCTCGCCGCCCTGCTCCTGCCCGCCGCCGCGCAGGCCCAGGATCGCGGCAGCGTCAATCCGAAGCCGCTGCCGCCCCTGGAGCATCCGGACGCGCCCTCGACGCCCGCCAAGGCGCTGTTCGGGCGGGTCACCAAGGCGTCCTCCGGTCCGGCCCACATCTACGGCTTCTACGCCAAGGGCTGCTTCGCCGGCGGCGAGGCGCTGCCGCTCGACGGGCCGAACTGGCAGGTCATGCGCCCGTCCCGCAACCGGATGTGGGGCACGCCCTACCTCGTCGACTTCATCGAGCGGCTGTCGCAGAAGGCCGCCCGGGTCGGCTGGCCCGGCCTCCTCGTGGGCGACATGGCCCAGCCCCGGGGCGGCCCGATGATCACCGGCCACGCCTCGCACCAGATCGGCATCGACGCCGACGTCTGGCTGACGCCGATGCCCGACCACCGCATGAGCCGGGCGGAGCGCGAGGAGACCTCGGCCACCGACATGGTCCGCCGCGACCGCCTCGACATCGATCCCCAGGTCTGGACGCCCACGCACCTGCAGCTGATCAAGATCACCGCCGAGCAGCCGGAGGTGGAGCGCATCTTCGTCAACGCGGCGATCAAGAAGGCCCTCTGCCGCGACGCCGCGGGCAGCCGCTGGATGTCCAAGGTCCGCCCGATGTACGGGCACAATTACCACTACCATATCCGGCTTTCCTGCCCGGCCGGCCAGGAGGATTGCCAGCCCCAGGGCGCGCCGCCGCCGGGCGACGGCTGCGACGACCTCAGCTACTGGTTCTCGGACGCGGTGCTCCACCCGAAGCCCCCGAAGACGCCGCCGAAGGCCAAGCCCGCCATGACCATGGCGGCGCTGCCCGCCGCCTGCCGGGCGGTGCTGAAGGCACCGTAGGCCGGGACCCCGGGGATGGTCGCCGCTCCGGGCGCGGCCGCCTCCGCGTAGGGCGTGCCGGCCAGCGCCGCCGCGAGGCCGGCCGTCCCCCGGTCGATGACCGCCAGGAAGGCGGCATTCGCCGCCTCCGTCCGCCGCGTCGCCCGGAAGGTCCGGTGCGCCCGGAGGAAGGCCACGCTCCAGGTCGCCAGCAGCAGGCCGGCCGCCAGGTCGGCGTCGGGATCCTCCGGCCCGCGCCCGACGGATTCGGCGAGCGCGACCCGCACCACGCCCGCGAGTTCGTCCCGGATCGCCCGGGCCCGGGCCTTGAGCGTCTCGCTCCCGGCCGCCGTCGCGACGAAGGCGCCGCTGCGCGCCGAGAATTCCACGACCGGGTTCCGGCCCGTCACCAGCCGGTGCGCCAGCTGGCGGAGCGTCTCGACCGGCGCGACCCGGGGATCGCGCTGCCGCAGGGTCTCGCGCAGGAGTGCGCGCCCCTCCTCGTCGCGGTCGTAGAACATGTCCTCCTTGCGGGGGAAATGGTTGAACACGGTCATCCGGCCGACATCGGCAGCCGCCGCGATCTCATCCACCGTCACAGCGTCGAAGCCGCGCTCCAGGAACAGCCGCGTGGCGGCGTCGGAGATGGCTTGCCGGGTGGCGAGGCGCTTGCGGGACCGGCGATTGGGAGGCGTTGACATGCCCCGCCTCATACCACATCCATTCATGGACTGAGTATAAAAATGGATTAAGTCGATGGATGAGCCTGTCGACGTCGTCGTGGTTGGAGCCGGGCCGGTCGGGCTCCTCACCGCCATCGAGCTGACCCTCGGGGGCGCGCGCGTCCGGGTGCTGGAGCGCCTCACCGAGCCGAGCACCACCATCAAGGCGCTGGGGCTCGGCCCCCTGGGCGTCGAGGCGCTGCAGCGGCGGGGGATGGGCGCGGCGATCGAGGCCGCCGAGGCGCGGAGCCTCGCAGCGATGGACCGCCTGCCGGGTCAGGTCGGCGGCGGCCCGCGCGGGGCGCAGTTCAGCGGCCATTTCGGCTTCCTGTTCATCCGCCGCGGCCCGCAGGCGGAGCCGGACCGGCGCATGCGCGCGGTCGATCAGCAGAGCCTCGAAGCCATGCTGCTCGACCGCGCCGCGGCGCTCGGGATCGACCTCCGCCGCGGCTGCACTCTCACGGGCTTCACAGAGGCGGCCGACGGGGTCGAGGTGGCCTGGACCGCGCCGACGGGCGACGCGCGCGTCCGCTGCGCCTATCTCGTCGGCTGCGACGGCGGCCGCAGCGCGGTCCGCAAGATGGCCGGCTTCGCCTTCCCCGGCACGCCGCCGACGCTCACCATGTACCAGGCGATCGCCGATCTCGACGATCCCGCCGGCACGCTGCCGGTCGGCTGGCACCGCGGGCCGGGGGGCGTCTACGGCCACGGGCCGTTCCCGCGCCGCCTGTTCATGCTGGATTTCAGCGGCCCGCCGGCCGACCGGCAGGCGCCCGTCACGCGCGACGAGATCGAGACCGCGCTGCGCCGGGTCAGCGGCACGGACGTCCGCGTCGCCCGGATCGCGGTCGCGAACCGGTGGGGCGACAACACGCGCCTCGTCGACACCTACCGCCGGGGCCGCGTGCTGCTCGCCGGCGACGCGGCGCATGTCCACGCGCCCTTCGGCGGCCAGGGCCTGAGCCTCGGCCTGGGCGACGCCGCCAATCTCGGCTGGAAGCTCGCCGCCGTGCTGCGCGGGGAGATGCCCGAGACCCTGCTCGACACCTACACGGCCGAGCGGCGCCCGGTGGCCGAGGCCGTCACGGCCAACACCCGCGCCCAGGCGGCGATCCTGCGGCCCGATCCGCAATCGGGCGCGCTGCGCGACCTGATGGCGCGGCTCCTGGAGAGCGACGAGGTCAGCCGGATCCTCGGCGGCCTGATGCGCGGCCTGAGCGCCCGGTACGATCTCGGCTCGGCCGAGGACGCGGTCGGCCGGATGGCCGGCGACGGGCCGCTCGGCGCCGGCGGCGCGACGCTCTACGGCGCGATGCAGGACGGCCGGGGCCTCCTCGTCGACGGCAGCGCCGACGGCGCGGCCTCCCGGATGGTCGCCGCGGCGACGGGCCGGGTGACCTGCGTGGCGGTTCCGGACGGGCCCTCGACGCTGGTCCGCCCCGACGGCTGCATCGCCTGGACGGGCGCGGCAACGGCCCTCGACGGCCTGCGGGAGGCGGTGGGCCGCTGGTTCGGCCCGTCACCGGCCGGGCCGCTCGGCGCGCCGGCTCCGATGTGCTAACCGCCCCGGATGCCCCGCTGGCTCTTCATCCTCCTCGCGACCGCCCTCGCCCTCTCGGTCCTCGGCAGCGTCCTGATCGTGCTGCGCAGCCCGAACAGCACGCCGCCCCTGCGGGGCGGCGCCGCCGGCGCCCCGGTGCCGGGCCCGCAGACGCGGCCCGACAGCCGGAGCCCGTGAGGCTCGGGCGGCGCCGCCGGTTCCCGCCGGGTCGCAACAGCCGGCCGGGTTCTCGACCGGGTTCTTGGCCCGGTTCTTGGCCAGCTTCTTGGCCAGCTTCTTGGCCGGGGCCTGCTGGTGGCAGGCCCCCGCGAAGCGGTGCGCCAGCGGCCCGCCTCCCGGTCTCGGGCGCCGCCCGATATGGGGAGGCGGGGACCGCCGGACGACGTTCGGCGCCCGCCCTCCGTGAACCGCGCCGCGAGAGACTGGACCGCGCGGGCAAATTCCGGCTTGGTGCCCCGACGACGCGGGTCGGACGGCCGCCCTGCGCGGCGCTGTGAGGGGCTGATCCGGATGGAGACGGGCGGGACCGCCACGAGCCACGTGCCGGACGACCTCAAGGCGGAGGCGCACCGGGGCGATCCCTTCGCGGCCGCCGTGCGGGCGACCCGGATGCCGATGATCATCACCGATCCGGCCCAGCACGATAACCCGATCGTCTTTGTGAACGACGCCTTCCTGAAGCTGACCGGCTACACCCGGATGGAGGTGGTCGGCCGCAATTGCCGCTTCCTGCAGGGGCCCGACACCGAGGCGGCGGCCGTCGACCGCCTCCGCGCGGCCGTCCGGCGGGAGGAGGACATCCGGGTCGACCTCCTCAACTACCGCAGGGACGGCTCGACCTTCCAGAACGCCCTCTACGTCGGCCCGGTGCGGGACGAGGCGGGACGGGTGGTCTACTTCTTCGCCTCGCAGCTCGACGTCAGCGAGCACTACGCGCTGACCGCCGAGATCGAGCGGCTGAAGGCCGCCCTGGCCGAGGCCGAGGCCAAGCTCGCGGCCCGCTAGGCCGCCCGGAGGATCAGGGCTTCGTCGGATCAGGGCTTCGTCAGGAACCCGATCGGCTCGCGGCCCGGCTGGCCGAGCCAGAGCAGGACCGCGCCGAGGCCGAGGCCGATCAGGGAGGCCGGCGCCAGGGTGAGCGGCAGGCCCAGGATGTGCCAGAGCCAGGGCGCCGCCCCCTCCACGCTGCCCTGCAGGGCGCTGGCCTTGTCCTTGAACAGGGTGGCGATCACGTCGGAGAGCGGCGTCACCCGCAGCCCGTTGTTGGCGATGGAGCGGGCGCCGTCGTAGACCAGCGCGACGAAGCCGCCGGCCATCAGCAGGAAGCCCAGGACGCGGGCCAGGAAGCGGAACATCGCGGGGCCTTCTGAGCCTTGCCTTACGGGCCGTGGGTGCCGGATCGGCGCGCCCGCCCCGGGAGTATGGGGCCGCGCCGCAAGGTGCAAGCGCCCGGTCAGTGCCCGGGGCGAGCGTCGATCCGCGCGGTTGCGGGGCCCTCGGGCCCGTGCCACAGGGTCGCCCGGCGGCGGCGGGCCGTGCGGGAACGGTCGACCTTGGACGCGCGCGCGACGAATCTCGGCCTCGTGATCTTCGATTGCGACGGCGTCCTCGTGGACAGCGAGCCCCTGAGCCTCGCCTGCCTGACGGCCGGGCTCAACCGGATCGGCGTGGACATCGACTTCGCCACCGTGCGGGCGCGCTTCACCGGCACCGCGATGCCCTCGATCATGGCGCATATCGCGAGCGACTACGGCGTCACCGCCCCGGCCGGCTTCGTCGAGGCGGTGAAGGCCGAGACCCTGGCGCTGTTCGACGCGGAGCTGCGGGCGATGCGCGGCGTCGCCGAGGCGGTCGCCGCCGTGGGCCTGCCGGTCTGCGTCGCGTCGAGCAGCGACCCGGTGCGGCTGCGCCACTCCCTGACGCTGACCGGGCTGCTCCCCCTGTTCGGCGACCGCGTCTTCTCCTCGGCGCAGGTGGCGCGGGGCAAGCCCTTCCCCGACCTGTTCCTGTTCGCCGCCGAGCGGATGGGCGTCGCTCCGGCGGCCTGCCTCGTGATCGAGGACAGCGTTCCCGGGGTCACGGCGGCCCGGAGCGCCGGCATGCGGGTCGCGGGCTTCACCGGCGGCGGCCACTGGGGTCACGACCCGGCGGGCGCCGGGCTCGCGGAGGCCGGCGCGGCCCGGATCTTCTCGGACTTCTCCGACCTCGCCGCGGTGATCGCCGCGGCCTGAACGATCCGCCTCCCGGACGCGCGCCCGGGACCGGCTTCCTGCCAGGCCGGCCCTCGAAATCGGAAGTCCGTTCCGTTGACGGTGCGCCGTGCCGCGCCCATCTTCAGGGGTGCCAGCCCGGCCGCGCACTTCGGGTGCGCGACAGGACAGGCCGCGGTCCTTTGAGAAGCGTAGCTTGCGCCGCGTGATCAAACGCTAAAGCACTGCGCCGGCCCCGTGCCGCGCGGTCCTTCAGTCTGGAGGACGTCCGATGGTCACTCGCACATCGTCCCTTCGATACCCGCTCCCGATCGCCCCCTGCTGCCCCGCCGCCCGCCGGCGCTGTCGACGCTGAGCCCCGTCGATCCTCCGCAGCAGCCAACGCGATCCGGCACGGCGACCGGCCGGCCCAGGGAGTTCCCGATCCGATGCACAGCCTCGCAGAGTACAAACCCGAAGACCGTCCCGACCTCGCGGACCCGGCCCTCGGCCCGAGCGAACCCGCCCGGGTGATCGAGATCGGTGAGGTCACCGCCGGGATCGCCGTCCCCGAGGGGCGCGGCGTCCGGTTCTTCTCGTCCGCGCGCGACTTCGACGGGCTCGACGGCGCCGTGTTCCGCACGGCCGAGCAGGCCGCCCGCGCGGCCCGCGCGCGCATGAGCGCCCGGTCCCCCGACCGGTCGCACCGGCCCGCGCTGCGGCGGGCCTGACCCGCCCGCTACTTGCTGCACTCGTCCCGGGTGCGCTTCATGGCCTCCGCGAATCCGCCGAGCGCGTACTCGTCGCTCGTCGGGTTCCCGCGCATCGACGTGGCCTTGATGATGATCTTCGGGTTGCGGGCGCTCATCTCGGAGACGACCCGCGCCTCCTCGGCGGGGTTCTGCAGCCAGGCATTGCCGTCCTTGACCACGAGGCCGTAGCGGCTGGCGCCGAGGTTGAGGCTCGGGTCGGTCGGCGCGGCCGCGGAGCCGGGCTTGACCTGGGAGGCCGCGGGCTTCGACGGGAAGCCCAGCATCACCGCCACCTCGTTCTGGATGTTCTCGCCCTTGCGCACGCTCACGAACAGGTAGGCGGTGTCGCGCTTCAGGGTCTTGGGCGAGCGCGTCTGCGGCTGCGCGATCGCGTAGCAGAGCTTGTTGCGGCCGTCGCCGTTCACGAACACGTTCCAGTCGCCGAAGATCGCCACCGGGGTGGCCTGCTGCATCCCCGGCGGGGTCGCGGTCTTCTTCTCGGCGCGCTTGCTCCGCTCGCGGCCGTGCCGCCGCCCGCGCCGCGACGGGGCCGCGTCGCCGCCCCCCGCGTCCGGGGCCGCCGCCGCGTCCTGGGCGTGGGCCGCGGTCGCGACCAGGCAGGTCCCGCCGAGCACACCTCCGACGAGGCCGGTAACCAGCCCGGAGGCGAGCAGGGCGAGAGCTCCGACCGGGAGCGAGCGGGGGACGCGGACCATCTTCACTTCCTGACGACGGGCGGCTCCGTCAGGAGCCGGACCGGGGTTCGGGATTAGTGAAGCTTGCGTAAAACGTCGGCAAGATGGCGAGGCGGGATCCGTCGACAATCAGACGGCGCGGGCTTCCGTCGCCCGGGCCGCGATGACGCCGGCCGGGACCGGCAGCGCCTCGACCGCCGGGCCGGCGGGCACCGCGATCGCGTTCGGCCGGACCGGCGGAGCGGCCTTGCGGGGCGGATCGTTGTAGGGGGTGTTGTAGCCCTTGCGCACGGCGGCCCAGTAGGACTCGCGCGTCAGGCCCGAACCGGTCAGGGCGGCGTCGATCATCGCCGTGGCGTGCGCCGCGAAATCCGGCACCTCCTCCGTGTTCAGCCAACTCTCGACAGGCATCCTGCGAACTCCGATCCAGACGGCGAAGCTTGTAGCTGAGCGGACTTAGCCAGACGGTGAACGCGCGGGCGGGCCGAGGGTTGCAATGCACAATTTTGAGCGGTCCTGTGGATGAGCGGGGGCCCGTTACCCGATCCGAGGCGACCGGGGGGCCACCCCACGGTCGGAGCGGCGGGCCGCAGGCCCCCGGCAACCCTCAGGGGCTAGCGGCGCGAAGCGCCAGCCGGCGCCAGCCGGCGCCGGTCGCGACGGCTCAGCCCAGCCGCTCGATCCAGGCCTGCGCCTGGCGCCGGACGTTGTCGGGCGCGGTGCCGCCGTAGCTGGTGCGGCTCGCCACCGAGTTCTCGACGCCCAGCACCGCGTAGACCGCCTCGGTGATCCGCGGCTCCGCCTCCTGCATCTCGGGCAGCGACAGCTCTTCGAGCCCGACGCCCTTGGCGGAGGCCGCGCCGACGAGGCGGCCGGTGACGTGGTGTGCCTGACGGAACGGCAGCCCGAGCTCGCGCACCAGCCAGTCGGCGAGGTCGGTGGCGGTGGCGTAGCCGGAGCCGGCGGCTCGGCCGAGCACCTCGGCGTTGGGCTCCAGGTCCTTCACCATGCCGGTCATGGCGGCGAGGCACAGGGACAGGGCCTGGAGCGCGTCGAACGTGCCCTCCTTGTCCTCCTGCATGTCCTTCGAGTAGGCGAGCGGCAGGCCCTTCATGACGATGAGCAGGCCGGTCAGCGCGCCGATGATCCGGCCGCTCTTCGCGCGCACCAGCTCGGCGGCGTCGGGGTTGCGCTTCTGCGGCATGATCGACGAGCCGGTCGTGAACCCGTCCGACAGCCGCACGAAGTTGAACTGGGCCGAGGTCCAGACCACCAGCTCCTCGGCGAAGCGCGACAGGTGCACGGCGCAGATCGAGGCCGCCGCCAGCGCCTCCAGGGCGAAGTCGCGGTCGGCGACCGAGTCGAGGGAGTTGGCGGTCGGCCGGTCGAAGCCGAGGGCCGCCGCCGTGGCGTGCCGGTCGATCGGGAAGGACGTTCCGGCGAGCGCGGCGGCGCCGAGCGGGCACTCGTTGAGCCGCGCCCGGGCGTCGCGGAACCGGCCCCGGTCGCGGGCCAGCATCTCGACATAGGCGAGGCAGTGATGGCCGAAGGTCACCGGCTGGGCCGACTGGAGATGGGTGAAGCCCGGCATCACGGTGCCGGCGTGCTTCAGCGCCGCCTGGCTGAGGGCGCGCTGCAGGTCGGCGGCCTGCTGGTCGAGGGAATCGAGGGTGTCGCGCACCCAGAGCTTCATGTCGGTGGCGACCTGGTCGTTGCGCGAGCGCGCCGTGTGCAGGCGCCCGGCGGCCGGGCCGACGATCTCGGTCAGCCGGCTCTCCACGGACATGTGGATGTCCTCGAGCTCGCGCTTGAACGCGAAGCTTCCACCCTCGATCTCGTCGCGCACGGACTTGAGCCCGGCCTCGATCGCGGCCACATCCTCCGCCGGCAGGATGCCGGCTTGGCCCAGCATCGCCACATGCGCCAGCGAGCCGCGGATATCCTGGGGCGCGAGGCGCTTGTCGAACCCGATGGAGGCGTTGATCTCCTCCATGATCTCCGCCGGGCCGCTCGCGAAGCGGCCGCCCCACATCCGGTTGCTCATGTCGATCCTTCCGCGCCCTGACCGTCCCGAGGCCCGAGCCTGATGCCCGGCCGCACGCCCATCCTGGCCGGCGCGGGCGTCGCCGCGCTCGCCGTCCTCGGCCTCGCCCTATACGGGAGCGGTCTCCTGCCCGGCAACACGGGCGGCGCCCTTCAGCCCTGCGCCGCCGCCAAGCCGGCGCTCGCCCGGGTCGATGCGGCCGCGAAGGGCGAGGTCGCCGCCATGCAGGCCCCGCCGCAGGCCCGGCCCGCGCCGGACATCCGGTTCAAGGGGCCGGACGGCGCCGAGACCGGCCTCGCCGACCTCAGGGGCCGGCTGCTCCTCGTGAATCTCTGGGCGACGTGGTGCGCGCCCTGCAAGGCCGAGATGCCGGCCCTTGACCGGCTCCAGGCGCAGCTCGGCGGGCCCGACTTCCAGGTCGTCGCCATCAACGTCGACACGCGCAACCTCGAGAAGCCGTCGGAATGGCTGAAGCAGGCGGGCATCCACGACCTCGCCTTCTACGCCGATCCCGGCGGCCGCGTGCTGCCGATCCTCCAGCGCGACACGCAATCGCCCGGCCTGCCGACCACGATGCTGGTCGACGCGCAGGGCTGCACGATCGGGGTGATGAAGGGGCCGGCCGCGTGGTCGAGCGCGGACGGGCTGGCGCTGATCCGCGCGGCCCTGGGGCGGACGTCGTAACGGTCGCGGCCGCGCGGTTGCGCGCGTCTCCGATGCGCGGCAAGGCGTGTCGCGATGACCTCGCCCGCACCTGACCGCGCCCCTCCGAGGCGGAGGCCCCGCCCCCTCTCGATCATCCGCACGCTGCTCGCCGGCGAGGCGGCGGGCGGGCTGATCCTGATGGCGGCGGCGGCCCTGGCGCTGGTCGTCGCCAACGGGCCGCTCGCGGACACCTACGCGCACGCCCTCCACGCCGAACTCGGCCCGATGAGCGTGCAGCACTGGATCAACGACGGCCTGATGGCCGGGTTCTTCCTGCTGGTCGGCCTGGAGATCAAGCGCGAGGCCCTCGACGGGCGGCTGCGGACCTGGCCCGACCGGGTCCTGCCGGGCTTCGCCGCGCTCGGCGGCATGGCGGTCCCGGCCGCATTCTACGCGCTCACCAATCTCGGGGCCGGCACCCTGCGGGGCTGGGCGATCCCGGCCGCCACCGACATCGCCTTCGCGCTGGGCGTCCTGGCGCTCCTCGGGTCGCGGGTGCCGGTCTCCCTCAAGATCTTCCTCAGCGCGGTCGCCATCGTCGACGACCTCGGCGCCGTGGTGGTAATCGCGCTGTTCTACAGCTCCGGCCTCGACCTCACCATGCTGGGGCTCGCCGCCCTGGTGCTGGCCGCCCTCTACGGCCTCAACCGGGCGGGGATCGGGTGGCTCCCGGCCTACGGGCTCCTCGGCCTCGTGCTGTGGGTCCTCGTGCTCCGCTCCGGGATCCACGCGACGATCGCGGGCGTGCTGCTCGCGCTCACGATCCCGATCCGGGTCAGCCCGGGCCGGCCGGAGGACGCGCACTCGCCCCTGCACCGGCTAGAGCACGCCCTCGCCCCCTGGATCACCTACGGGGTGGTCCCGGTCTTCGGCTTCGCCAATGCCGGCGTGGACCTCTCCGGCCTCACCCCCGAGGCCCTGCTCCAGCCGGTGACGCTCGGCATCGCGGCGGGCCTGTTCCTCGGCAAGCAGGCCGGCGTGTTCGCGAGCCTGCGGCTGGCCGTGGCGCTGGGATGGGCCAAGCGCCCGGCCGGGGCCGGCTGGGGGCAGGTCTACGGGGTCGCGGTCCTGTGCGGCATCGGCTTCACCATGAGCCTGTTCATCGGCGGCCTCGCCTTCCCGGACCCGCAGCACGAGACCGCCGTGAAGCTCGGCGTGCTCGCGGGCTCGGCCCTGTCGGGACTCGCCGGCGCGGCGATCCTCCTCGTCGCGAAGCGCCGCGTCGCCCCGCACTAGCGGGCGGCGCGCTTCGTCATTGCGAGCGCAGCGAAGTAACCCAGTGCAGCGGAACATCGGGAAGCGTGGCGCCGTCTAGATTGCTTCGCTCCGCTCGCAATGACGGCGGCGCAAGGACGGCGGCGCAAGGACGGCACCTCTTCCACGTGCCGGGCTCCGTCCGGCGCGAAAATGCGCTACCCCCCGTGGGCATGCGCTTCTATCTCGGCCTCGCCACCACCTTCCACGACCCGGCCCTCGCCCTGGTCGGGCCCGACGGCACCCTGCTCTTCGCCGAGGCGGCGGAGCGCGCCCTGCAGTACAAGCGCGCGCCGAACTGCGAGCCGGACGCCCCGTCGCAGATGGCCGCACTGCTGAAGGCGCACGTCCCGCCGGGCTCGGAACTCGTCGTCGCCTCGACCTGGGGCCCGCAATTCACCGACTTCCTGCGCGGCCAGGCCGGTGCCGGGGCCTTCGACCTGATGGCGCTCGCCGCCCACACCACGGCGCTCAACCGCTCCTTCGTGCCCGAGCAGGCCGAGCGGGTGTTCATCGCCGACCTCCACGGCGCGCAGGAGCGGGCCGGCCACGGCACCCTGCTGGCCCTGAACCAGGAGGCGCGGATCAGCGGCGCGGCGCCCCGGGCGACGATCGCCGGGCAGCGGCGCTACCCGCACCACCTGTGCCACGCCGCCTACGGCCTCTGGGGCAGCCCCTTCGAGACGGCCACCGCCCTGGTGGTCGACGGCATGGGCGAGACCGGTGCGGCGGCGATCTACCGCCTGGAGGGCGGCCGGATCACGGAGCTGCGCCGCCACCGCGGGCGCGGCTCGCTGGGCTTCCTGTACGGGCTGATCACCGACCTCGCCGGCTTCGATCAGGTGAAGGGCGAGGAGTGGAAGATCATGGGGCTCGCCCCCTACGGCCGGCCCGACCCGGACCTCGCCGCCCTGCTCGGCCGGCTCTGCACGGTCGAGGGCCACCGCCTGCGCTACGCCGACGCGGAGACGATCCGGGCGGTCGCCGCGGAGATCCGCGCCCGCCGCCCCGCCGATGCCCTGGAGAACGGCTGGCCCGACCTCGCCCGCTGCGGCCAGGACCTGTTCGCGACGCTGATGGACGCGCTGGTGGCGGAGGCCCACGCGCTGGCGCCGTCCGAGAACCTCGTGATCGCCGGCGGCTGCGGGCTGAACTCCTCCTACAACGGCCGGGTGCTCGGCCGGTCCGGCTTCACCCGGCTGCACGTGCCCTCGGCCCCGGCGGACGACGGCAATGCGGTCGGCGCGGCGTGGCTCGCCTACGCGGAGGACCATCCGGACTGGGCCGGGCCGCCGCCCGCCGCCCGGCCGCTCACGCCCTATCTCGGCTCGCGGGTCTCCACGGCGCCGATGGAGCGGCTCGCCGAGCAGGAGCCCCGCGCTCGGCGCGTCGGCCACGCGGAGGCGACCCGCGCGGCGGCGCGGATCCTGGCCGAGGGCGGCCTCGTCGGCTGGGTGCAGGGCCGGGCGGAGTTCGGGCCCCGGGCGCTCGGCAACCGGTCGATCCTGGCCGATCCGCGGCCAGAGGGCGCCAAGGACGCGCTCAACGCCAAGGTGAAGTACCGGGAGGCGTTCCGGCCGTTCGCGCCGTCGATCCTGGCGGAGGCCGGGCCGGACTGGTTCGAGGATTACGCCGACAGCCCCTACATGGAGCGGACCCTGGTCTGGCGCGAGGCGGTCCGCGCCCGGGTGCCGGCGGTGGTGCACGAAGACGGCACCGGCCGGCTCCAGAGCGTCACGGCGGCGCGCAACCCGGCCTACGCGGCCCTGATCGGCGCCTTCGCGGCGATCACCGGCGTGCCGATCCTGCTCAACACGAGCTTCAACGTGATGGGCAAGCCGATCCTCCACGGCGCGGAGGACGCGATCCTGATGTTCTACACCACCGGCCTCGACGCCCTCGTGGTCGAGGACTGGCTGGTCGTGAAATGAGACGCGCCGCGCCCCCGGGGGACGCGGCGCCGATCCGATAACCGCGGACGCGGTTTACTCGCAGACCTCGACGCGGCGGTAGGTGAACTCGCCGTCGCCGAGCCACTCCTTGCGGCGCTCGTAGTGGCAGATCGGGCCGCGGCGCTCGCGCACCACGATGGTCTCGGGCTCCTCGACCACGACCCGGCGCGGGCGGTACTCCGGCGGCGGCGGGGGCGGCTGGTTCGCGCCGTTGACGAGCGCGCTGCCGACCATGCCGCCGACGACGCCGGCCGCGAGGCCGCCGACGATGGCGCCGGTCTGGTCGCGGGCGGTGGCCGGGGCGACCGCCCCGAGCACCAGGGTGACCGCGAGGGCTGCGGCCCCAGCGCGGATCGTCGTGAAGGAACCGTTCAAGGACACGCGAAACATCTCCCGTTCGTGTTGAGGATGATCCAACACCGGGAGGATTAAGAATCCGCGAAGTGGGCCAATTGAATTGTGTGCCGGATAAGGCGGCCCGCGGTCGCTCCGGCCTGAGGTGAGGCGCTGCCGTCCTTGCGAGCGCAGCGAAGCAACCCAGGGCAGCGCGCTTTGCCCGGAAGTAGCCGTGTCCCTGGATTGCTTCGCTGCGCTCGCAAGGACGGAATGGGCACTTCCCGCGCCGGACGCGGCTGCCGCAGATCCCCCTTCAGAGCAGCCCGTCGAGAGATCCCACCACCGTCGTGGGCGCCAGATCCGCGTACTCGTCGGGCAGGCCCCTGCGGTTGACCCAGGCGGTCCGGAACCCGAAGGCCCCCGCCCCCGCCACGTCCCAGCGGTTCGACGAGCAGAACAGCACGTCGCCCTGCCCCACCGCCAGCCGGGTCAGGGCGATCCGGTAGGCGTCGGGATGGGTCTTGAACACCTGCGCGTCGTCCACCGAGAGGACCGCGTCGAGGTGGTCGGCCAGCCCCGCGGAGGCGACCGCCCGGTCGACCATGGCGGCGTTGCCGTTGGTGAGGACGGCGGTGCGGATGCCGCGCTTGCGCAGGGCCGCCAGCACGCCCGGGACCTCCGGGTAGGCCTCGAGGTCCCGGTAGGCGTCGAGGAGCCGCTCGCGCAGGCCGGGATCGACGTTCGAGTGGACCGCCAGGGCGTAGTCGAGGGCCCGCACGGTGAGGTCCCAGAAGGCGGCGTACTGGCCCATGAGCGACAGGGTCCAGCTGTACTCGAGCTGCTTGTTGCGCCAGACCTCGGAGAGGTGGGCGGCGTCCGGACCCACCGCCTCGGCGTAGCGCTGGACCGCGGCGTTCACGTCGAACAGCGTTCCGTAGGCGTCGAACACCGCGGCCTTCACGCCCGCGAGGGGATTCGGTGCGTCGGTCATGGCGGTCCTCACTGGGTGCTCTCGCCCGATCTGGGGCCGGACCCGCGCGGCGGCGAGCCCGGCCGGGTCACTCAGGCCCGGCGCAGGCGCAGGCCGAACAGGTGCAACAGGCCCGCCAGCAGGCCGCCGTAGACCAGGGCCCCGACGAGCCCCAGCACCGCCAGGACGACGAGATCGCGCCCGTGCGGCAGGGCCGGCACCAGCGCCTGGACGAGCCCCTGGCCGTAGACGGCGACCGCCGCCAGCCCGAGGCAGGCCAGCGCCACCCCCGCGACGGTGAGCCCGAGCGTGCGCCCCGGCGCCGTCCAGTCCCGGCGCTTGGCCAGGACGAGCAGCAGCAGCAGGTTCACCCACTGGGCGACCGCGGTGGCGAGCGCGAGGCCGGTGACGCCGTAGGGGCCGGTGAGCCACAGCTTCAGGGCGACGTTGACGCCGATCGCGGTCAGGGAGGCCCAGAGCGGCGTCTTCGTGTCCTGGCGCGCGTAGAAGCTCGCCACGGCGCTGCGCACCAGCACGACGGCCGGCAGCGCGAGGCCGTAGGCCGCCAGCACCGAGGCCGCCCGCGCCGCGTCCTCGGCGCTGAAGGCGCCGCGCTGGAACAGCGCCGCCATGATCAGGCCCGGGATGGTCAGGAACGCCACGGTGAACGGCGCCGAGAGGGCCAGGGAGAAGCCCGCGGCCCGGTTCTGGGCCGCGTGGGCGCCGGCGACGTCGCCGGCCGCGATCCGGCGGCTCATCTCGGGCAGCAGCACGGTGCCGGCCGCGATGGCGATGACGCCGAAGGGCAGCTGGTAGAGCCGGTCGGCGTAGTAGAGCGCCGAGACCGCCCCGGTGGGCAGCCAGCTCGCGATGATCGTGTCGGCGAAGGCCGCGATCTGGAAGCCGGCCGAGCCGATCACCGCCGGCCCGAGCACGACGAAGAAGCGCTTGAGCGCGGGATCGAGGCGCGGCACCGCGAGGTCCGGCATCACGCGGACGCGGCGGCAGCCCCACCACAGCAGCCCGAACTGGAGCACGCCCGAGACCGCGACGCCCCAGGCGGCGGCGTAGGCCGCGTTCGGGAACAGGAAGCTCAACCCCAGGGCCGCCAGCATGGCGAGATTGAGCAGGACCGGGGCGCCCGCCGCCACGGCGAAGTGCCGGTGGGCGTTCAGGATGCCCGACAGCAGCGTCACCAGCGTCATGAACAGCAGGTACGGGAAGGTGATGCGGGTCAGCGCCACGGCGAGCTGGAAGCGCTCGCCGTCCTCGGCGAAGCCCGGCGCCAGGGCGTGGACCACCCAGGGCATGGCCGGCAGGGCGAGATTGAGCAGCACGAGCTGCACGATCAGCATCAGGGTGAAGACGCGGTCGGCGAAGCGGTGCGCCGCCCCGGGCTCGCCGGCCTCCGCGAGCCCGGCATAGGCCGGCACGAAGGCGGTGTTGAACGCGCCCTCGCCGAAGATCGCGCGGAAATGGTTCGGGAGCCGGAAGGCGACCACGAAGGCGTCCGCCAGCGGCCCGGCGCCCATCACGGCGGCCATGACCACGTCGCGGGCGAAGCCGGTGACGCGGGAGACCAGGGTCCAGCCGCCAACCGACAGGATCGAGCGGATCATGGGTTGGGGCGCTCGCCCACCACCTCCCCCCGCAACGGGGGCGGGCGGGAGCACGGTCGAAGCGTCGCGCGTGTCGATCGAGAGGAAATGGCCGGCCCCATCTGCACCGGGTCAGCCGGCGTCGCGCGCATCAAGAGCCGGTTTCGTGCGCCACCTCAAGGGTGCCGCGGACACAGGATCCGCGGCACCGGCGATACGCCTCAGCGGGTCGCCTCGGCGTACATCTTCTCCACGTGCTCCCAGTTCACGAGGTTCTCGATGAACGCCTTCAGGTAGTCGGGACGGCGGTTGCGGTAGTCGATGTAGTAGGAGTGCTCCCACACGTCGACGCCGAGGATCGGCTTGGCGCCGTGGACCAGCGGGTTCTCGCCGTTCGGGGTCTTCATGATCGCGAGCTTGCCGTCCTTGACGGCGAGCCACGCCCAGCCCGAGCCGAACTGGCCGACGCCCGCCTGGATGAAGTCCGCCTTGAACTTCTCGGCGCCGCCGAGATCCTCGTCGATCTTCTTGGCCAGCGCGCCCGGGATCGCGCCGCCGCCGTTCGGCTTCATCCACTGCCAGAAGTGGATGTGGTTGTAGTGCTGGCCGGCGTTGTTGAAGAGCGGCTGATTCGTGTTGTAGGCGGCCTTGACGATCTCCTCGACGCTCTTGCCCTGGAGATCCGTGCCCTCAAGCAGCTTGTTGCCCGTGTCGACGTAGGCCTTGTGGTGCTTGTCGTGGTGGAACTCGAGGGTCTCCTTCGACATGTACGGCCCCAGCGCGTCGTAGGCGTAGGGCAGTTCCGGCAGGGTGAAGGTCATCGCGTCTATCTCCGCTAAGCAGGGGGCGGCCTCGTCCCCGGCGGGGGCTCCCGAGTCGAGAGCCCGCTAGGTAAGTCGGTGGCCGCGGGACGGCAACGCCGTTCCGCCACGGCGGCGCGGGAAGTTCCGCAGATCGCCGGCACGCGGCGGCTCGGCCGGCCCGGAGATAGCCGGCGCAGATCCGGACTATTCCGGTTTCCCCGGCATCTCGGTCCCGAGTTTTGCAATATGACGGCTAGGCCTTACTGTGCGGCACGCCTTGAGCGCCGGCCGTCAGCCGGCCCGTGTCAGAGAGTACCATGATCGCTGCGCTGTTCGCGCTCGCCGCCGCCATGATCATCGGGGGCTGCGCCGCCGTGATCCAGGGCTTCCCGTACGTGCGTCTGGAGAGCGGGCTCGCGATGGTGATCGCGGGGTCGGTCGCGGCCTCGTCGGGCGCGGTGCTCCTCGGCCTCGGCGTCGTGGCGCTCGGCTTCCGGCGGGTGGAGCGCGCGCTCGGGCGCGCCCCGGCGGCCGGCGCGCGGCCGGCCCCCGCCGCGGCACCGGCACCGGCCCCCGTCGACGAGGCCCGGACCCGGCTGCCGCCGGTCCTGCCGGCGGCGCCCGCCTTCATCGTTCCGTCGGTGGTCGAGCCGGCCTTCGATCCCGAGCGGCCCCGGATCGAGCCGAGCCTGGAGCTCCGGGCCGACGAGGCCCGCGCCCCCTTCCCGGAACCCGGCGCGGTCGAGACCCCGAAGCCGGTTCCGGCCGAGCCGGCGCCCGTGGTCCCGCCCGTCCGCGTCCCGGAGGCGGACCGCCGACCCGAGCCGGACGCGCCGAGCGAGCGCGCGATCGCGCCCGAGGACGACCTGTTCGCCGCCCCCGAGCCGCCCCTCCGGGAGGAGCCGCGGGAGGAGCCCCGCGGGGAGCCCGGGACGACGGCCGCGGACGAGGCGCCGGCCCTGCGCCCGAGCCTCGACACGCCCCCCGAGCCGGAGCCGGCCCCGCCGGCCGCCCCGCGCACCGTCGTGGGGCGCTACGCCTCCGGCGGCAACACCTACGTGATGTTCGAGGACGGCTCGATCGAGGCGGAGACGCCGCAGGGCCGCTTCACCTTCGCGTCCCTCGACGAGCTGAAGGCCTTCGTGGACGGCGGCGGCGAGTCCGGGACCCGCGGCGCGGCCTGAACCCGCCCCGGGGACGGCCGCGGCGTCACACCAGCGGGTTGAGGCTGTCGTTGCGCGGCGGGATCGGGGCCCGCATGGTCAGGGAGAAGCCCCCGGGGGCGTAGTCGGTGGTCACCTCGGCCTGGACCTGGGTGATCAGGACCCGCTGCAGCAGGCGCGAGCCGAAGCCCTGGCGGCTCGGCGGCGCGACCGGCGGCCCGCCGGTCTCGCGCCAGGAGAACCGCAGGATCCCGGCCGGGCCGCCGGGCTCCAGGGACCATTCCACCGCCACCCGGCCGGTGCGGTTCGACAGGGCCCCGTACTTCGCCGCGTTGGTGGTCAGCTCGTGGATCGCCATGCCGATCGGCACCGCGATCTCGGAGGGCAGGTCGATCGCCGGCCCGTCGAGGCTGATGCGCCCCTCGGCGGCGCCGTCCGGGGCCACCTCCGCGTAGGGCTTCAGCTCGTTGCGCAGGAGATTGGCGATCGACGCCGTCTGCCACGTGTCCTCGGTGAGCACCGAGTGCGTGTGCGCCAGGGATTTGATCCGCCCGACGAAGGCCTCGTAGAAGCTCTCGATGCTGGACGCCGTCCGCGCGGTGGAGCCCACGATGGCCTGGACGGTCGCCAGCGTGTTCTTCACCCGGTGGTGCAGCTCGCGGATCAGCAGGCTCTGGCGCTCCTCCGCGACCCGACGGTCGGTCACGTCCGCGACGACGCCGATCAGGCGGCGCGGCAGGCGGCCGGGGGCGTCGCGCTCGAACCGGCCGGCCATGTCGATCGTGCGCCACACGCCGTCGGACTTGCGCCGGATCCGGCCGCTGATGTGCAGGTCCCCGTCCTCCCGCAGCGCCTTGGAGATCGCCCGCCGGACCGCGGGGCGGTCGTCCGGGTGGAGGATGTCGTTGAGAAACTCGGTCTTGCCGATCGTCCCGTCCTCGGGCGCGTGCCCGAAGATCTCGTACATGTGCTCATTCTCCCAGATCGCCTGGTCCTCGAGCATGTGCCACTCGAAGATGCCGAGCCGGGCGACCGTGGTGGCGACCCGCAGGCGCTGATCGCGGGACAGGATCTCGTCCCGGGCCTCGACCCGCGTGGTGATGTCCTGGAGGACGCCGACCATGCCGATCGGCGCGCCGTCGGGGCCCGGCACGGCCTGCCCCCGCACCCGCAGGATCACGGTCCGCCCGGCCACCGTCGTGGCCGTGTCGAACTGGTAGGGCTCGTCGGTCCCGTCGGCCTCGCCGATCAGCGCGCTCAGGCGCGCGAGCTCCGCCGGCGACAGGCCGGTCTTCAGCTCCTCCCACGAGACGGAACGGCCCGGCGGGCGCCCGAGGATGCGGGCGGCGCGGCGCGACAGGGTGAGGAGGCCGGTCGCGCGGTCCCAGCGCCATTCCCCGAGCCCGGCGGCCGCGAGGGCCTCGCGGTTCGCCTCGGAATGGGCCGCCGCGTCCACGTCGACCGTCTCGACCGCCAGGGTCCGGCCCGCGCGCCGGACCCGCACGTCGAGGGGCGTGCCGTCCGCCCGGCGCCAGACCTGGAGACCGTCCCGGAGCCCCTCCGGCCCCTCGCCCAGGAGTTCGGCGGCCGCGCGCCCGGGCAGGGTGCCGGGCGGCCAGCCGGCGAGATCGTGCAGGGCCCGGTTGGCGGCGACGATCCCCGCCTCGTCCGCCGACAGCACGGCGAGGCCGATCGCGGCCTCGTCGAAGCCGGCGCGCAACGGGTCCTCCGCCGCCGGGTCCTGACCCACCCTCTCATTCACTCGGAAGAATCCTCGAACGCGCCGTGGCGCGCTCCCGCCGGAGATGAGCCCCCTCCCGCCACGATCCCGGACCGCGGCGGGCCCTGAGGATGGCGCCCGAGCGTGACTGTGGCAAGGCGTTCCGCTCCGCCTGCGGCGACCGGGCACCCGCGCGACCCGACCGCAGGGGCTCTCAGCGGGGGCGGCGGGCGAATTCCAGATAGGTGGGCCGGCGGCCCGCTGCCAGCGCCTTGGCCTCGTAGCGCGTGCCGGGCCAGCCCGGGAACGGCCGCGTCCAGTCCCGCGCGTCGCGCGCCGTCCAGGCGAGGACCGGGCACCGCGCGGCCCGGACGAGCGTCCAGCCGGCATAGTCGTCGATGTCGCTGGCGAAGCGGAACAGGCCGCCGTCCTTCAGGACCCGGCCGATCTCGGCGAGCGACGCGTCGGAGACGAACCGGCGCTTGCGCTGCCGCCGCTTGGGCCAGGGATCGGGATAGAGCAGGTAGACCCGGTCGAGGCAGGCATCCGGCAGGCGCGCCAGCAGGGCGGTCACGTCCTCGTCGCGGATGCGGACGTTGCGCAGCGCACGCGCCTCGATCGCCGCCAGCAGCTTGACCACGCCGTTGACGAAGGGCTCGGCGCCGATGATGCCGACGGCCGGATGCGCGGCCGCCTGGGCGGCGAGGTGCTCGCCGCCGCCGAAGCCGATCTCCAGCCACAGCGCCTCCGGCGGCGCCGGCATGGCGGGGAACAGCGCGCGCGGATCGAGGATCGCGTCGCCCGGCGGCAGGTCGACCCGCAGGCTCGGCAGCAGCTCGGCGAGCCGGCGCTCCTGCTGCCCGCGCAGGCGCTTGCCCTTGCGGCGCCCGAAGAAGGCGCGCTCCGGCTCCTCGACCGGGTGGTCGGAGCGTCCAGGGGCGTCAGTGTCCACCGGCTCAGTCTACCTCGGAGATGGGACGCGTCCCGGGTCACGACCGGAGACGGGGCGCGTCGGTGGGATGCCATCCGGGACAGCACGCCCGGCACGCCACGACGCGGCACGATCGGGTGGCGCGGCACCCGCGCGGACGCCGCGGCGCCTAACGCACCGCGCCGCCAGCGCCCGGACGGGATCGCGGGCCGCGGAGCGTCCGGGACCGGGCGGCGCTCAAAGCACCGCCCGCACCGCCTTCACGTCACCCCGGCGCGCCGCCGATCTCCGGCCCGCGCGTCGGCCCGGGGCCGAGCGGAAGCCGCCCTCAGGCCAGCGCCGACTTCAGCTTGCCGGCGAGGTCGGTGCGCTCCCACGAGAAGCCGCCGTCGGCCTCGGGGGCGCGGCCGAAATGGCCGTAGGCCGAGGTGCGCGCGTAGATCGGCTTGTTCAGGCTGAGCGCCGTGCGGATGCCGCGGGGCGACAGGTCCATGGCGTCCATCAGCACAGCCTCGAGCTTGGCCTCGTCGACCGTGCCGGTGCCGTGCAGGTCCACGTAGATCGAGAGCGGCTTCGACACGCCGATGGCGTAGGCGAGCTGGATCGTGGCGCGGCTGGCGAGGCCCGCGGCCACCACGTTCTTGGCGAGGTAGCGCGCCGCGTAGGCCGCCGAGCGGTCGACCTTCGTCGGGTCCTTGCCGGAGAACGCGCCGCCGCCGTGCGGGGCCGCGCCGCCGTAGGTGTCGACGATGATCTTGCGGCCGGTGAGGCCGGCGTCGCCGTCCGGGCCGCCGATCACGAACTTGCCGGTCGGGTTCACGTGCCAGACCGTGCCCTCGTTGACCCAGCCCTGCGGCAGCGCCTTCAGGATGTAGGGCTCGACGATGGCGCGGACGTCCGCGGAATCGAGGGACTCGTCGAGGTGCTGGGTCGACAGCACGATCTGGGTCACCTCGACCGGGCGGCCGTTCTCGTAGCGGACCGTGACCTGGCTCTTGGCGTCGGGGCCGAGCTTGGCGGCGTCGCCCTGCTTCGCCTTGCGGGCGTCGGCGAGGTCCTTGAGGATCTTGTGGGCGTAGAAGATCGGCGCCGGCATCAGCTCGGGCGTCTCGTCGGCGGCGTAGCCGAACATGATGCCCTGGTCGCCCGCGCCCTCGTCCTTGTTGCCGGCCGCGTCCACGCCCTGGGCGATGTCGGCCGACTGGGCGTGCAGGTGGATCGCGACGTCGTTGTTCTTCCAGTGGAAGCCGGACTGCTCGTAGCCGATGTCCTTCACGGCCTCGCGGGTCAGGGCCTCGAGGTCCTTGAAGGTCACCGAATCGGGTCCGCGCACCTCGCCGGCGATGACGATGCGGTTGGTCGTGGCGAGTGTCTCGACGCCGAGCCGCGCCTCCGGCATCGCCGCGAGGTAGGCGTCGACCACGGTGTCCGAGATCCTGTCGCAGACCTTGTCGGGGTGTCCCTCGGACACGGACTCGCTGGTGAACAGGTAGTTGGAACGCGGCATCGGACGGCCTCGGCTGCAGAGGTACGCCGTCGCGATCGCGGCGTTTGACCCTTCATGGGGCCGGGGTTCTCGCACCCGGCCGGGGGCCGGTCAAGATGGAGGAACGAACGGATCCGCTATACCGGACGAAGCGACCGGAAAAACGATCGCGCAGTGCCCCGGGGCTCACCCCTGCCCTCAGCCGCCGAGCTTGCTCTCGAGGGCCCGGATGGCGTCGGCCACGTCGCGGCGCGCCTCCTCGGAGAAGTTCTCGGTGATGTGGCGGCCCACGACTTCCGCCAGCCCCTTCAGCCCGGCTTCCGACAGGGTCGACTGCTCGCGCTCGCTGAAGCCCGGCGCGATGAAGTCATCGTTCCGGGGCATTCCTTTGAAGAAGTAATCCATCGGCACACCGGTCATGCGCGAGAAGATGTCGAGATGGACGGCGCTGATCCGGTTGGTTCCCTTCTCGTACTTCTGGAGCTGAGCTGCAGACATACCGAAGCTCTGCGCGACGCGGCGCTGTGTGAGCGATGCCTTGCGGCGCTGCTCGGCGATGCGTTGCCCGACATAGACGTCGCGCTGATCGGTCTTCTGGCCCGCCATGAAGTGCTCGTCCACCCCCTGCCATGAATCCTGGCGGCAAAGCTTAGCGCGCCCCTCGGTACTTGTCACCGGCAGGCGTTCGACGTGGTGGACGATTTGCTCATGGCTCTGCGGCCGGGAGATCTGCAAGAATAGACAACTTGGTGTCCCCGGCAGGGCTCGAACCTGCGACCCCAGGTTTCATACCACTTCGGCTTTCGCCGCCGCGCCCCGAAGGTCCGCGTTCGTGGCCTGGACTATCCCTTCACCGTGGGCTGGACTGCATCCAACCGGTAGGTGCCGCCCGTCTAGTCTCTACACCTTCCCGCAGAACGCCGGGGCGCCGCGCGGGCTTGGCTCGGGATCGGCAGAGCATCGGACGGCGGCGCGTCGATGCCGGAAGCTTTCCCCGACTTTGAGCGGATCCGTCGCGCGGTTTCCCGGCGCGACGCCCAATTGAACCTTCTAGGAAACCTGTGCTCTGTCCAGCTGAGCTACGGAGACGACCGGCGCTCCATAGCATTCTCGCCGGCCGAGGCCAACCGCGACCGGTGGGGCGGCGCGGTGCCGGAGGCCGCGATCGCGGGGGGAACCGATGCGCGGGCGCGCGGCGGTCGTGCGGGGACGCCCGCTGGCGACCTCGATGGCGATCTTGTTGGCGGCGGCGCTCGCCGCGGCGCCGCCCTGTCCGGCACGCGCCGCGCCTGGCGCCGGGCCGTCGGCGTGCGCGACCGGGCCGGCGCGCGACGAGGTGGTGGCGGAAATCGGGCCCCGCGGGGAGATCCGTATGGTCTCGGGCCTCCGCGCGGTGCTGGACTCGCTGCGCTGGCCGGACACGCCGGAGGCCGCGTCCGCCGCGCGGGCCTGGCTCGAGACCCGGCGGGGCGCCCGGGTCACGGTGGTTCCCCGCGGGCAGCCCGACCGGTGGGAGCGCGCGCGGGCCGACCTCCTGGTCGCGGAGAGCGACATCGCGGAGAGCGCGGATCTGTCGGGCGCGGATCTGGCGGGCGGCCTCATCGGGGCCGGCCTCGCGTACGCGGACGCGAACGAGGCCGATTCGCTCTGCCGGCCCGGCCTGCGCCTCGTGGAGGCGGCCGCCCGCGCGCGCGGGCTCGGCCTCTGGAGCGCGGCGCGCCCTGCGGCGGGGGACGGCCCGGCGCTCCGGGAGAAGGTCGGACATTTCGTCGTCGCTGAGGGCCGAATCCGCCATGTCGGCGAGCGCGGCGCGCGCACCTATCTCGATTTCGCGGCCCGCGGCACGGACGGCCTCACGGTGACGGTATCGAAACGCACTTGGCGAATGATGCGCGCCCGTGGTTTGAGTGCGGCCTCGCTCGAGGGCCGGCGCGTGCGGGTGCGCGGCCTCCTGGAGGTCCGGCGCGGCCCGACCCTGGAGGTCGCCCTCGACGGGCTCGAGACGCTCGAGGAGACGGACCGGCCGGAGGCCGATCCGGAGGGGGAACGGGGATTGCGGCGCTGATCGCGATGGGCGGGATCACGGGGCACATCAGCGCGGGGCGGACCCGCGCGGCGGGGCGGCGCACCCTCGGCGCGGCGGCGTTGGGCGGCCTCGCCCTGCTGCTCGGCGCCTGCGTCGCCGACCAGACCGAGGCAACCGTGCGGCCGGCCGTGGTGCGGGTGCCCGCGGAGGCGCCGCGCACCACCGGCCGCGAGCGCGCCGCCGATGCCGACCACCTCAAGCTCGTGGCCTCCTTCGGGGGCGAGGCCCGCGCCCCCAACGTCACGCGGATGCTGACCGAGGTGACCGATCGCCTCGTGAAGGCCAGCGACCGGCCCGACCAAGCCTACACGGTGACGCTCCTCGACTCGCCGGTGGTCAACGCCTTCGCGCTGCCGAACGGGCGGCTCTACGTCACCCGCGGCCTCGTGGCCCTGGCGAGCGACACCTCCGAGGTGGCCGCCGTGCTGGCGCACGAGATGGCCCACGTGACCCTCAACCACGCCACGGCCCGCAGCGAGCTCGAGCTGCGCTCGGCGCTCGTCAGCCGCGTCGTGGCCGACGTGCTGAACGACCCCGATACCGGCGCGCAGCTGCAGAGCCAGTCGCGCTTCGCCCTCGCCCGGTTCTCCCGCGAGCAGGAGCTGGAGGCGGACGCCACCGGCGTGCGCACCCTCGCCAAGGCCGGCTACGACCCGTTCGCGGCCGGGCGTTTCCTCGCCGCGCTCAACCGCTCCACGGGGCTGAAGGCCGGCAGCGCCGCCGCGCCCGACATGCTGGCGACCCATCCGGGCACGGCCGAGCGCATCACCCAGGTCACCCGCGCGGCACGCCGCATCGGCGCGCCGGGCATCGGCACCGACGACCGCGCCGCCTACCTCGCGGCGGTGGACGGGCTCGCCTACGGCGACAACCCGCGCGACGGCGCGGTGCGCGGGCACCGCTTCATCCATCCCGGCCTCGGCATCGCCTTCGAGGTGCCGGAGGGCTTCACTCTGGAGAACACCCGCTCGGCGGTGCTCGGGACCACCCCGGACGGCGCCCGGCGCCTGCTGTTCGACCAGATCGAGGCCAAGGACGGCCAGCCCCTCGAGGCGGTGCTCAAGGCGAGCTGGAACGACGCCCTCGACCCGGCCGGCTTCGAGACCCGGGACGTCGCGGGCCACCCCGCGGCCTTCGCGCTGTCGCGGGGGAAGGAGTGGACCTTCCGCCTCGCGGCCATCCGGATCGGCGACTCGACCTACCGGATGATCATGGCCGCCAAGGGCGCCACCGATCCCGACCCGGCCTTCCGCCGCTGGACCGCGACCCTGGTCGCCGTGTCGCCCGACGAGGCGGTCCTGCGCCCTCTGCGGCTGCAGGTGGTCCAGGCGACCTCGACCAGCTCCGAGGACCTTGCCCGCCGCATGGCGGTGCCCGACCGGGCGCTCGACCGGTTCCTCGTCCTCAACGGGCTGGAGCGGGGCGCCGCGCTGGTGCCGGGACGCGGCTACAAGATCGTCGCGGAATAGCCGCCCTGCGCGGCCGCGCCTTGTGCGGGCGCGGGGCCCGGACATCCTGCCCGGGTCGTTCAGGGAGAGCGCCGTGATTCGATTCTTCTACAATCTCAGCCCCAACCCCATGAAGGTCGCCCTCTGCCTCGAGGAGATGGGGCTGCCCTACGAGCCGGTGCCGGTCGACACCCGCAGGGGCGAGCAGTTCGATCCGGCCTACACGGCCGTCAATCCGAACGGGAAGGTGCCGGCGATCGTCGACGGCGACGTCACCGTGTTCGATTCGAACGCGATCCTGATGTACCTGGCGGGCAAGACCGGCCGGTTCCTGCCGGAGGGCGAGCCGGTCCGCGGCGAGATGCTGTCCTGGCTGATGTTCGTGGCAACCGGCATCGGGCCGTTCTCCGGCCAGTGCGTGCATTTCCGCCACTTCGCGCAGGACGGGGGCGCCTACGCCACCGAGCGCTACGCCTTCGAGGCGCGCCGGCACTGGGGCATCCTCGACCAGCGCCTCACCGACCGCCCCTACGTGCTGGGCGACACCTACACGATCGTCGACATGGCGGTCTGGGGCTGGGCCCGGATGGTGCCCTTCGTCCTCGGCGAGGGCGCCTTCGGGGACCTGCCCAACGTCAAGCGCCACCTCGACGCGCTCAACGCGCGGCCGGCCGCCCAGGCCGCCGAGGCGCTGAAGGGCCGCCACGCCTTCAAGGCGGAGATGGACGCCGAGGCGCGGGGCTTCATGTTCCGCGCCGTGAAGGGCGCCGCCTGACGCCCCGCCGGACCGGTCCCGCGCCTCAGGGCGCGGGGGCGGTCACCGTGAGCATCGGCAGGGTGACGGAGAGCGTTCCGGCCGGCACGCGCGCGGTGCCGAGCGTGAGGCAGGCGCCGAGTCCGAGGCAGAGAGCGAGACCGAGCATCGAGGTCTCGAAGCCGCGATAAACCCATTCCATGACGGTCCCCTTTCGCGAGGCAACCGCAGGATGCGCGCATCGCGTTAAGGGATCGGTGCGCCAGCGCGCACGATCTCACAGTCCGGAGGCGACGAGGGCCGCGCCCGCCGCGATCAGCGCGACGCCGGCCCAGGCGGCGAGGCTGAGGGTCTCGCCGAGCAGGGTGGCGCCGAGGATCGCCACCAGCACGACGCTGAGCTTGTCGATCGGCGCGACCCGGGCAGCGTCGCCCAGCGACAGCGCGCGGAAGTAGCAGAGCCACGACGCCCCGGTGGCGAGCCCCGACAGGACGAGGAAGACGAGGCTCCGGCCGGAGACCTGCGCGAGGCCGCCGGCCTGCCCGGAGGCGACCACGATCGCGCCGGCGAAGACCAGGATCACCGCGGTGCGCACGAAGGTCGCGACGTCCGACGGCACGCCCGCGACCCCGACCTTGGCGAGGATCGCGGTCAGCGCCGCGAAGCCGGCGGCGGCGAGCGCCCAGAAGCGCCAGGATTCCAGCAGGGGGCTCACGGAAATTTCCACGCCGTCCCTATTCGCAGGGCTCGGACGCATCCTCGTCCTTGCGAGCGCAGCGAAGCAACCCAGACAGCGCCACGCTCGACGATGTCGCGCCGCCCTGGGTCGCTTCGCTGCGCTCGCGCTGACGGCGCGGCCCAGCGTGACCCGCGCGACTCCTTGCCGAACCGTCAATGTTTCCCGTGAAACATCCGCTGTTCACAGGAGCTTGTCGACGGTGATCGGCAGGTCGCGCACCCGCCTGCCGGTGGCGTGGAAGACCGCGTTGGCGATGGCGGCCGCGGTGCCGACGATGCCGATCTCGCCGAGCCCCTTCACGCCCAGCGGGTTCGCCTTGTCCTCCTCCTCCACGAAGATCACGTCGATGTCGTAGATGTCGGCGTGGACCGGCACGTGGTACTCGCCGAGATTGTGGTTCATGAACCGGCCGATGCGGTGGTCGAGCATCGACTCCTCCTCGAGCGCCGAGCCGATCCCCATCACCACGCCGCCGAGGATCTGGCTGCGCGCCGTCTTCGGGTTCAGCACCTTGCCGGCCGCGATCGCCGAGACGATGCGGGTGACCCGGACCTGACCCAGCTCCTCGTCGACCTTCACCTCGGCGAAGATCGCCGAGTGGGTGTAGGCCTCGTATTTCTGATTGAAGTCCTTGTCGGGCCCGGCCTCCTCGACGGCCTCGACCTTGTCGACGCCCGCCGCCTGGAGCACCTCGACGAGCGACACGCTGCGGCCCGGATCGCCCGCGACCGCGATGCGGCCGTCCGCGAACACCGCCCGGTCGAAGTCGACGTTGGCCAGCGGCGAGTTCTCCATGGCGCGGGCGAGCTTGAACACCTGCGCGCCGACGTTGCGGCAGGCCTTCATCACGGCGGTGCCCGAGGAGGCGGCCGTCCACGAGCCGCCGGCGACCGGGGCCTCCGGCAGGCGGGTGTCGCCGAGCTTGGTGGTGACCGCGTCCATCGGCAGGCCCAGCGTGTCGGCCGCGATCTGCGTCAGGATCGTGTAGGTGCCGGTGCCGATGTCGCCGGTGGAGTTGCCGACCGTCAGGCGGCCGTCCGGCGTCAGGGTCGCGATGGCGCTCGACTGCATCATCATCGATTCCCAGATGCCGGTGGCCACGCCCCAGCCGACCAGCTCCCGGCCCTCGCGCATGGAGCGGGGCTCAGGGCTGCGCTTCGCCCAGCCGAACCGCTCGGCGCCCTGCCGGAAGCAGCTCTTCAGCTCCTTCGAGCCGAAGGGCTTGCCCTCGGCGGTGGCGTCGGACTCGGCGTAGTTCCTCAGCCGCAGCTCGATCGGGTCGAGCCCGGTCGCGTAGGCGAGCTCGTCCATCGCGGTCTCGATGGCGAAGACGCCGGTCACCGCGCCGGGCGCGCGCATGTCGCCGGGGGTCGGCGTGTCGAGCTTCACCAGCCGGTAGCCGAGGGCGACGTTGTCGCAGCGATAGAGGACGCCCGACCAGTTGACGACGACCTCCTGGTAATCCTCGTACTGCGAGGTGCCCTGGACGGCGTCGTGGCGCAGGGCCGTCAGCCTCCCGTCTGGCTCGGCGCCGAGCGCGATCGTCTGCAGCGCCTCCGACCGGTAGGTGAAGCTCCACAGCTGGTCGCGGGTCAGGGTCACGCGCACGGAGCGCTTCAGCTCCTGGGCGGCCAGCATCGCCAGGAACAGCTGGTACTGCGGGCGCAGGCCCGAGCCGAAGCCGCCGCCGAGATAGGGGTTGAGCACCCGGACCTGATCGGGCTTCAGGCCGAAGACGTTGGTGAGATACTGGTGGCTGTTCGAGACGCCCTGGATCTTGTCGTAGACCGTGTAGGTGCCGTCCTGCTCGACCACCACCGTGGAGGCGTGCGGCTCCATCGGGTTGTGGTGCTCGTCGGCGAGGCTGTAGGCACCCTGGACGCGGACCGGCGCGCTGCCGAACGCCTTGTCGGCGTCGCCCCAGGGCTCCGGCGGCGGCTTGATGCCCTGGCGCTTGTAGGGTGGGTCGTAGGCGGTGCCGCGCAGGGCTTCCAGGTCGGTCCCGGGCTCCTCCATCGCGTAGCTCACGCGGACGAGGGACGCGGCGTAGCGCGCGGTCTCGAAATCCTGCGCCACCACCAGGGCGACCGGCTGGCCGCTGAACACGATCAGGTCGTCGTAGAGGGCGCGGAACGGCGAGCCGGGGGGCGCCACCTGGTCCTGGAAGTTCTTGTCCCGCCACGCGGTGCGCGGCCGGTTCTCGTGGGTGAGCACCTTGAGGACGCCCGGCACCGCATCGGCCTCGGCGGAGTCGATGGCGGTGATCCGGCCCTTGGCGATCGAACTCGACACCACATAGCCGTAGGCGAGGTCGGGCGCGGCGAACTCGCCCGCGTACTTGGCGAGCCCGGTCACCTTGGCGGGCCCGTCGATGCGGCTGCGCGGGCTGCCGACGAAGGTGTCGCGGCCGGTGGAGCTGAAGGTCTGTGTCATGGCAGAACCTACTGGATGCGCTTGTCGCTGAGCGACTGGGGCGTGCCGGCGGCGGCCTGCTCGAGGCCGCGCACGATGGCGCGCCGGGCGAGATCGATCTTGAAGCCGTTCTCCGACTGGGGCTTGGCCTCCGCGACGATCAGGTCGGCCGCCGCCTGGAAGCTCTCGCGGGTCGCGGGCCGGCCCTCCAGCAGGGCCTCGGCCTCACGGTTGCGCCAGGGCTTGTGGGCGACGCCGCCGAGCGCCAGCCGCGCGGTCTTCACACGGTCGCCGTCGAGTTCCAGGGCCGCCGCCACCGAGACCAGCGCGAAGGCGTAGGACAGGCGGTCGCGCAGCTTCAGGTAGGTGTAGTGCTGCGGGAAGCGGCTCTCCGGCAGGTCGACCGACACGATGATCTCGCCGGGGGCGAGGTTCGTGTCCCGCTCGGGCGAATCCCCCGGGAGGCGGTGGAACTCGGAGAACGGGATCGACCGGTCGCCCTGCGGCCCGCTCACCCGCACGGTCGCCTCCAGGGCGGCCAGCGCGATGCACATGTCGGAGGGGTGGGTGGCGATGCAGTGCGCGCTCGTCCCGAAGATCGCGTGGATGCGGTTCATCCCGCCGATCGCCGGGCAGCCGGAGCCGGGCGCGCGCTTGTTGCAGGGCGTGGCCACGTCGTAGAAATAGTAGCAGCGGGTCCGCTGGAGCAGGTTGCCGCCCGTGGAGGCGGCGTTGCGCAGCTGCGCCGAGGCGCCGGCCAGGATGGCGTTGCGCAGGAGCGGGTACCGGGCCGCGACCCGATCGTCGTAGGCCGCCTTGGCGTTGGTCACGAGCGCCCCGATCCGCAGGCCGTCCCCGTTGTCCTCGATCCGGTCGAGGGGCAGGCGGGTGATGTCGATCAGCCGGCCCGGCTTCTCGACCTCGTACTTCATCAGGTCGATCAGGTTGGTGCCGCCGGCGATGAAGCGGGCCCCGGCCCCGAAGGCCTGCACCGCCTCCGCCACCGTGCCGGCGCGGACGTAGTCGAAGCGGTTCATCGGGCGCCTCCCTGCATGACGTCCTCGATGGCGTCGACGATGTTGGTGTAGGCGCCGCAGCGGCAGATATTGCCGCTCATCGCCTCGCGGATCTCGTCGCGCGTCGTCGCGTGACCTTCATTCATCAGGCCGACTGACGAGCAGAGCTGGCCCGGCGTGCAGTAGCCGCACTGGAAGGCGTCGTGCTCGATGAACGCCTCCTGGATCGGGTGGAGGGCGTTGCTGCCCGCCCGGTCGCCGAGGGCGGCCAGCCCCTCGACCGTGGTGATCTCGGCGCCGTCCTTCATCACCGCCAGGGTCAGGCAGGAATTCACCCGGGTGCCGTTCACCAGCACCGTGCAGGCCCCGCACTGGCCGTGGTCGCAGCCCTTCTTGGTGCCGGTGAGGTCGAGCCGCTCGCGCAGGAGGTCGAGGAGCGTGGTCCACGGCGCGACCTGCAGTTCGCGCCGCTGCCCGTTGATCGTCAGCGTGATGCCGATCGGCGTGTCCGCCGACACCGGCGGCTGGGTCTCGAGGCGCATGATGTCGTCCACGGTCTGGGCCGGCCGGGGCCGGGCGGGAGCGGATCGGTCCGGGGCAGCGACCGGCAGCGACGCGCGGGCCGCGGCCTGGGCTTCCGGTCGATAACCATTCCAATCTGCGCCTGTTCCGGAGCGCGCCGTCTCAACCCGTGAGCGAGGGTGGCGCGCCTGCGGCGCGCATATCGGCCGCCGCACCGTCCGACATTGCCGGCCCCACCCCGCCTCGGCTAACCCTCCTTCCCGCAGAGTCCACGCCGCACCCCGGAGCCACCGATGGCCGCGCTCGACGCGATCCTCAACGACATCGACACGGACCTGGAGAACGCCCTGGAGCGGCTGTTCGCCTTCCTGCGGATCCCGTCGATCTCCACCGATCCCGCCTATGCCGGGCATTGCCGCGAGGCCGCCGCCTGGCTCGCCCAGGACCTGACCGCGCTGGGCTTCGAGACCTCGGTGGAGGAGACCTCGCTCCACCCGGTGGTCCTGGCCCACCGGCCGAAGCCGGGCGCGCCGCACGTCCTGTTCTACGGCCATTACGACGTGCAGCCGGTCGATCCCCTCGACCTGTGGAAGACGCCGCCCTTCGAGCCGCACATCGCTGACGACGGCCAGGGCGGCAAGACGATCGTCGGGCGCGGCGCCTCCGACGACAAGGGTCAGGTGATGACCTTCGTGGAGGCCTGCCGGGCCTATATCGCCATGCACGGCGAGTTGCCTTGCGGCGTCACGATCCTGATCGAGGGCGCCGAGGAGAGTGGATCACAAGGCCTGCCCGAATGGGTCGCGGCCAATCGCGAGAGACTCGGCTGCGACGTGGTGCTGGTCTGCGACACCGGCATGTGGGACCGGAAGACCCCGGCCATCACGTCGTCGCTGCGCGGGCTCGCCTATTTCGAGGTGAAGGTCACCTGCGCCGACCGCGACCTGCATTCCGGCTTCTTCGGCGGCGCGGCGCGCAACCCGATCCACGTTCTGTCGAAGATCATCGCCGACCTGCACGACGCGGACGGGCGGGTGACGATCCCGGGCTTCTACGAGGGCGTTCACGAGCGCCCGCCGGAGGTGCTGGAACAGTGGCGCGGCCTCGGCCTGACGCCGGAGACGCTGCTCGGGCCGATCGGTCTCAAGGAGCCCGCGGGCGAGCGCGGCCGGATGCCGATCGAGCTGGTGCAGTCCCGCCCCTCCTGCGACGCCAACGGCATCATCGGCGGCTATACCGGCGAGGGCACCAAGACGGTGATCGCCTCCACCGCCTCCGCCAAGGTCTCGTTCCGCCTCGTGGACGACCAGGACCCGAAGCGGCTCGCCGAGAGCTTCGAGGCCTTCGTGCGCGCGCGGGTGCCGGCCGACTGCCAGGTCGAGGTCATCACCTACAAGGGCTCGCGGGCGATCAGCCTGCCCTTCGACATGCCGCAGCTCGGCGCCGCCAAGGCGGCGCTGCAGGACGAGTGGGGCGTGCCGGCGGTGACCGTGGGCGCGGGCGGCTCGATCCCGATCGTCGGCGACTTCAAGCGGATCCTGGGGCGCGACACCCTGCTGATCGGCTTCGGCCTCGACGACGACCGGATCCACTCGCCGAACGAGAAGTACGACCTGACGAGCTTCCACAAGGGCACGCGCTCCTGGGCGCGGATCCTCGCGGCCCTCGGCCAGGGCTGATCCCGGCGGAAGGCCGATCTCAGCGGGCGGGCGCCGCCCGCATCTTCCCGTCGACCCAGGCCCAGAGCGCCCGGACCTCCTCGGCGGCCTGGCTGCCGGGGGCGAATTCCGTGACGCCGAGCCCGGTCGCCAGGGCGTCCTGGTGGTCGACCCGGTGGATGATCCCGGGCTCGGCCAGGACGCCCAGGGCGCGCAGTTGCGCCGCGTAGGCGCTGGTGCGCGGCGAGGGCGGCGGCGGGCACTGGTTCAGCACCAGGGCCAGCCGCTCCCGCAGGCCGAGGCCGACCAGCGCCTGGAGCGTCGGCCGGGCGGCCACGATGTCGAGCCGGGAGGGGCGGACCGGCATCAGGACGAAATCGGCGTCCTTCAGGGCCGGCGCGAGGCCGGACGCGCTGCCGGCGGTGTCGAGGACGGCGAGGGTCGTGCCCTGCTCGGCGAGGATGCCGAGGATCTCCGAGAGCTGGCCCATCTCCCAGGGCTGGACCCGGTCGACCGCGACGGCGTCGCGCGCGCGGTCGCTCCTGCCGTCGGCCTTGCGCAGGGCCCCCCAGCCGGCCAGCGAGCTCTGCGGGTCGAGATCGAGGGCGGTCACCTGCTCGCCCGCTTCCGCGGCGGCGACGGCCAGGGAGGCCGCCAGGGTGGTCTTGCCCGTCCCGCCCTTCTGCACCGCCAGGGCGAGGACCCGCAGCGGCCCGGCGGCGGGCCGGGGCGCGGTCTCCGGCGCCGGTTCGGATCCTTCGGGATCCATGCGTGTCCCACCTCTCCACATCTGCCAGCCGGGCCGCGGCCCGTGCGGCGCCGAATCGAACGCCCGGCACGACCGTGCTTAGCGTGACGGCGTGGGCCGGAGCCAGCGTCGCGCCCCGGCACCTGTGGACCGCCCCGAGGCGGCTCCCGATCACCGGGCCCAGGGACCGGTCCCGGGATTCCGCCGCGAGGCCGCCGCGATACCGCATCGCGGGATCGCGCGCCGGGCCCGCGCGTTGGGCCGGCATCCCCACAGGTTGAGCGGCGCGCCAAGACCCTCGCCCCGACAAGCTCCGCGACAGGATTCCCATGCGCCTCGACCGCCGCCGCCTGCTCGGAACCGGTCTCCTGGCCCTCGCCGCTCCCGCGGCGCGCGCCGCGACGCCGTCGCCCCCGACAAGCCGGCCCGTGGGGACGCTGGAGCTCGCCATCGCGGCGGACGCGCCCTCGACCCCCACGGGGCTCGCCATCGCCCGGGGCGGCCGGATCTTCGTGATGATGCCGCGCTTCACCGGCGCGGAGCCGATCACCCTCGGCGAGGTGCTGCCCGACGGGTCGGTGAAGCCCTACCCGGACGCGGCGACCAACCGCCCGGATCCGGGGGCGCCACAGGCGTCGCTGTTCCACGTCCCCAACGGCGTCTTCGACCGCGACGACACCCTCTGGATCCTCGATGCCGGCCTGCCCGCGGGCAAGGGGCGGCCGGTGCCGGGCGGCGCGAAGATCCTGGCAATCGATATCGGCCGGAACAGCGTCCGCCGGACGATCCCCCTCGACGCGGGCATCGGCCCGGATTCCTCCCTGAACGACCTGCGGGTCGACGTGCGCGACGGGCGGGCTCTGGCCTACGTCACCGACCAGGGCCAGTCCGGCGCGGGCGCGATCCTGGCGGTCGACCTCGACAGCGGGCGGGTGGTGCGGCGCCTCGCGGACCACGTCAGCACGCGGTCCGAGGACGGCCTGGTCAAGTTCGTGGAGCGCCGCCCCGTGATGGAGCGGAAGGCCGACGCACCCGAGAAGAGCCCGAAGGGCGGCGCCAACGGCATCGCGATCAGCCCGGACGGCCGCCGCCTCTACTACGCGCCGCTGATGAGCCGGCGGCTCTACGCGGTCGAGACCGCGGCCCTGCGCGATCCGGGCGTCGCGGACGCGGCCGTGGCCGCCGCCGTCGAGGATCTCGGCGAGAAGGGCATGACCGGGGGGCTGACCACCGATTCCCAGGACCGGGTCTATCTCAGCCTGCAGGAGCACAACGCGGTCGGCCGACGCCTGCCGGACGGCACCGTCGAGGTGCTGGCCGCCGACGACCGGCTGGTCTGGGCCGACACGTTCTGGATCACCCCGGACCGGTGGCTCTATATCTCGGCGGCCCAGGTCAACCGGCGGCCGGAATTCAACCGCGGCCGGGACCTGCAGCAGCCGCCCTACGCGATCCTGCGCATGCGCATCGACGCCGACCCAGTCCTGTAGCGGATCATGACGGACCTCTCGCACGACCCGGACTTCTTCGCCCTGCTCACCGGCAGCTACGCGCGGCGCCTCGGCGAGCCTCTGGTGCCGGCGGATGCGGACGCGGACTGGCTCTACGCGGCGGCCCCGTTCGCGGTGCTCGCCCATGACGGGGGCGCGGATCCGCGCTTCGTCTACGCCAACCGGACCGCGCAGGCCTGCTTCGGCTACGCGTGGGACGAGCTCGTCGGCCTGCCCTCGCGGCTCTCGGCCGAGGCTCCCGAGCGGGCCGAGCGGCAGCGGCTCCTCGACGCGGTCACCCGGGACGGCTTCAGCCGCGGCTATCGCGGCCTGCGGATCGCCAAGGACGGCCGGCGCTTCTGGATCGACGAGGCGGTGGTCTGGCAGCTCGACCGCGACGGCGCGACGGTGGGGCAGGCGGCGACCTTCGCCCAGTGGCGCGACGCGTGAGGGCCGGGCCGCGCCGATGCGCGCGGCCGCCGCCCGGTCAGCCGTCCTCCTCGATGCTGACCTGGGCGATCTGCACGGCGCCGCCGTTCCAGTGGGCCGCCACGACGTGGCCCAGCGCGACCGCGAGGACGCAGAGCACCACCGAGGCGAACACGTTGACCATGGCCCGGACCACCGCGCCGTTCCGCATGAGGTCGAGGGTCTGGAGGCTGAACGACGAGAAGGTCGTGTAGCCGCCGCACAGCCCGATCATCACGAACAGGCGGACGTTCTCGGAGACCGGGAAGCGCCCATGCGCCAGGGTCAGCGTGCCGAACAGGCCGATGATGAACGAGCCCGTCACGTTGATGAGGATCGTGCCCCAGGGCAGGACGCGGCTGATGGGCAGCGCCAGCACCGAGACGACGTAGCGGGCCAGGGTGCCGAGGGCACCGCCGATCATGACCAGGATGCAGGTGGTGAAGGACATGCGCGCTCCAGTACGTCGGGCGGGCATGAGAACCCCGCCGTCGCGGCGGGTGCTTGCAAGACGCACTCCCACCGCCGGTTTCGCGGTAGGAGTCATCAGCCCTGACGGGCGGTTTCGGGGAACTCCATCCCCATCGGGGACGGCCCATAGCGCCTGCGCGGGCCGAGCGCAACGGCCGCCTGGGGCCGCCCCCCGGGCCCGCTTGTCAGGCCCGCCCTTCCTGCACGGCGTGGCAGGCGACGCCGTCGAGGAGCGCCGGCACCTCGGTCCGGCAGCGGTCGTTGGCGAGCGGGCAGCGCGGGTTGAAGGTGCAGCCGGGCGGCGGGTCGATCGGGTTCGGGATCTCGCCGGAGACCGGCACCCGGGCGCGGCCGACATGGGCGAGGTCGGGCACCGCGTCGATGAGCATCCGCGTGTAGGGGTGGCGCGGCGTCGCGAACAGGTCCCTGGCGGACGCGACCTCCACGAGGCGGCCGAGATACATCACGCCCACGCGGGTCGCCATGTGGCGGACCACGGCGAGGTTGTGGGAGATGAACAGGTAGGTCAGCCCCAGCCGGTCCTGCAGATCGCGCATCAGGTTGAGGATCTGCGCCTGCACCGAGACGTCGAGCGCCGAGGTCGGCTCGTCGCCCACCAGGAACTCGGCCTGGCTCGCCAGCGCCCGGGCGATCGCCACCCGCTGGCGCTGCCCGCCTGAGAATTCGTGCGGGTATTTTTTGGAATCATCCGCGTGGAGGCCGACGAGGCCCAGAAGCTCGCCGACCCGGGCGCGGATCGCCCCCTCCCCCTGGATCAGGTCGAAGGCCCGGATCGGCTCGGCGATGATCTTCCCCACCCGCCAGCGCGGGTTCATGGACGCGTAGGGGTCCTGGAAGATCATCTGGATCCGGGCGCGCAGGCGCCGCCGCGCCGCGGCCTGGCGCGGGTCGGTCATCGAGACGCCGGTGATCCGCACCTCGCCGGCCGTGGGCGGCAGCAGGCCGACCACCATCCGGGCCACCGTCGACTTGCCGGAGCCGGATTCGCCGACGATCGCGAAGGTCTCGCCCTTCCGGATCTCGAAGCCGACCCGGTCGACCGCCGTGAGGAATTTCCGCGGCTCGCGCTCGATCACCCGGTTGAGCCAGGGCTTCGAGACGTCGAACTGGCGGCGCAGGTCGGTGACTTCGACGTAGGCTCTCACGCTGCGCGCTCCGCTGCATCGTACAGGTGACAGGCCACCCGGCTCGCGTCGACCGGGATCGGCTCGGGCCGCTCGACCCGGCAGCGGGCGAAGACCTTCGGGCAGCGCGGGTTGAAGGCGCAGCCCTTCGGGATGGCGGTGAGCCGCGGCATCGAGCCCGGGATCTGGCTCAGCCGGTCGGCCTCCTGCGACAGGGTCGGGATCGCCCCCATCAGGCCGACCGCGTAGGGGTGGTGGGGCTTGGCGATCACCGAGGCGACCGGGCCGATCTCGGCCACCCGCCCGGCATACATCACCGCCACCCGGTCGGCGGCCTCGGCGATCACGCCCATGTCGTGGGTGACCAGCATCACCGCGGTGCCGTGCTCGCGGCACAGGCGCTTCAGCAGCGTGATGATCTGGGCCTGGACCGAGACGTCCAGCGCCGTGGTCGGCTCGTCGGCGATGATCAGCTCCGGCTCGGCCGCGAGCGCCAGCGCGATCACCACCCGCTGGCGCATGCCGCCGGAGAACTCGTGCGGGTAGCCGTCGATCCGCCGCTCGGGCGCCGGGATGCCCACTTCGGCGAGAAGATCGATGGCGCGGGTGCGGGCGGCCTTGGCCGACAGGTCGGTGTGGGTGCGCAGGGTCTCGACGATCTGGTCGCCGACCCGGAACAGCGGATCGAGCGAGGTCAGCGGATCCTGGAAGATCATGCCGATGCGCTTGCCGCGCACGCGCCGCATCGCCTCGGGGGAGAGGTTGTCGATGCGCTCGCCGCGCAGGCGGATCTCGCCGCCGGCGATCCGGCCGGGGCGGTCGATCAGCCCGATCACCGCCGAGCCGGTCACCGACTTGCCGGCCCCGGACTCGCCGACCACGCCCAGGATCTCGCCGCGGCCGATATCGAACGAGACCCGGTCGATGGCGGTGAGCGGCCCGCGGCGGGTGTCGAAGGCGACCGTCAGGTCGCGCACGGAGAGGATGGTGTCGGTCATGCCTTGGCCGTTCCGGCGTCGGGCCGTCGGACGGCCACTCCCGTCCTTGCGAGCGGAGCGAAGCAATCCAGCGGCGCCATGGTCACCAATGTCGCGCTGCCCTGGGTCGCTTCGCTGCGCTCGCGATGACGATGCCCGATCATTGCAGCTTCGGATTGAGCGCGTCGCGCAGCCAATCCCCCAGGAGGTTGATGGCGATGACGAGCCCGGCGAGCGCCAGCCCCGGGAAGGCGACGATCCACCACTCGCCGGAGAACAGGAACCGGTTGCCGGTGCGGATCAGCGTGCCGAGCGACGGCATGGTCTCCGGCAGGCCGGTGCCGAGGAACGACAGCGTCGCCTCGGTGATGATCGCGAGCGCGAGGTTGATCGTCGCGATGACGAAGACCGGGCCGGTGACGTTCGGCAGGACGTGGCGGACCATGATCACCGGCGGCGACAGGCCGATCAGCCGCGCCGCCTGGACGTAGTCCTTGCCCTTCTCGACCATCACGGAGGAGCGCACGGTCCGGGCGTACTGCACCCAGAAGGACAGGCCGATCGAGACCACGATCAGCCCGATCAAGGGCCCGACGTCGAGGGCGCTGCCGAAGCTCGCCTTGGCGACGCCGTCCACCACCAGGGCGATCAGGATCGCCGGGAAGGTGAGCTGCACGTCGGCGACCCGCATGATCAGCGTGTCGAGGAAGCCGCCCGCGTAGCCGGCGATCAGGCCGAGGGCGATGCCGAGGATGCCGGAGGTCAGCACCCCGAGCACGCCGACGATCAGCGACAGGCGCAGGCCGTACAGAACCGCCGAGAGCACGTCCCGGCCCTGGTCGTCGGTGCCGAGGTAGAACGGCGCCTGACCGTCCGCCTGCCAGATCGGCGGCAGGTTGGAGTTGATCAGGTCGAGCTGGGCCGGATCGTAGGGGTTCTGCGGGGCGATCCACGGCGACGCGAAGGCGAGACCGACCATCAGCAGCGTGGCGACCAGCGCCGCCACCGCCACCTTGGAGCGCAGGAAGTTCGCCAGCAGGTCGGAGTCGCGCCAGCGCGCGAGCCGCGAGGGCTTCGCCTCCGGCAGCGGGACAGGCGGGGCGTCGCCCGCGTCGAGGTCGTATCCGCTCATCGGCCGCCCCTCACGCCATGTCCGATTGGGAAGCTCAGGGAGGCACCTGTCGTCTTTGCGAGCGGAGCGAAGCAATCCAGGCGCGCCACGCCGACCGGACGCGCGCTACCCGGGGTCGCTTCGCTGCGCTCGCGATGACGGGGTGGCCAGGCGGAGGAGTCCGTCATGTCCGACCTCACGCCGTCCGCCCGGCGGGCAGCCGCAGGCGCGGGTCCACCACCGTGTAGAGGATGTCGACCACGAGGTTGATGGTCACGAAGATCAGCGCGACGAGCAGCAGGTACGCGGACATGATCGGGATATCGACGTTCTGCACCGCCTGGACGAAGAGCAGGCCCATGCCGGGCCACTGGAACACCGTCTCGGTGATGATCGAGAAGGCGATGACCGAGCCGAGCTGCAGCCCCGCGATGGTGATCACCGGCACCAGGGTGTTCTTGAGCGCGTGGCGCAGATGGACGGCGCGCGTGGTGAGCCCCCGCGCCCGGGCGAAGCGGACGTAGTCGGTGCGTAAGACCTCCAGCATCTCGGCGCGGACCAGCCGCATGATCAGCGTCATCTGGAACAGGCCGAGCGTCACCGAGGGCAGGATCAGCGCCTTGAGCCCGGAGGCGGTCAGGAAGCCGGTGGTCCACCAGCCGAGCCGCACCGTGTCGCCGCGCCCGTAGGAGGGCAGCCAGCCCAGCGTAACCGAGAACAGGTAGATCAGCAGGATGCCGATCAGGAAGGTCGGCAGGCTGATCCCGATCAGCGAGACCGCCTGGAACAGCCCGGCGAGCCAGGACTCGCGGCGCAGCGCGCAGTACACGCCCATCAGGATCCCCACCACGAGGGCGAAGACCGTCGCGCAGAAGGCGAGCTCCAGCGTCGCCGGCATGCGCTCGGCGAGCAGCTGCGAGACCGGCTGCCGGAACTGGTACGAGATGCCGAACTGGCCCCGCACCACGTTGCCGGCGTAGCGGACGAACTGGACCAGGACCGGGTCGTCGAGGCCGAGATCCGTCCGGATCTGGGCCCGCTCGGCCACGGTGGTGTCGGGCCCGACGATCTGGTTCACGGGGTCGCCCGCGAACCGGAACATCGCGAAGGCGATGAGCCCGACGACCGCGAGGACCGCGGCCGCCTGGATCACCCGGCGCAGCAGGAAGGCGAGCACGCCCCGGCCCCTACTGCGGGTCCTTCGACACCCAGTAGAGCAGCAGCAGGTTGTCGGCGCGCTGCGTCAGGTGGACCTTCTTGGAGACGCCCCAGGCCAGCGCCTGCTGGTGCAGCGGGATGTAGCCCCAGTCGGCGTTGAGGACGTCGAAGCCCTCCTTGATCAGGGCGTCGCGCTTGGTCTTGTCGGTCTCGGATTCGACCTTGTCGGCGATCGCGTCGATCTTCGGGTCGCAGTAGCCGGCGAGGTTCCAGCTGCCCCGGCCCGACTTGTCGCCGGGCTTCCGGCAGCCGACGATCTCGTAGAGGATGTTGTGGCTGTCCAGCGAGGACGGGGTCCAGCCCAGCAGGTAGAACGAGGTGTCGTAGGCCGGCGCCAGCACCTTGGCGAAGTACTTGGCCTTCGGCTGGGCGTTCAGGTTCACCTTGACGTTGATGCGGGCCAGCATCGAGACCACCGCCTGGCAGATCGCCTCGTCGTTGACGTAGCGGTCGTTCGGGCAATCCATGGTCAGCGAGAACCCGTCCGGGTAGCCCGCCTGGGCCATCAGCTCCTTGGCCTTCTTGAGGTCGGTGGCCGGGCGCTTGAACTCGGCGCCGCGGTCGTAGAGGGCCGGGGCGATCATCAGCGCGGAGGGCACCGCCTGCCCGCGCATCACGCGCTTGGCGATCGTGTCCTCGTCGATGGCGAGGTAGAAGGCCTCGCGCACCTTGATGTCCTTGAACGGGTTCTTGCCCTTGACGCTGGAATCCTTCAGCTCGTCCCGGTCCTGGTCCATGCCGAGGAAGATCGTGCGCAGCTCAGGTCCCGCCATCACGGTGGCGGTGCCGCTGGCGTTGACCCGCTGCTGGTCCTGCAGCGGCACCGGGTCGATCCAGTCGACCTCGCCGGAGAGGAGCGCGGCGACGCGGGTCGCCGGGTTGGCGATGGTGGTCAGCACGGCCTCGTCGAGGTTCGACTCGACCTTGCCCCAGTAGCCGTCGAATTTCTTGAAGACGGTCTTCACGCCGGGCTGGTGCTCGGTGATCACGAACGGGCCGGTCCCGTTCTCGTGCAGCGTGGCGTAGCTCGGGCTGGTGGCGCTGGGCGGCGTCGGCTGCACGACGCCGTTCTTCTCGGACCACGCCTTCGACATGATCACCCAGGTCGGGAACTGGGCGATGGCGATCGGGTTCGGCTTCTTCAGCACCATGTCGACGGTGAAGTCGTCGACCTTCACGAACTCGGCGTCGGCGGGCACGTTGGTGGTGAAGTTCGAGCCCGGGGCGCGAACGCGCTGGGCGGAGAAGATCACGTCGTCGGCAGTGAACGGCGAGCCGTCGTGGAACTTCACGTTCTTGCGCAGGTGGAAGCGCCAGCGGGTCGGCTCGGGCGTCTCCCAGGATTCCGCGAGGCCGGGGGCGAATTTCAGGTTCTTGTCGAGGGTGACGAGGGACTCGTAGGCCGCCTGCTGCATTCCTTCCGTGAAGCTCTCCTTGAGGGAGTACGGGTCGAGGGATTTCAGGTCACCCTGGAAGGCGAAGCGGAAGACGTTGGCGGCCTGCGCGGGCAGCGCGGCGAACGCGAACGTCGCGACCGTGCTCGCGGCCACGCCGCGGGCGAGGGTCTTCAGGGCTGAGCGGGACAAGCGGATCTCCGAGACCGTGAATGCGCCACCGGCCGGCTGCCCCGGCGGTGTCCACCGCGGCGTCAGCAAGCATCGGACCATCTGTATACAAGACGAGGGCCGAGCCTGTCGCGGGGGCGCGACATCTCGTGTCTTCCGAAGCGCGTTCCGAAGCGCGTTTTCCCCGCTTCATCCCCGTTACAGAATCGCGGCTTCGACGCGCCCCGTCTTGGCGAGCGCAGCGAAGCCATCCAGGGCGGCGCCACGCCTCGCGACGGCGCGCTGCCTTGGGTCACGTCGCTCCGCTCGTGATGACGGAGCGCGCGGCCGGCGCCGGCCTACTCGGCCGCCACCCGCGCCGGCTCGTGCCGCGCCTCGGCCTCCGCCGCCTCGCCCTCCGCCACCGCCTTGCGCCGGAACAGGCGCATGACGACGACGAAGAAGACCGGCACGAAGAACACCGCCAGCACGGTCGCGGTGATCATGCCGCCCATCACGCCGGTGCCGATCGCCTGCTGGCTCTTCGAGGCGGCGCCGGTGGCGATGGCCAGCGGCACCACGCCGAAGATGAAGGCGAGCGAGGTCATCACGATCGGCCGGAACCGGAGCGTCGCCGCCTCGACCGCGGCCCGCACCACGGAGGTGCCGGGCTTCCAGAGGTCCTTGGCGAACTCCACGATCAGGATCGCGTTCTTGGCCGAGAGGCCGATGATCGTGATCAGCCCGATCTTGAAGTACACGTCGTTGGGCATGCCGCGCAGGTACACGGCCGCCACCGCGCCGATGACGCCGAGCGGGATCACCAGCATCACCGAGACCGGGATCGCCCAGCTCTCGTAGAGCGCGGCGAGGCACAGGAACACGATCAGCACCGACAGGGCGAGCAGCAGGCTCGCCTGGCTGCCCGCCTGCTTCTCCTGGTAGGACTGACCCGTCCAGGCGTAGCCGAAGCCCTTCGGCAGCTGCAGCATCAGCCGCTCCATCTCGGCGATGGCGTCGCCCGACGTGTAGCCGGGGTTCGGCTCGCCGGTGAAGCGCACCGACTGGTAGCCGTTGAAGCCGACGATCTGGCTCGGCCCCATGCTCCATTTCAGCTCCGCGAAGGACGACATCGGCACCATCGTGTTGGTGGCGTTCTTCACCGCGTAGTTGAGGATGTCCGACGCGTTCATGCGCTGCAGCTGCTCGGCCTGCACGTAGACCCGCTGCATCTTGCCCCGGTTGGGGAAGTCGTTCGGGTAGACCGAGCCGAGGTTGAGCTGGATCGTGTTGTTGATGTCCTCGAACTTCACGCCGAGCGCGGCCGCCTTCTCGCGGTCGATCACCAGCTCCGCCTGCGGGGTCGGCGGCAGGCCCTCGATCTTCACCTTCTGGAGAACCGGGCTCTGCGAGGCCAGCTTCAGGAGCTGTTCCTGGGCCGACAGCAGGGCCGCGTAGCCGCGATTGGCCCGGTCCTGCAGGCGGAACGAGAAGCCCGCCGCGTTGCCGAGGTTGTCGACCGGCGGCGGCTCCTGCGCGTCCACCGTGGCGTCGCGGTACGTGGCGAGGGCCGCGTTGGTGCCGGCCACGAGCGCGGCGGCCGAGTTCTTGGCGTCGCGCTCGGACCAGGGCTTCAGGGTCACGAAGGCCTGGCTGGTGCTCGGGGCCTGCCCCGAGAACGAGAAGCCGTTGAGCATCGTCACGGTGGCGACGCCGGGCTGCGCCAGCAGGTGCTCCTCGACCTTGCGCACCGCCTCCTGGGTGCGGTTGTAGGAGGCGCCCGGGGGCGTCTGGATGTCGACCGTGAAGAAGCCCTGGTCCTCGACCGGCAGGAAGCCCTCCGGCAGGTTGACGAAGGCGTAGGCCGTGCCCGCTACGAGCGCGACGTAGACCAGCATCACCCGGCCGGACTTCCGGATGAAAGCCGCGGTGCCGCGGCCGTAGCGGGCGGTCTCGCGATCGACGAAACGGTTGAACATCCCGAACACGCCGCCCTTGGCGTGGCCGTGGCCCTTCTCGATCGGCTTCAGGAAGGTCGCGCAGAGCGCCGGCGTCAGCGACAGGGCGAGCAGCGCCGAGAACGCGATGGAGGTCACCATCGCGATCGAGAACTGCCGGTAGATGATGCCCACCGAGCCGGGGAAGAACGCCATCGGGATGAACACGGCGATCAGCACCAGGGTGATGCCGATGATCGCGCCGGTGATCTGCCCCATGGCCTTCTTGGTGGCCTCCTTGGGGGGCAGCCCCTCCTCGTTCATGATCCGCTCGACGTTCTCCACCACCACGATGGCGTCGTCGACCAGGATGCCGATGGCCAGCACCATGCCGAACATGGTGAGCACGTTCACCGAGAAGCCCGAGATCCACATCACCGTGACCGTGCCCATGAGGGCGATCGGCACCACGATGGTGGGGATCAGGGTGTAGCGGATGTTCTGCAGGAACAGGAACATCACGAGGAAGACCAGCACCACCGCCTCGACCAGCGTGTGCAGCACCTTCTCGATGGAGGCCTCCACCGCCGGGGTGATGTCGTAGGGGATGTCCCACTTCAGGTCCGGCGGGAAGAACTGGGACAGCTCCACCATCTTGGCGCGGATGGCCTTGGCGGTCTCGAGCGCGTTGCCGTCCGGGGCGAGCGTCACCGAGATGCCGGCGGCGGGGCCGCCGTTGAGGCGCGTGGAGAACTGATAGGCGTCGCCGCCGAGCTCGATCCGGGCGACGTCGCGCAGGCGCACGTTCGAGCCGTCGGGATTGGCCCGCAGCACGATGGCGCCGAACTCCTCGATCGTGCCGAGCTGGCCCTTCACGATGATCGGCACGGTGAGCGCCTGCCGGGTCGGGCTCGGCTGCGCGCCGACCGAGCCGGAGGCGACCTGGACGTTCTGGTTGCGGATCGCGTCGGTGACGTCCGAGGCGCTGAGCGAGAGGCCGCGCAGCTTGTCGGGATCCACCCAGACGCGCAGCGACCGCTCCGTCGAGTAGAGCGTCGCGCGGCCGACGCCGGGGATGCGGCGGATCTCGTTGATGACGTTGCGGATCAGGAAGTCGCCGAGGCCGACCTCGTCCATCGACCCGTCCTTGGAGACCAGGGTGATGATGTTGAGGGTCGCGGCCGAGGCCTCCTCCACGAGGATGCCCTGCTGGCGCACTTCGGCCGGGAGACGCGCCTCCACGCGCTTCAGCCGGTTCTGCACCTCGACCGAGGCGAGCGACGGGTCGGTGCCGGGCTGGAAGGTGGCGGTGATGTTGACCGAGCCGAACGAGTCGGTGGTCGACTCGAAGCTCATGATGTTGGCGGCGCCGTTCAGCTCATCCTCGATGAGCCGGGTGGTGCCGATGTAGAGGCTCTCCACGGAGGCGCCCGGATAGGCCGTCGACAGGGCGATGGAGGGCGGGGCGATCACCGGGTACTGCGCCACCGGCAGGTTCGGGATGGCGAGCGCGCCGCCGAGGCAGATGAACAGCGCCACCACCCAGGCGAAGACCGGGCGGTCGATGAAGAAGCGTGCCATGATCGGGCTCTCCCGGACTCAGTGGCGCTGCTGGACGGCGGCGGCCCGCGGGGTGACCTCCGCCTTGTCGCCCGGCACGTCGGGCGCCTCGTCGGTGTCGTGCTTCGGTCCGGTCTCGCCGTGGACCGGGGTCTGGTCGAGGGGCTTCACCTTGGCGCCGACGGTGATCTTCTGGAAGCCGTCGATGATGACGCGCTCGCCGGCCTTGAGGCCCGAGCGGATCAGCCAGTTCTGCCCGACCACCGGCCCGACCTCGACGGGCTGGCGCATCACGGTCTCGTCGGCGCGCACGATCCAGACCTCGGCGCGGCCGTCGTCGGTGCGCTGGATCGCCTGCTGCGGCACCGCGATCGCGTCGGAATCGATGCCCTGCTTGATCCGCGCCCGCACGTACATGCCGGGGAACAGCTCGTCGTGCGGGTTCGGGAACTGCACCCGCAGCGTCACCTGGCCGGTGCTCGGGTCGGCGGTGACGTCCGAGAACAGCAGCCGGCCCGCCAGCGGGTAGAGGGAGCCGTCATCCATGATCAGGTGGACGTTGGCGGTGTTGTCCTCCAGCCGCGCCAGCTCGCCGCTCGCGAGGTCCCGGCGCAGGCGGTTCAGCTCGCCGACCGACTGGGTGATGTCGACGTAGATCGGGTCGAGCTGCTGGATCGTGGCGAGCGCCCCGGTGGAACCCGGCTCGATCAGCGTGCCCTCGGTGAGCAGCGCCCGGCCGATGCGGCCGGTGATCGGCGCGCGCACGTCGGTCCAGCCGAGGTTGAGCTGCGCGCGGTCGCGGGTCGCCTTGGCGCCGGCCACCTCGGCCTCCGCCTGCTTCTTGGCCGCGAAGGCGGCGTCGTACTGCGCCTGGCTCGCGGTGGCGCGGGAGAGCAGCTGCTCGAGCCGGTCGGCCTGCTGGCGGGCGAGCACCAGGGCGGCCTCCTGGCGGGCGAGGGCCGCCTCGGCGCTGGCGAGCTCGACCTCGTAGGGCGCCGGGTCGATCTTGTAGAGGATGTCGCCCTCCTTGACCTGGCTGCCCTGCTCGAAGAGCCGCTTGACCACGAGCCCGGAGACCCGGGAGCGGACCTCGGCGATGCGCATCGGCGCGACGCGGCCCGGCAGGTCGCGCAGGTAGGGGATCGCCTGGGGCTCCACCTTGACGAACCCGACCTCCGGCACCGGCGGGGCCGGCGCGGCGACCTGCTTCGGGTTGCAGGCGGCGACACCCAGCAGGAGCAGGGCCGCGGGCAGGAGGGCGGTCGCGCGGGCCGAGGCGCGGAACGACGGGATTCTGGCGGACAAAGTGCGGGTCACGATTACCGACGCTCCTGAAAGCATGCGTCTGCTGAGGCTGGCGCGGAGCGTGGGCCCGCGCATCGTCGAGTCAGATCCCGGGACCGGTCACGAGGCCGGTCGGACGAAGATCAGGACGGGCGCGCCATCATGCCGGCCGCGAGACCGGCGCGCGCGTCAGGCCCGGCGTGGAGGCCGGTGCGGCGAACCGTCCGGCGCGGAGGCCGGTACGCTGTCGGACCTGTAGTCGAACGATGCGTTGACAGTGTGACGGGGGCGCGGCGCGTCGACCGGCGGGCGCGGCAGCCCCAACTCGGTGAGGATCTCGCTGTCGGCGGCGCAGAGATCGGTGCGGCCGAAGACCGAACGCTTGGCCTCGGACCGCTTGGCCTCGGGCTGCGCGTCCGGCGTGCCGGACAGGATCGTCAGGCGCGGGCTCGCGATGGCGCAGGCCGGGCCCTCCGGGCGCGCGGCCTCGGCCCGCGCGGGCGCGGCCACCAGCGCGGCCGTCGCGAGCACGAGCAGCGCCAGCGCGGCGAGGCCCCGGGCGAGGCGGTCCGGCAGGCCCGCGGCGCGGCGGGTCAGGAGAGCGGCGGATCGGATCACGAGTCTGAGATAAGCACGGCTGTCGCCGCGCGCAATCACCCACGGCGTCGCGCCACCCGCCCAGTGTTGCGCGCAGCACACAGCTGCGCCCGGAAGTGGCCATACCGGCGGGCCGGCCTCAACCTTGCCGTGAAGTCCGGGCCGGCTCGCCCCATGCGCGCAGGGGTTCCGCGCGGGCCCGGCCGAGATCTGCGAAGACCCGCCGAGATCCGCGAAGAACCGCGCCGCGACGAACGGAGGACGGAAGACCATGGCGAGACGGATCGCGCTACTCGGGCTCGCGGGCCTGCTGCTCGGGAGCGCCCCGGCGGCGGCCGCCAACCCGCTGGACAGGGGTCCGATCGCGGACTTCCTCAACATCTTCCGCAGCCAGGCGATCCCGCGCGAGACGGTGGCGTGGACCGGCAAGGAGAAGCCCGGCACCATCGTGGTCTCGACCCGCCAGCGCCGGCTCTACTACGTGCTCGGCGGCGGCGCGGCGGTCCGCTACGGCGTGGGCGTCGGGCGGCAGGGCTTCTCGTGGTCCGGCACCAAGACCGTCACCATGAAGAAGGAGTGGCCGGACTGGCGCCCGCCGCAGCAGATGCTGGCCCGCCGCCCCGACCTGCCGCGCTACATGGCCGGCGGCCAGGACAACCCGCTGGGCGCCCGCGCCCTCTATCTCGGCTCGTCGCTCTACCGCATCCACGGCTCGAACGAGCCCGAGACGATGGGCGCGGCGGTCTCGTCCGGCTGCATCCGCATGACCAACAAGGACGTGACCGACCTCTACGACCGGGTCCGCGTCGGCACCAAGGTCATCGTGCGCGACTGACCGGGCGGGCGGCCGCGACGGCCGCCCCCCTCCGGCCGCCCCTCCTCCCGCGCCGCGGAGCCGCAGCCGGTGGCGTGCGCCCGCCCGCGTCGACAGGCGCGGCGGGCCGGTGTTAGGAGCCGCGCCGTCGGGCAGAGCCGGATCGCCCGACCGCCACGAGGGACAGCATGAACGAGCGCATCATCCTGCGGGCCGGCGAGGCCCTGGTCGCGGGCGGGCCGCCCAACACCGCCTCCGAGCCCGAGGTCATCATCGGCGAGCTCGACGGGCCGGTCGGCACCGCCCTGGCCACGCTGACCGGCGATCAGGTCGTCGGCCACAGCCGCGTCTTCGCCCTGCTCAACACCGACATCATGGTCCGCCCGGTCACCCTGTGCGTGTCCAAGGTCAGCGTCACCGAGAGCAAGTACACCTCGATCCTGATGGGCACCGTCCAGTTCGCCATCGCCAACGGCGTGCTGGACGCCGTGCGCGCCGGCTACATCCCCAAGCACAAGGCCAACGACCTCGGCATCATCTGCTCGGTCTGGCTCAGCCCCGGCGTCATCGAGGCCCAGCACGTCGACCACAAGGCCCTGTTCGACATCCAGCGCCGGGGCATGACCGAGGCGATCCGCAAGGCCATGACCAACGAGCCCTCGATCGACTGGCTCCTCGAGAACCAGGACAAGATCACCCACAAATACTACCAGATGGGCCTCGACGGAAAAATCTGAGCGCCCGGCGCCGCGGCGGTCGGCCGCCCTACCGCGGCGCCCGGTCAGCGGCGGGCGGGGCGCGCACGATCCCGCGGGCGACCCCGGCCAAGCCTGTCGCGATCCGGTGCCTTCGGGTAGGATGGCGGCATGAGCAGACGCGCCGATTCCCGTCCGTTCCGCCGCCTCGCGGCCGGCCTCGTGCTCGGGGCCTGCTGGCTCCCGGCCGGTCCCGCCGCCGCCCAGGCGCTGTTCTGGCCGTCCATCGGCTTCGCGCCGCTGCCCTCCTTCGCGTGGCCGCAGATGCCCGAGGACGCATATGGCCGCTGGACCGGCTCCTACGCCCGCCTGTCGACCGGCTACGCGGTCAGCACGTCCCGGCATCTCGGCAGCTATTCGGGACCGACGATCGGGTTCGAGGGCGGCCGGATGTGGCAGGAGGGCCCGATCCTCTACGGCATCAGCGGCGGGTTCGACTATCTCGCCGGCCTCGGCGGCAACCTCACGCCGGGCTACGGGCGGCTCGCCTATTCCAACGACTTCGCCGGATCCCTGGAGGTGAAGGTCGGCACCCTCGTCGCGCCGGACGTGCTGGTCTACGCCAAGACCGGCGCCCTGGCCCTGCACCAGACGCTGCGCGTCGGGCCGACCCCGGGGTCGCTGGCGTTCGCGCGCCAGGACATCGCGGTCCGGCCGGTGGCCGGCGTGGGCGTCGAGTGGGCGGTCACGGACCGCCTGTCGCTGGCGGTCGAGGCGGGCGTGGTCGGCGGCGGGATCCGCTGAGGCGCGCCCCCGCCGGCCTCGCCGAGCGGTGCCGTCCGGGGCGCGGCCGCCTATTTCGGCACGAACGCCCAGTAGTCGAGGTCGAGGATCACCGCCGGGTCGTAGCCGTCGCCGGCGCGGTCCGGGAAGGCGCCGCAGGGCTGGTTCTTGGTGGCAACCGTGCGCAGGCGCAGGAGCCCGACATCGTCGCGGCCGACATCGGCGGTCGCCAGCACCTCGCTCCAGGCATAGACCGTGTCGCCGGCGAAGAGCGGCGCCACGTGGCGGCCGGCGTTGATGCCCGCGAGGGCGAAGGCGTTGCCGAGCCCGTTGAAGCTCAGCGCCCGCGCCAGCGAGATCACGTGGCCGCCGTAGATCAGGCGCCGGCCGAAGCGGGTGTCCTTGGCGGCCAGCCCGTCGAAATGCACCTTGGCGGTGTTCTGGAACAGGCGCGTGGCGATCTGGTGCTCGGCCTCCTCGACGGTCATGCCGTCGACGTGGTCGATCTTCTCACCCACCGCGTAATCCGCGAAGCGGTGCGGGCTGCCGGCGAGGTCGGTGTCGTAGGCGGCGGCCGAGAGCTTCGGCAGGGCGCCCGCGAGGTCCTGCGGGTCGACCACCTTGGCGAGGCTCGGCACGTGCTCCTCGGCGATCGCCGCCTCGGGGTCGCGCTTGCGCACGAGCACCCAGCGGCAATAGCTCAGCACGGTCTCGCCGCGCTCGTCGGAGCCCACCGAGCGGACGTAGACCACGCCGGTCTGCCGGTTCGAGCTCTCCTTGAGGCCGATCACCTCCGACACGGTGGAGAGCGTCTCGCCCGGATAGACCGGCCGCCGGAACCCGCCCTCGGCGTAGCCGAGATTGGCCAGCGCGTTGAGGGAGACGTCCGGGACGGTCTTGCCGAACACCATGTGGAAGGTGAGCAGGTCGTCGAGCGGGCTCTTCGGGTAGCCGATGGCCCGGGCGAAGGCGTCCGACGACTGCACGGCGAAGCGCGGCCCGTAGAGGCCCGTGTACAGCGCCACGTCGCCCACCGTCACGGTGCGCGGGGTGGCGTGGCGGATGGTCTCGCCGAGGCGGAAATCCTCGAAGAAGCGGCCAGGATTCGTCTTCACGGGCGTTCGACCCTACTGCGTGTAAACGTAAGCTGCGGGCACGGCGTATTCATGCAGCAGACGGCTGATGAACAGCAGCAGCAAGATGAGGATGATCGGCGAGATGTCGACGCCCCCGAGATTGGGCAGCAGGTTGCGGATCGGCCGCAGCACCGGCTCGGTCAGCCGGTAGAGCACCTCGCCGATCTGCGCGACGATCGGGTTGCGCACGTTCACCACGTTGAACGCGACGAGCCAGCTGAGAACCGCGCTTGCGATGAGGACGTAGATGAAAAGCTGGACGACCGTGTCGAAGAGCCAGATCAGGGCGTTCATGCGGGTCCGCGCGTATCCTTCGGGCCGCCCGCACCCCAGCGCCGGAGCGGCGCGCGGCGGGCGACGTTGAAACAGGGAATTGACAGGCTGAGCCGCCCGCGCCTACAAGGCCGGCGCCTCGACGGGGCTGTAGCTCAGATGGGAGAGCGCCGCAATCGCACTGCGGAGGTCAGGGGTTCGAATCCCCTCAGCTCCACCAGGCTTTCCTGGTGACAAGACAGCGTCCCGGTTCCGCAGCGATAGCGCTGGCGCGGCCGGGACTTAGCGCCGGTCCGCGGGAACTCTTCCCGCCCCGCGCCACCTGCCCGATCCCACATCCCGACCCGTGACCGCGCCCCGCCCCAGATCTTGGTCCGGGCTGCCCGGGGATCCCCCGCCGCGAGCCGAGGCCGCGTCCGGGCCGGCGGCGAGCCTGCAACCATCGCGGCGCGGCAGGGTTCGGTCCCGATCGGAGACGGAGGAGGTCGCGTGGCGTCCTGGATCGAACAGGCAGTCTGGTGGCAGGTCTTTCCCCTCGGCTTCGTCGGAGCCCCCGACGAAGCCGATCCGGCCGCACCGGTCACGCACCGCCTCGCCCACCTGCACGGCTGGCTCGACTACGCGGTCGAGCTCGGCGCGTCCGGGCTGGCGCTCGGGCCGATCTTCGCGGCCTCCACGCACGGCTACGACACGATCGACCATTTCCGCATCGACCCGCGCCTCGGCGACGAGGCCGATTTCGACGCCCTGGTCGCGGCGGCCCGGGCCCGCGGCCTCCGCGTCCTGCTCGACGGCGTGTTCAACCATGTCGGGCGGGCGCACCCGGCCTTCCAGGACGTCCTGCGGCACGGGCCCGAATCCGAGCGGGCCGGCTGGTTCCGGCTGTCCTGGCCGCGGGGCTCCGGCCCGGGCATCGAGCCGGACTACGCCTGCTTCGAGGGACACCGGCAGCTCGTCACGCTCAACCACGACGACCCGCGCGTCGCTGACCACGTCGCCGCCGTCATGGGCCACTGGCTCGCCCGGGGCGCCGACGGCTGGCGGCTGGACGCGGCCTACGCGGTGCCGCCGCGCTTCTGGGCGCGCGTGCTGCGGCAGGTCCGCCTCGCGCATCCGGAGGCCTACATCGTCGGCGAGGTGATCCACGGCGACTACGCCCGCATCGTGCAGGACACCGGCATGGATTCGGTGACCCAGTACGAGCTCTGGAAGGCGATCTGGAGCGCCCTCAACGATCGCAACCTGTTCGAGCTGGCCCACGCCCTGGACCGGCACAACGGCCTTCTCGACAGGTTCGCGCCCCTGACCTTCGTGGGCAACCACGACGTGACGCGCATCGCGAGCCGGCTCACCGACGAGCGGCACCTGCCGCATGCGCTGGCGATCCTGCTGACCTGCGGCGGGACGCCCTCGATCTACGCCGGCGACGAGCAGGCCTTCCGCGGCGTGAAGGAGGAGCGGGTCGGCGGCGACGACGCCATCCGGCCGGCCTTCCCGCCGACGCCCGCGGATCTCGCTCCCTACGGCTGGCCGATCTACCGGCTGCACCGGGACCTGATCGCCCTCCGGCGGCGCCACGCCGGACTCCACCGCGCGCGGGCGCGGGCGCTGCACCTCGCCAACGCGCAGATCGTGCTCGCGCTGGGCGACGGGAGCGCGCGGGTGCTGACGACCCTGAACCTCGCCGACGCGGACGCGACGCTGCCGGTGCCGGGAGCCCGGGCGATCGAGGCCGGCACCGGCGATCTCGCCGAGGCCGGCAGCACCGGCGCCCGCGTGACCCTTCCGGCCCACGGCTGGGCCGTCCTGACCGTGTGACCGCCGCGCCTCGGCCGGAAAGGGGCCGGAAAGGGGTCGACCGCCCGCTCTCCCTAGCCGGTGCGGCGGGCCGTCCAGCGCCCCGCGCAGGCACCGAGCCCGGACAGCGTCCAGCGGCCGGTCCCGGCGGACCCGCGCAGGCGGCCCGTGACCGAGACGCTGGCCAGCCCCTTGCGGATCGTGCCGGTGATCCGGCCGTCCGGCCCGGCCCGGCCGGAGGCGTCGACGCCGTTGCCGCCGACGTCGTCCACGGTCCCGTCCCGGATCACGATGGGATAGCTGTAGGGCCCCGTGCAGCTCCCGCTCTCCGCGTCGGCGATGACCGACCATGACCCGTCGAACCGGTTGGCCGCGGAGGCTCCCGTCGCGGCGCAGACGGTCGTGCAGGCGGTCAGGATCAGGGCGGGCGCGAGCCGTGCGGCGCGAAGTCGGGTCATCGTCTCCTCAGTGATGGTCTCGGATCTCGGATGGGATTCCTCCGTGCCGGGCGGATCCGTCGCGCGGCACGGCGCGCGGGCGGACCGTCAGTCGGTGCGGTCGCCCGACGGAGCGTCGGGAGCCGGAGCACGGGGTGAAAGGGCAACGGGCCGGACGCGCGCCCGGAGCGGCGCGGGCGCCCGGCCTCGCGGCCGTGCCGGACAAGAGGGCCATCCGCCCGGCACAACCTCGGAAAAGGGGCGCGGAACCCGGCGGCGCCCGACGGCGCACGGCGCGTTCCACGACCGCGATATGGGGCCTAACACATTCGTGGGAATGAGATATTTTTACCAGTACGCCGTGTTTCTTACCGGCTCCGCGGGATGCCACGCGCCGACATGTCTCAGCGGGCCATCCCGGCAGACACGCCGTTCCGCGACAGGCCGGTCGGCCCGGCGCGGCCGCCCGCGGGGCGGCTGCGCAGGAACGTGTCGAGCCATGCGGGCATCCCGGTTCCGGGCCGGAACGCCGCCCGGCGCTCCCAGGCCTTCAGGAGGGTGAGCCGGACGAGGTCGTCCCCCTGGACATCGCCCGCGATGGCGTCGCGGGTCAGCGTCAGCGCGCGGCGGCGCAGGTCCGGCACGGCGTCGACCAGCGCCGCCCCGAAGCCGACCGGGACCTGCCCTTCGGCCTCCGCGGCGTCCGCGGCCTCCGACAGGCGGTCGAGGAGGCGTCTTAGACGCGAAGTTTTCTCAAGTTCTGCAACTTCTGGAAAATTCTCGCGCCGACTCGTACATGATGTCGCACCCGGGGCGGAGGTCACGTCCCCGTGTTCCGCGGGCCCCCGCACTAGTGGGTCAATATCCTGCACGGTCGGCATGGCCACGTCTTCTGGGAAGGGGGGCCGAGAGCGCGCGGGAACGGCGTCGCGGCGTTGCGAGCATTTATCTTTGGCTCAAAACGCCCGCGTCAATGGTGCGCGTATACCAGGAAAATAACTTAGATGAGGGAACCGGCTTGTGCGCAACCCGTTTGTGCCCCGCTGCCGACAGGGCAGTGACCGCGTGAAGGGGTGCAGAAGCTGTGACGGCGGGCGTCGACAGGCATGAGCTCCGGCAGATCATCGCCGGCCTGAGCGAGGGCGTGATCCTGGTCGAGCCCGACCAGACCATCGCCTACGCCAACGCGGCCGCCCTGGCGATGCACGGTGCCGAGAGCCTCGACGAGCTCGGCTCCACCGTCGACGCCTATCGCGACCGCTTCTGCCTCCGATACCGCAACCACATCACGCCCAACCAGTACCCGATCGAGCGCGTGATCGCTGGCGAGCGCTTCCACGACGTGGTGGTCGAGGTGCGGCGGGCCGACAAGCCCGACATGGACTTCGTGCACTCGCTGCGCAGCCTCGTGGCCACGGACCGCGACGGCAACCCGAGCTGCCTCGCGCTGATCCTGAAGGACGTCTCCGACCAGTTCGAGGCCGAGGAGCGGTTCGAGCGCACGTTCAACGCCAACCCGGCCCCGGCCGTGATCACGCGGCTGTCCGACCTGCGCCACGTTAAGGTCAATCACGGCTTCCTGGAGATGACCGGCCACACCCGCGACGCCGTCATCGGCCGCAGCGTCTACGAGGTCGACGTCCTGGCCAGCGCGCGCAACCGCGACCTCGCCGTCGCGCGGCTCAATGCGGGCGGCACGATCCCGCAGATGGAGGCCTGCCTCGACCTGCCCGACGGCGGGAGCCGCTTCGTGATCGTCGCCGGGCAGCCGATCGAGATGGGCGACGAGCCCTGCATGCTGTTCACCTTCGCGGACCTGGAACTGCGCCGGAAGGCCGAGGCCGCCCTGCGCCAGAGCGAGGAGCGCTTCGCCAAGGCGTTCAGGCTGACGCCGATCCCGACCGTGCTGGTGCGGGCCGAGGACGGCCAGGTCACGGGCGTGAACGAGGCGTTCAGCCGGGTCTTCGGCCTGGGCGGGGACCGCGTCGTCGGCCGCTCGCTGGAGGAGGCCGGCCTGTGGGTCGCCGAGAAGCAGCGCCTGCAGGTCGAGGCCGCCCTGGAGCGGCAGGGCTACGTGCTGGGTCTCGAGGTGTGCCTGCGCCACGAGAGCGGCGCGAACCTCGACTGCCTGGTCTCGGCCGAGCGGGTCGAGATCAACGAGACGGCCTTCGTTCTGCTGGTGCTGCAGGACATCACCGAGCGCAAGCACTCCGAGCGGGAGCTGTTCGACGCGATCGAGACGGTGATGGCCGACACGTCGTGGTTCAGCCGCGGGCTGATCGAGAAGCTGGCGAACCTGCGCCGGCCGGCCCGGGAGGGCGGCGACGCGGCGGCGCCGAACCTGACCGTGCGCGAGCGCCAGATCCTCAACCTGATCTGCGCGGGGCTCGGCGACGACGCGATCGCGCGCAAGCTCGGGCTGTCGCGCAACACGGTGCGCAATCACGGCGCCGCACTGTACCGCAAGATCGGCATCCACAAGCGCAGCGAGGCAGTCGTCTGGGGGCGCGAGAACGGCTTTCCCCTGAACATCTCTGACGGATGAATACCGACATACTGGTACAACCAAACCATTGATCCGGCGCGCCCGGCGTACATCTTCCGCTCGGCAAGGGTTTTCTCACGCATGACGAGGCGCCCATGACCGAAGACAGGAAGACACCATCCGCCGAGCACCTCAAGGGCTCGGTGAAGGAGGCCATCGGCAAGCTGACCGGCGATGCCCGGACGGAGACCGAGGGCCGGCGCCAGAAGCGCGACGCGCCCGGATCGAAGGCCGGCTCCGGGCCCGCGGGCTCCGGCCCGCGCTGACGGACGTCACCCGGCGCCTCACGGTGAGGCGCCCCCACCACGAGCGCGATCGCGGAGGCGGTCGCCGACGCGACGACGAAGGAGAACGACATGGTTGATACCAATCGGATCACGGGCGCGGCCCGGGAACTCGGCGGCAAGGTGCAGGGCGCGTTCGGCGACCTGACCGGCTCGCGGCGGGACTCGGTCGAGGGCCGCGCCCGCGAGGCCGCCGGACAGGCCGAGACCCTCTACGGCCAGGCCAAGGACACCGTGCGCGACGCGGCCGACCACGTGGCCGACGCGGCCCGCGACCTCGGTGGTCGGGTCCGCGACGCCGTCGACGATCTCGGGGCCGACGACGTCGAGGCCCGCGCCCGCCGCGCCCAGGGCGCCGCGCAGGATCAGTACGCCCGCGCCGAGCGCGGCGTCCGCCACGCCGCCGAGGAGGCGTACGACTACGCCGAGGACGCCTACGCGCGCGGCAGCCACGCCCTGCGCCGCGGCACCCGCGAGGTCGGCCAGCAGGTCGCCGAGTACCCGCTCGCCGCCCTGCTCATCGCCGGCATCGCGGGCTTCGGCCTCGGCCTGCTCGTCAGCGCCCGCCGCGATTGAGCCGCGACTGAGCCGCGACTGAGCCGCGTCCCGGCAACCCCCGGGCCTTCCGGGCCTTCCGGGGGCCGGCGGCCCCACGAATTTCAGCGATCCACCACCGGAGTGACAGCGTGACCACCATCCAGACCGTTGCAACGCCCCTCGCGCCGGACGCGCACGCCGACACGCGCGCCGTCCTGCTCAACCAAGTCTCCTGGGGCGCCATCTTCGCCGGCGCCGTGACCGCGCTGGTCACCCAGGTGATCATCAACCTCGTCGGCGTCGGCGTCGGGCTGGCCTCGGTCGGCACGACCGCCGCCGACAATCCCTCCGCCTCCACCGTCTCCATGGGCGCGGGCGCGTGGTTCGTCGCCTCGGGCCTCGTCGCCTCGCTGGCCGGCGGCCTCATCGCCGGGCGGCTCTCGGGCAAGGCCCTTCCGGGCGCGGCCGCCCTGCACGGGCTGGTCTCCTGGGCGGTCACCACCCTGGTGGTGCTGTACATGCTGACCTCGGCCGCCAGCGGCCTGGTCGGCGGCACGCTCGGCACGGTCTCGAGCGCGCTCGGCGGCGCCGGCAACCTCGTCGGCGGCACGGTGCAGACCGCCGCCCAGGCGGCGGCGCCGTCGCTGTCGAAGATCTCGAACCCGCTCGACGGCATCGAGGACAAGGTCCGTCAGCAGGCCGCCGGCCAGGACCCGCAGGCCGCCAAGGACGCGGCCGTGGCGGCGGTGAAGGCCGTCCTGACCGGTGACCCGGCCCAGAAGGAGCAGGCCAAGACCCGCGCCGCCGACGCCCTGGCCAAGGCGCAGGGCATCACGCCGGATCAGGCCAAGGCGCAGATCGACGACTACCAGAAGCAGTACGAGCAGGCGGTGGCCAGCGCCAAGCAGAAGGCCGAGGCCGCTGCCGTGACGGCGAAGTCGGCGGCCACGCAGGGCGCGTTCTACGCCGCGCTGGCGCTGATCCTGGGTGCGCTGGCGGCGTATGTCGGCGGCCGGATGGGTGCGCCCAAGCCCGCGACCCTGCTCGGCGCCTACGAGACCCGGCGCGTCTGACACCTCCCTCTGACACCTTCACCGGCCCCCGCGTCGATCGCGGGGGCCACCACCGGCCGGGGAGACCGGCCTCACCAGCGAAGCAGGAGCACACGCGATGAGCAGCACGACCGACAAGATCAAGGGCCTGGCCAACGAGGCGGTGGGCAACGTCAAGCAGGCGGCCGGCAAGGCGACGGGCAACGACAAGCTGGTGGCCGAGGGCAAGGCGCAGGAGCTGAAGGGCGAGGCGCAGAAGACCGTCGGCGACGTCAAGGACGGCGCCAAGTCCGTCGCCGACAAGATCACCGGCAAGCACTGAGCCCGTCCCGCGGCGCCGGCTCCCCGGCGCCGCCGCCCCCGCCGAGGCGGGGCTCCATTCCCCGACACCAGGAGAGCTGCATGAACCGCGACCAGATCCGCGGCGCGTCCCGCCACCTCAAGGGCCGAGCCCAGACCGCCCTGGGCGGCCTGACCGGTGACCCGGGCCGGCAGGTGCGCGGCGCCGTCAACCAAGTGGCCGGCGGCGCGCAGTACGCCTACGGCCGCGCCCGCGACCGCGCGGAGGACCTCGCGGAGGATTTGGCGGAGGATAGCCGCCATCTGGCCGAGGCCGCCCGGAGACGGGCCGACCACCTGATCGACGAGGGCCGGGACCGCGCCCGGGACGCGCGCCGCCGCGGCGCCGATTACGGCCGGCAGGCGATCCGCACGGCCGACGCCAACCGCACCAACACCCTGCTGGGCCTGGCCGCCGTCGCTTTCGCGGCGGGATGGCTCGTCCGCCGCACCCGCTGACGGAGGGTTTACCGATGCTGCGCAAGCTCCTGACGGCCTTCATCGTGCCGAAGCTCATCGCCTATCTCGGGCGCCGCTACGACCGGCGCCGGGGCACCGGCCGCACCTACTGACGCCCGGATCCGGAGCCCGGGATCGCTAGCCCGGGGCCTTCCAGATGCCGGCGGCGATCCGTGTCGTCTCGACGAGCGCGGCGTGGAGCGCCGCGTCCCCGTCGCGCCGGCCGGCGCGGATCGCCGCGACCAGCTCGGCCGGCGATCCGGCGCCGCCCAGCGCCCGCTCCCAGGCCCCGGCCGCCGCGCCCGCCTGCGCGATCTCCCGCGTGACCACGCCCATCGCGTTGGCGGCCATCAGCAGGACGTAGCGCTGGCGCCCCGACAGGGCCGGCGCCACCTCGTCGAGGAGGCTCTGCCGGGCGACCGACAGGAGGGCGGCGCCCGCGGGCGCGTCCCAGAAGGATTCGCTCATCGGGCTCCCCACCGCTCGGGCGCGGTCTCGCGCAGGATCGCGGCCTCGAGTTCGGGGACCATCCGGCCGGTCAGCGCCAGCTCCAGCGACGTCTCCTGACCGGAGACGTGGCGGTGGCCCTGCTCCAGGGCGATCACCGCCCAGCGCAGATGCGCCATGACCTCCCAGTAGCGCACCGCCTCCGGCTCGATCGCGCGCCCGCTCTCGGCCTCGTAGCCGCGGTAGAAGGCGGCCCGCGGGGCGATGCCGCCGGCCTCCAGGTCGGGCCGGCCGAAGCGCCAGCAGGCGGCGCAGAACCAGCCGATATCCTGGACCGGGTCGCCCCAGCCGGCGAATTCCCAGTCGAGGATCGCCGTCAGGCCCTCGGCATCGACCATGTAGTTGCCGGTGCGGAAGTCGCGGTGGACCAGGACCGGCCGGGGACAGGGCGGCGCGTGGAGCTCGGCCCAGCGCAGGCCCCATTCGAGGGCCGGGCGCGCGGCGCCGATCCCGTCGAGACTCGCCCGGAGCGCGCGGATCTCGGCCAGGGCCGGCTCCGGCTCGGGCGCGCCGAGGAAGGCGAGGTCGTCCGCCGGGGCGGTTCCCGGGCCGGCCGCCGGCAGGATGCCGTGCGTCCGGGCGAGCTCGCGGCCGAGCCGCTCGGCCAAGGCCGCGCGGTCGCCGCCGAGGCTCGTGTCCTTGACCACCCGCGGCCCCAGCCCGATCCCGGAGACGAGGCCCATCAGCGCGAAGGGCGCCCCGACCACCCCCGGATCCGCGCAGAAGCCGACCGGCTCCGGCACCCGCACGCCGGCCGCGAAGGCGGCGCGCAGGATCCGGAACTCCTCCGCCCGCGAGCGGCTCGACGCGATGGTGGCGGCCGCGTCCTTGCGCAGGACGAAGCTCCGGGGCGCGCCGTCGACCCGGCACGACAGCATCCAGTTCTCCTGGATCGAGCCGCCGGTCAGCGGCCGGGCGTCGTCGAGCGCGACCGACCCGGCCTCCAGGGTCCGGCCGATCCAGGCGCAGAGCGCCGTCCTCTGATCCGCGTCCAGCATGGTGCCTCAGGGCCGCGTCACGGGACGCGCTCGAGGGCCATGGCGATCCCCTGGCCGCCGCCGATGCACATGGTCACGAGCCCGTAGCGGCCGCCGGTCCGGGCCAGCTCGTAGAGGGCCTTGACGGTGATGATCGCCCCCGTGGCGCCGATCGGGTGACCGAGGGCGATGGCGCCGCCGTTTGGGTTGACCCTGTCGGGATCGAGGTTGAGGGCGCGGGAGACCGCGCAGGCCTGCGCCGCGAAGGCCTCGTTCGACTCGACGACGTCGAAATCCGCCGCCCGCAGGCCGGTCCGCTCCAGCAGCCGCCGCACCGCCGGCACCGGGCCCATGCCCATCTCGGACGGGTCCACGCCGGCGTGGGCGTAGCCGACGATCCGTGCGAGCGGCGTCGCGCCGTCGCGCGCGGCCCGCGCGGCGCTCGACAGGACGAGGGCCGCCGCGCCGTCGTTCAGCCCCGAGGCGTTGCCGGCCGTGACACTGCCGGTCTTGGAGAAGGCCGGGCGCAGCTTGGCGAGGTCCTCGGCGGTCGTGGCCTTCGGGTGCTCGTCGGTGTCGAAGGCCACCGTCTCGCGCCGGCGCTGGACCTCGATCGGCAGGATCTGGTCGCGGAACCGGCCCTCGCGGATCGCCCGCGCGGCGCGGGCCTGGCTCTCGGCCGCGAAGGCGTCCTGCGCGTCGCGGGGGACGGCGTAGCGCGCGGCCACGTTCTCGGCGGTGACGCCCATGTGGCCGTTGCCGAACGGGTCGGTCAGCGCGCCGAGCATGTAGTCGACCAGCACGGCGTCGCCCATGCGCGACCCGGTCCGCCCGGTGGTCAGCAGGTGGGGGGCGCGGCTCATGCTCTCGGCGCCGCCGGCCACGGCCGTCTCGGCGTCGCCGAGCAGGATGGACTGCGCGGCCGAGACGATCGCCTGCAGGCCGCTGCCGCAGAGGCGGTTGACCGTCATGGCCGGCACCTCCTCGGGAATCCCGCCCTCCATCGCCGCGACGCGGGCGATGTAGGCGTCCCGGGGCTCGGTCGGGATGACGTTGCCGAGGACCACGTGCCCGACCGTCTCGGGCGCGGTCCCGGCGCGGCGCAGCGCTTCCGCGACGCAGCGTGCGGCGAGGACGGAGGGCGGCGTGCCGGCCAGCGCGCCGCCGAACGTGCCGATCGCGGTGCGCACCGCGCCTGTGATCACGACCTCGGTCATACTCTCGGCTTCCTCTCGGCTTCCCTGTCTGGCTCGGCCTGCCGACGCGCCCCGCGCGGCGGGCGGACGGTGTCGGCCCCGCTCAGGCCCCGACGCTCAGGCCCCGACGTCCCACGACCAGAAGGCGTCGCCCTCGGCCTCGAGATTGCGGTTCAGGACCATCTTGTGGACCTCGTCGGCCCCGTCCACGAGGCGCGCCTGCCGGGCGTAGCGGTAGATCCACTCGAGGGGCGTGTCGGTGGAGTAGCCCCGCGCGCCGTTGATCTGGATCGCCGTGTCGGCGGCCGCGTGCAGGAGGTTGGCCACGTGGACCTTGGCCATCGACACCTCCTTGCGGGCGAAGCTGCCCCGGTCGAGGGCCCAGGCAGCCTTCATCACCAGGAGGCGGCCGATCTCGATCCGCATCGCGAGGTCGCCCAGCATCAGCTGGATGCTCTCCCGGTCGGCCAGCCGGATCCCGAAGCCGTGCCGCTCGGCCGCGTAGGCCCGGGCGATCTCGACGCAGCGCTTCGACAGGCCGAGCCAGCGCATGCAGTGGGTCAGCCGCGCCGGCCCGAGGCGGATCTGGGTGAGCTTCAGGCCGTCGCCCTCGTTCATCAGGACGTTCTCGGCCGGGATCTCCAGGCCCTCGAACAGCAGCTCGCAGTGGCCGCCATGCTCCTCCGGCCCCATGATCGGGATGCGGCGCAGGATCCGCCAGCCGGGCTGGTCCCTGTGGAACAGGAAGGCGGTCAGCCCTTTCCGCGCGTCGTCGGAGGTGCGCGCCATCAGGATGAAGTGCTCGGCCTCCTCGGCGCCGGTGATGTACCACTTGCGGCCGGTGACCACGTAGCCGTCGCCCCGCCGCTCGGCCCGGGTCTGGATCATGCCGGGATCGGAGCCGCCGCCGGGATGCGGCTCGGTCATGGCGAAGGCCGAGCGGACCCGCCCCTCCACGATCGGCGCGAGCCAGCGCGCCTTCTGGTCCGGGGTCGCGACCTTCTCCAGCACCATCATGTTGCCGTCGTCGGGCGCGGCCGAGTTGAACACGACCGGGCCGAAGATCGAGCGGTTCATGGCCTCGTAGCAGACCGCCATGCCGACCTTGTCGAGCCCGGCGCCGCCGGTCTCGGGCCGCAACTGCAGGCACCACAGGCCCTCTGCGCGGGCGAGTCCGCGCAGCCGCGTCAGCTCGGTGAGGCTGATGTTGCCGTGGCCGTCATAGGCCGCCGGATCGGCCTCCAGCGGCAAGATGTGCGCGTCCACGAAGGCCGCGATCCGGGCGCGGTAATCCTCGACGCGCGGGGAGATGGTGAAATCCACGGGCCCACCTCCTGGGTCGGTGCCGACGACGAAAATCGAGCGAGCGCTCGCTTTTTATCGCCTGGATTCGCGCCTGGCAACGGACTAGACCTCGGGAGCCGCTCCCGGTCGTGGCCACCGCGGGCTGGCGCGACGACGAAACGACGACGGCGCGACGACGGAGCGACGATGGATCGATGAGCCCCGCAGACGCTCTTCCGGCGAACTTTCCGGCGCACCTTCCGGTGAAGGACGCCTACGCCACCGAGGCGATCTGCGCGCGGATCCTGGCGCGGCACCGGGACCGGATCAGCGTCCGGAAGGACCATGTCGCCGTCGCCAACCTCGCGCGGATCATCGAGGCGGTGCTGAAGCTGTCGAGCCGGCAGGGCTTCCACGAGACGAGCCTGCGCGACCTCGCCCGGGCCTCGGGGCTCAGCATGGGCGGGCTCTACTCGTACTTCGACAACAAGAACACGCTGCTGGTGATGATCCTCACCGAGGTGGCCGAGACGGCCGAGGCGGTCCTGCGGCAGGCCCCGGCGGGGCTCGCGGCGGATCCGGCCGCGCATCTGCGCTGGCTGATCGAGACCCATATCCGCCTGACCGAGGCGATGCAGCCCTGGTTCGTCTTCGCGTTCATGGAGGCGAAGGGCTTCCCGGCCCCCGCCCGGACGATGGCGACGGAGAGCGAGGCCGCCACGGAGCGCATCTTCGCCGAAGTCCTCGCCCGCGGCGCGGCGGCGGGCGTCTTCGCGGTCGCCGACGTCGACCTCACCGCCGCGCTGATCAAACCGCTCCTGCAGGACTGGTACGTGAAGCGGGCCAAGCACCGGAAGCGCGGGATCCCGATCCAGCGCTACATCGCCGGCGTGACCGCCTTCGTCGAGAAGGCCATCGCGGCGGGCTGAACCGGCGCGGCGGACGAACACCCCTGGTCGGGGCCGCCGCGCGCCCTTATGCCGGGCCCGGAGGGCATTCCGGAGCGCGGGGAGCATGGCCGGACCGATCGGGCGCCGCGCGGACGCACACGGAACCGCCGGAATCGACGATCCGCTGAGCGGCCTCGCGCCGCTGCTGCGCGTGCGGCCGCACCTGGACGACGTCTGCCGGTTCGGCGGCGCCTGGGCCGCCCCGCACGCGCCGGAGCCGACGCGGCAGGCCTATTTCCACCTCGTGACGCGCGGCCGCGCCACGCTGCGGCGGCCCGGGGGCGCGCCGCTGCAGGTCGCGGCCGGGGACATCCTGCTCCTGCCGCGCGGCGACGCGCACCTGTTCCACGGCGCGGGGCCGCCGCCGTCGACGCCCCTGCCCGTCGCGGTCCGCCACGCGCACGATCTGCGGTTCAAGACCACCGTCGGGGCCGAGCCGGACGTCGAGCTGATCTGCGGCCGCCTGGCCTTCGAGGCGGCGCCCCAGACCCTGATCGTGACCGCCCTGCCCGACCTCCTCGTCCTGAGCGTCGGCACCGAGCCCCTGGCCACCCGGTTCGCGCCGCTCCTGGCGGGCATCCGCGAGGAGCTGAACGACCTCCGCGCCGGGTCGGTCGCGGTCGCCGAGAACCTCGCGAGCGCGCTGTTCATGATGATGCTCCGCGCGCATCTCGAGGCGTCGGCCCCGGCCGAGGGCCTGCTGCACCTCCTGGGGCAGCCGCTCACCGCCCGGGCGGTGCTCGCGATGGTGCGCGACCCGGTGCATCCCTGGACGCTTGACGAACTGGCCGCGACGGCCGCCGCGTCGCGGGCGAGCCTCGTGCGCGCCTTCCGCGCCGCCGCGGGCGTCGCCCCGCTGGAATTCCTCACCGACCTGCGGCTCGGGCTCGCCCATCACCGCCTGCGCACCGAGACGGTCCCGCTGGACCGTCTGGCCGCGGAGGTCGGCTACCAGTCCGCGCCCGCGCTCAGCCGGGCGTTCCTGCGCAAGTACGGGATCCGCCCCGGACAGGCGCGGCAGGCCGAGGCGCCCCCGCAGGCGGTTTGATCCGCCCGGTCATCGGCCTGCGCCGCGCGGTCATCGAGGGCGCGGCCGGCCCCGACTACCTTCCTCGTCATCACGAAGGAGGTCGTCATGCACATGATCGATTGGAACAGCTACCGCCAGCAGGTCACCGCCGGCGTCGGACACTTCGCCAAGCTCAGCCCCGACACGGTGCGGGGCTACGGCACCCTCAGCACGGCGGGCCAGAAGACCGGCCAGCTCGACGCCAAGACCCGTGAGCTGATCGCGGTGGCGGTGGCGATCTCCCTGCGCTGCGACGGCTGTATCACGGTCCACACCGACGCCGCCCGCAAGCTCGGCGCCACCTAGGCCGAACTGGCCGAGGCCCTCGGGGTCGCCACCAGCCTCAATGCCGGTGCCGCGGTCGTCTACGCGACCCGCGCGCTCGACGCCTTCGCGGCCTCCGCCGAGGCGTAGCCCCTCCCCCCATCCGATTGAGCAAGGAATCGTGCCATGAACACGCAGGTTCGCCGCGTCCTCGGCCTCGTCTCCGGGCCGGGCTCGAACCGCCTCGGCCTCCAGGCCATACGGGTCGCCATCGCGGTCATCTTCCTCTGGATCGGCGCGCTCAAGTTCGTGCCCTACGAGGCCGACAGCATCACGCCCTTCGTCGCCAACAGCCCGGTGATGGCGTTCTTCTACGCCCATCCCGACCAGTACGCGCAGCACCTCACCCACGAGGGCGAGCTCAACCTCGCCGCCCGCGCGTGGCAGACGGCCAACCACACCTACGCGTTCTCTCGCGGCCTCGGCACGGTCGAGCTGCTGATCGGCCTGCTCGTCCTCGTCGGGCTGGTGTCGCGGCGGCTGGGTCTGGCCGGCGCGGTGCTGGCCTTCCTCACCCCGGTGGTGACCCTGTCGTTCCTCGTGACCACCCCCGAGGCCTGGGTCGCCGCGCTCGGCGACGCCGAGCACGGCTTCCCCTACCTCTCGGGCGCCGGCCGTCTCGTCCTCAAGGACGTCACCCTCATGGCCGGCGCGTGGCTCGTCCTCGCCGACAGCGCCCGCGCCGTCCTCGAGCGGCAGGCCCGGGGCACCGGGCGCCCCCGCCCGCCTCGACCTCGCGGCAAGCCGCTAGGAGTCCCCTAGGAGGCCGGGGTGCCGCCCGCGGGCAGCGCCCCGATCATCGCCCGCAGGCCGCCGATGTCGTCCAGGACGGCGTCGGCGGTCCGCGCGTCGTCCGGGCGCCCGTAGCCGTAGCGGGCCAGGATGGCGGCGGTGCCGGCGGCGCGGGCGGCCGCGATATCGTGGTGCATGTCGCCGACCATGACGGCCCGCCCGGGCTCGACCCGCAGGCGACGCAGGGCCTCCCGCAGCGGCGCGGGATCGGGCTTGCGCTCGGGCAGCGTGTCGCCGCCCACGACCGTGTCGATCAGCGGCGCCAGCCCCACCGCGTCGAGGATCAGGCCGGTGGCGCGGGCCGGCTTGTTGGTGACGATCGCCAGCGCGTAGCCCGCCGCCCGGAGGTCGCGGACCGCCGCGGCGGCGTTGGGGAACAGGGCGGTGCCGGCGGCCGCGAGCGGCTCGTACACGGCCAGGAAGGCCGGGAGCAGGTCCGGCGCCCGCTCCGGATCGCCGCCCGAGGCCCGCAGGGCGCGCCGCAGCAGCGCCACCGCGCCGTCGCCCACCATGGCCCGCATCGCGGCGGTCCCGACCGGCGGCAGGCCCTCCCGCGCCAGGGTGGTGTTCAGGGCCGTCCGGAGATCGGCCAGGCTGTCGACGAGGGTGCCGTCGAGGTCGAGGAGGACGGCGTCGAAGCGCGACGGGGGCGCGGGCGAGGGCAAGGAACGTCTCCGCGTCGCGGGCGACGCGCGGCGGGACGCCTCAATCTCCGGGACGGGCGGTTCCTAGCGGGTCCGGCGCTGCCGGGCCAGGGTCCGGCACGCGCCCCGAGCAACCCCCCCGAGCATCCCCCGGGCAGCCTAGCGCGGCTTGGCGTCGGCCGGCGTCCGGTCGGTGCAGGTGACCGGCGTGCCGGTGCCGTCGGTCCACGTGACCGACCGCCCCTTGCCCCGCAGCTCGTGCGTGGCGTCGGCGTAGCGGAACCCCGACCCGCTCAGCTGCACCGGCAGGGTGACGGCGGCGCCGTTGTCCGGCCGGACAACCGCCCGCTCCGGCCCTGCGGCGTTCAGGAAGGTGACGGCCAGCGTCCGACCGTTCGGACAGGCGAAGGTCACGTCAATCGTCTCGGCCTGCGCGGGCGCGGCGGCCACCAGCAGCCCGCCGACGAGGATCGCCAGCCGGGCGACGCGGACACGGATTCTCATCGGCCTCTCCTGAGCCCCGCGGCCGCGGCCGCGACGACGATCATCGCCGGGATGTCCTGTCCGGGCAATCGGCGCCGACGGCACGCGAGGCGGCCGGCCGACCTCCATCCACCAGTCCCTGGAAGAGCAGATGGAGCATCGAGGCAATTGTACGATCCTCGATACAAGTCGAACCGGATCACTTCCCGCTCAACTTGGGACGAAATCGGTAAATCGTCGGCTCGCCCGCCCGGCGGATTGTATCCCGAGCGCCGCGATGCGGCGCTCCGGCGCGGGGAATAGAGCCGTGGACGACCGCCGTGACAGCTCGCGGCTTAAGTATCTCTTTAATGTTAGGAGTATAATAATACGGCAATCTCTCATACGCAGCTTCGATGAACCGTCCGAAATATCCTTTCTCGATATTGATCGGGAGGTCGACCGCATCCGCCCCGGGTCTGACGGCCATGCGTCAGCTCGCGGAACTGCAGAAGCATATCCCGTCCCTCTACGGACTGCTCTCGGTCAATGCCGGCGCCCTCGCGGTGACGCATTACGGTCTGGCGCCCGCCTACCTGACCCTCGGCATCCCGGGGACCGTGATCGCGCTGTGCCTCCTGCGCGCGATTCACTGGTGGCGCTTGAGGCCCGAGACCCTGAACGAGGCGCAGGCCGCCCGCCACCTGCGGCGGACGACGGTGCTCACGGTCTTCTTCTCCGTCGCCTTCGTGATCTGGGCGATGGTCCTGAACACGTTCGGCGGCCCCTACGAGCAGGGCCACGTCGCGATCTTCGTGGCCGTCACGGTGATCGCCTGCATCTTCTGCCTGACCTACCTGCCGCTGGCGGCCTTCCTGGTCACCGGCATCGTCATGGGCGTGTTCCTGTTCTGCTGCGTGACGAGCGGGAACCACGTGTTCCTCGCCATCGCGGCCAATACGGCCTTCGTCACGGCCGTGATGGTCCGCATCCTCAACACCAACTACCGGGCCTTCGTCGCCCTCGTCGCGTCCCAGGCCGTGGCGAGCCGGCTCTCGGAGGAGAACGCGCGCCTCGCCCAGACCGACAGCCTGACCGGCCTCCCCAATCGGCGCTACTTCTTCCAGAAGCTCGACGAGGCGCTCCGGTCGTCCTCCGGGGCGGACACGCCCTTCGCCCTGGCGATCTTCGATCTCGACCGGTTCAAGCCGATCAACGACACCTACGGGCACAATGTCGGCGACCGCGTCCTGGCGGAGGCCGGCCGGCGCCTCGCGGCCTTCGCGGGGGCGGACGTGGTGGTGACGCGGCTGGGGGGCGACGAGTTCGGCGTGATCCTGCGCGCGCCGGCTTCGGCCGCGGCGGCGCTCGCCTTCTGCGACGGCGTCTGCACGGCGCTGCAGCGGCCGATCCGGATCGGCGACATCCAGGTCGTCACCGGCTGCTCGGGCGGGCTCGCCCTGCCCTGCCGGGTCTCGCACGACGCCGACGCCCTGTTCGACCGCGCCGACTACGCGCTCTACCACTCCAAGGAGCAGCGGCGCGGCGCGACGACCCTGTTCTCGCAGGAGCACAAGGACGCGATCCGCGCCGAGCAGGCGGTGGAGACGGCCTTGCGGACGGCGGACCTCGCCGCCGAGATGGTGCTGCACTACCAGCCGGTCCTCGACCTCGCCACGGGGCGGACCGCCTTCGTGGAGGGTCTGGCGCGCTGGACGAGCCCGACGCTGGGCCGCGTCGCGCCGGACCGGTTCATCGCGGCCGCCGAGCGCGGCGGCATGATCCACACGGTGACGCTGCTGCTCCTGCGCAAGGCGCTCGCCGACTGCGCGCAGCTCCCGCCCGGGACCGGCCTGTCCTTCAACCTGTCCGCCCACGACCTCGCCTCGCCCGAGACCGTCCTGTCGATCCTGGCGGCGGTGCGGGGCAGCGGCATCGACCCGCGCCGCCTGACGCTCGAGCTGACCGAGACCGCCCTGATGCGCGACTTCGACCACGCCAAGGCGGCCATCACCACCCTGCGCAGCCTGGGCATCAAGATCGCGCTCGACGATTTCGGGACCGGCTATTCCAGCCTGGGCTACGTCCACCGCCTGCCGCTGGACAAGATCAAGATCGACCGCGGCTTCATGGCCGACATCGACACCGACCGGGGCTGCAGCCTCGTCTCCACGATCCTGGACCTGTGCCGCAACCTCGGCCTCGACGGGATCGTCGAGGGGATCGAGACGGAGGCGCAGCTCGACGTGGCGCGGCGGCACGGCAGCCGCTACGCCCAGGGCTACCACATCGGCCGCCCGATGCCCCTCGGCGACCTGCTGGAGCGGCTGGAGCGCGAGGGCGCGGCGGAAGCGAAGGTAGCGGCAGAGGCAGCGGCAGAGGCCGGCACGGTGCGCCGGAGGGCCTGAGGCGGCCCCGGCGCGAGGCGGAGCCGCGCCCTCAGGCGCGCCGGAGGTTCCAGAGGATCGGGAAGCCCGGGAGGCGGCCCGTGAGGTCGCGCCGGTAGGACGTCATCGAGCGGTAGGAGCCGACCGGCACGAACACGACCTCCTCGAGGGCGATCCGCTGCATGTCGGCGCAGATCGCCCGGCGCGCCTCCGCGTCGGAGGCCGCGAACCACGCGGTCCGGAGCGCCTCCAGCCGCGGCACCGACGGCCAGCCGAACCACGCGTTCGGCCCGCTGGCCCGGAGCGGCTGCAGGGCGGCGGGGTCGGCGTTGTCGAAGGACGAGAAGGTGGTGAGCAGCACCGACCAGCCGCCCTTCTCGACGGGCTCGCGGGAGACGCGCCGCTGGATCACCGTGCCCCAGTCACTCAGGGCCAGGTCGACGTTGAAGCCGATCCGGGGGAGCAGGTCGGCCGCGACCTGGGTCAGCGCCGCGGGCGCCAGCAGGTCCGTGGGGCCGATCAGCCGGATCTTCGCGCCGTCGTAGCCCGAGGCCCTGAGCGCCGCGCGGGCCGCCTCCAGGCTGCGCGGCCCGGTGAGTGCCTCCAGGCCGACCTGGCTCGCCATCGGTGTGCCGGGCGTGAAGATCCCGCAGCGGTCGTCGTAGGCCCCGGGATCGTCGCCGACGATCGCCGCCATGAAGTCGCTCTGGACGATCGCCGGCAGCACCGCCCGGCGCACCGCGACGTCGTCGAAGGGCGGCTGCAGGTGGTTCATCCGCAGGATCGCCGGGTTGGTGAGCCGGTCGAGGCCCTCCACCACGATGTCGCGGTTGCGAGCGAGCAGCTGCTGGAGCTCGGGCGGCGGCTGCTCGTACCAGTCGATCTCGCCGTTCTGCAGGGCCGCCGCCGCGGTGGCGCCGTCGGCGATGATCCGCCACTCGATCCGGTCGAAATGGGCGACCTTGCCGCCGGCCGTCAGGCTCGGTGTGCCGGGCGCCGGCACGTAGCCGGGGTGGCGCTCGTAGACCATCAGGCTGCCCGAGTTGAACTCGTCGGCCTTCCAGCGGAACGGCCCGGAGCCGGTGGCGTCGGTGATCTGCTTGTACGGGTCGGTCTGGGCGACCCGCTCGGGCATGACGAAGGCCGGCTGGCTGACACTCGCCAGCGCCTGCGGCAGGAGCGGGAACGGTGCCTTCAACCGGAACACGATGTCGGTGTCGCCGTCGTGGGCGAGCTCGTCGGTGGCGGCCATCAGGGTCTGGCCGAAGCCGTTGCGGGCCGCCCAGCGCCGGATGCTGGCGACGCAGTCCCGCGCCAGGACCGGCGTGCCGTCGTGGAAGCGCAGGCCCGCGCGCAGGGGGATCGTCACCCGGCGCCCGTCCTGCTCGACCTTGAGGCCGGCCGCCATCTGCGGCTGCGGCCGCAGGTCGGCGTCGAGGCCGAACAGCGTGTCGTAGACCACGTAGGCGTGGTTGCGGGTCACGATCGCCGTCGTCCAGATCGGATCGATGGAGGTGACGTTCGCCTGGGGGACCATGCGCAGGACCCGGGCGCCCTGCGCCCGCCCGACGGAGGGGGCCGCCAGGGCCGCGGCCCCCGCGGCCAGGAAGGTGCGTCGCCTCATCGTCACTCCCCGAACGGTGGATTCCGGCGTCGCAAGCGCCGGACCAGGGGGCGCCCCGCCTCAGCTCAGCGGGACGGCGAAGCCCCGCTGCACGGCGGGGCGCTCCATCATCCGGTCGTACCAGCGCCGGACCTGCGGGTAATCGGCGAGGTCGACCTGGTGGCGCTCGTGGCGCCACGCCCAGCCGAGGATCGCGAAATCCGCCACCGAGAGCGGTCCCGCGACGTACGCGACCTGCGCGAGGCGCCGGTCCAGCACGCCGTAGAGCCGGTGCGTCTCCTTGCTGTAGCGAGCGAGCCCGTAGGCGCGGTCGGCCTCCGCGACGGTCAGGAAGTGGTGGACCTGGCCGGGCATCGGCCCGAAGCCGCCCATCTGCCACATCAGCCATTCCAGGGCGGCGACGCGCTGCCGCCGGTCCTCGGGCAGGAAGCGGCCGGTCTTCTCGGCGAGGTAGAGCAGGATCGCGCCGGACTCGAACACCGGGATCGGGGACCCGTCCGGCCCGTCCGGATCGACGATGGCGGGGATGCGGTTGTTCGGGCTGATCGCCAGGAAGTCCGGCGCGTGCTGCGCCCCTTGCGTGATGTCGACCGGGATGACCCGGTAGGGCAGCGCCATCTCCTCCAGCGCCACGCTGATCTTCCGGCCGTTGGGGGTGTTCCAGGCGTAGAGATCGATCATCGCGGGCGCCTCCGCTGTGCCGAGGGAAGCTAGGGCCCGTGACGGGATCCGGCAATTCGGCCGGCGCTCAGGCGGCGACCGGGGCCGGCTCCGGCTCCGGCAGGCCGAGATGCCGGTAGGCGTGTCGGGTGAGGACGCGTCCGCGGGGTGTGCGCTGCACGAAGCCGCGCTGGATCAGGTAGGGCTCGATGATGTCCTCGATCGCGTCCCGCGGCTCCGACAGCGCCGCCCCGATCGTCTCGATGCCCACCGGTCCGCCCCCGAACGCGCGCGCGATCAGGCTTAGGTACTTGCGGTCCATCACGTCGAGACCCGCCCCGTCCACGTCCAAGAGCTGCAGCGCCCGGTCGGCGATCGCCCGCGTCACCGTCTCGGCCTCCGCCACCACCGCGAAGTCCCGCACCCGCCGCAAGAGCCGCCCCGCGATCCGCGGCGTGCCCCGCGCCCGACGGGCGATCTCGTTGGCGCCCTCCGCCGACATGCCCAGACCCAGCACCCGCGCGCCGCGCGCCACGATCTGCTCCAGCTCGTCGATCTCGTAGAACTCCAGCCGGATCGGGATCCCGAACCGGTCGCGCAGCGGCGTCGTCAGCAGCCCCGCCCGCGTCGTGGCGCCAACGAGCGTGAACTTCGGCAGCTCGATCTTGACCGAGCGCGCCGCCGGGCCCTCGCCGATGATCAGGTCGAGCTGGTAATCCTCCATGGCCGGGTAGAGGATCTCCTCGACCGCCGGGTTGAGCCGGTGGATCTCGTCGATGAACAGGACGTCGCGCTCCTCCAGGTTGGTGAGCTGGGCGGCCAGATCCCCGGCCTTGGCGATCACCGGCCCGGAGGTCGAGCGGAAGTTCACGCCGAGTTCGCGCGCCACGATCTGCGCCAGCGTGGTCTTGCCCAGGCCCGGCGGCCCGACGAACAGCACGTGGTCGAGCGC
>NZ_FOCS01000045.1:0-23567 GCF_900110155.1 Methylobacterium sp. UNC300MFChir4.1 | reverse complement strand
GGCCGCCTTGATCAGGCTCTCGCCGAACACCCGCGTGTAGGCCGGCGCGTTCGGCTTGGCCTTGGCCTGGACCCCTGAGACCACGTCGAACTTGACCACGCCGTGGTAGCGGTCGGCCGAGGCCTCGGCCGGCGCGTAGCCCTTGCCCTTCTGGGTGACGACGTGGAGCAGGATCGGGCCGTGCTCGGCGTCGCGGACGTTCTTGAGGACCGGCAGCAGGTGGTCGAGGTTGTGCCCGTCGACCGGGCCGACGTAGTGGAAGCCCATCTCCTCGAACATGGTGCCGCCGCCGACCACGAGCGAGCGGGCGTATTCCTCGGCCGCGGCGGCGCGCTGGTAGAGCGCCTTGGGCAGGAGCTTGCCGAGCTGCTTGGCGGTCTCGCGCAGGGACTGGTAGGCGCCGCCCGAGGCGAGGCGGGCGAGGTAGGCCGACATGGCGCCGACGGGGGGCGCGATCGACATGTCGTTGTCGTTGAGGATGACGATCAGGCGCGAGTGCAGGGCGCCGGCGTTGTTGAGGGCCTCGTAGGCCATGCCGGCCGACATCGAGCCGTCGCCGATGACCGCGATGGCGTTGCGGCGCTTGGGCGCGCGGTTCTTCGACTTGGCGGCGGCGTTGTCGAGGTCGCGGGCGACCGCCATACCCAGCGCGGCCGAGATCGAGGTCGAGGAGTGGGCGGCGCCGAAGGGGTCGTAGACGCTCTCGGAGCGCTTGGTGAAGCCGGACAGGCCGCCGCCCTGGCGCAGGGTCCGGATGCGGTCGCGGCGCTCGGTGAGGATCTTGTGCGGGTAGCACTGGTGTCCGACGTCCCAGACGATGCGGTCGTCGGGGGTGTCGAACACGTGGTGGAGCGCCACGGTCAGCTCGACCACGCCGAGCCCCGAGCCGAGATGGCCGCCGGTGATCGAGACCGCGTCGATCATCTCGGCGCGCACCGCGTCCGCCACCGCCTGCAGCTCCGACTCCGGAAGGCGCCGCAGCGCCGAAGGCGACGGAACGCGGTCCAGCAACGCCGATTGCTCAGGGGAAAGTGCCAATGCTCGCATCCATTCGTTCGAGTATGGCGACGGCTCCGTCGCGGGCTCTCGGCAACCGCGACGCCAGCAGCCCGGGGACACGCGTTCATGCTAGAACCCGCCCGTCCGTCGCTGTCATGATAGTGCCAGTTACGGACGATCGGCGGCGCGATCAATGTCGGGCCGGCGTTTTTTTCAGTCACGTGCCCTTAACGCCACAAGAGGTTCGCCTTTGAATCCGGCTCGTCTGTGCACAATCCTGCTCATGTTCGCGATTACGGGTCACGGCCAAGCTTACGCCCAGCCACGGCCGCCGGACGGCAATCTCGACTTCCTCTGCAACTTCCTCGGCGACTGCCCGGCGCGGGTCGCGCCGGGCGGTCCCGATCGCGATGCCCGTCCGTTCAGCAACAGCCTCGGCCGGCCCTGCGCGTGGCGGGACCGCCCGACCCCGGAGGGCGTCCGCCGGGTCCGCGTCTGCTGGTGATGCGGGCACCGACGCTCGCCGCCGCGGTCCTGACCCTCGCGCTGGGCGCACCCCCGGTCCGCGCCCAGGATTCCTGTCCGGCCCTGTTCGCGGACGGGCAGACGCCCGTCCTCACGAATCCGAAGCTCGCCGTCCGCGCGGTCCCGCTGTGCTTCGAGGCCTTCGCGGTCCTGCATTCGGGCGTGACGCGCACGCCGCTCTACGCCGCCGAGCACCTCACCCGCGCCAGCGTCGCGGCGGCCCGGGCGGTGGCCCGCGACGATTCCTTCCACGAGGAGACGCGCCTGCCGGAGGATCAGCGCGCCGCGCTGGAGGATTACGTCCGCAGCGGGTTCGACCGGGGCCATCTCGCGCCGGCCGGGGACATGCTGACCCTCGCCGCCCAGGCCGAGTCGTTCAGCCTCGCCAACATCGTGCCGCAGAACCGCGTCCTGAACCGGGGACTCTGGGCGGATATCGAGGAGAGCACCCGGCGCCTGGCCACCCGCCGGGGCGCGCTGTTCGTCGTCACCGGGGTGATCTTCGCGGGCGACGCGGTGCAGCAGATCAAGGGCGGCGTGCTCGTCCCGACACAGCTCTTCAAGGCCGTGTACGACCCGTCGCGCGGCGAGGCGGGCGCCTACCTCGCCCGGAACGACGATTCGAAGGACTGGCGCGCCCTGTCGATCGACGATCTCCGCCAGGAAGCCGGCATCGACGTCTTTCCCGGCCTGCCGCCCGCGGCCCGGGCGACCGCGATGGGGCTGCCGGATCCTCAGGCCTCCGCCCGCGCGGAGGAGCGCCGGCCCCGGCACGAGCAGACCTGGCAGGACTGGCTCGAGCGCGAACTCGCCCGCGCCCTGCGCAAGCTCGTCCGCGACTTCCTGCGCACGTTCTTCTGAGAGCTTCTGAGAGGACCCGATGCCCGAGAACAAGCGACGCGCCCGGCCCAAGACGGCAAGCCCGGACAGCGAGAGCCCGGACGGCAAGAACTCGGACACCGAGGGCTTCGCGCCGTTCGCCGACGATGCCGGCGTGCGCTCCGTCGGCGCCCTGAGCTTCGAGAACGGCACGGACCGGATCGCCCTGCACGGATCCCTCGACCTGACCCGCGACCGGACCGGCCTGGAGCAGGCCAGGCTGCTCCGGGAGACGCTGGACGCGATCGTGAAGGCCCTGGAAGCGTCCGACCTGCCGGACGCGGTGGCGGAGGTGCCGGACGCGCCGCCGCGAACGGTCAAGAACCCCTTCGCGTGAGCGATCCGGCGCCCGCCGGCGGCCGGTCCGTCCTTGTCGCGTCCATGTCGCGTCCTTGCCGCGTCCCGGCGGGCCTGATACTCCGAGAGGGTCATTCCTATATCGTAGGGACGCGCGTCCAGGACGGGTGCTGAGGCCCGGTGCCTGACCCGTGCCGCTGGCACGATCCGCGCGGTCCCGAACAACGCGCCGAGGACGATCCGCGATGGCTCGCGAATTCATCTACCACATGCGGGGCCTGACCAAGGCCTATACCGGCGGCAAGAAGGTCCTGGATAGCGTCAACCTGTCCTTCTACCCCGACGCCAAGATCGGCGTGCTCGGCATCAACGGCTCCGGCAAGTCGACGCTGCTCAAGATCATGGCGGGCATCGACAAGGAGTTCACCGGCGACGGCTGGGTCGCGCAGGGCGCGCGCGTCGGCTACCTGCCGCAGGAACCCCAGCTCGATCCGAGCAAGTCTGTCCGCGAGAACGTGATGGAAGGCGTCGCCGAGAAGCAGGCCATGCTCGACCGCTACAACGAGCTCGCCATGAACTACTCGGAGGAGACCGCCGACGAGATGACCGAGCTCCAGGACCGGATCGAGTCGCTGGGCCTCTGGGAGCTCGACTCGAAGGTCGATCAGGCCATGGAGGCCCTGGGCTGCCCGAGCGACGAGCAGCCGGTCGCGACCCTCTCGGGCGGCGAGCGCCGCCGCATCGCGCTGTGCCGCCTGCTCCTGTGGGAGCCGGAGCTGCTGCTCCTCGACGAGCCCACCAACCACCTCGACGCCGAGACGGTGAACTGGCTGGAGGGTCACCTGCGCCAGTATCCGGGCGCGATCCTGATCGTGACCCACGACCGCTACTTCCTCGACAACGTGACGAGCTGGATCCTGGAGCTCGATCGCGGCAAGGGCATCCCGTACGAGGGCAACTACTCGGCGTGGCTGGTCCAGAAGCAGAAGCGCCTGGAGCAGGAGGGCCGCGAGGACATGGTCCGGCAGCGCTCCATCGCCCGCGAGCAGGAATGGATCGCCGCCTCGCCGAAGGCCCGCCAGTCGAAGTCGAAGGCGCGCATCACCCGCTACGAGGAGCTGGTCGCCAAGCAGGCGCAGAAGGTCGACGCGTCCGCGCAGATCGTCATCCCGATCGACGAGCGGCTCGGCAACAACGTCATCGAGTTCGAGCACCTCAGCAAGGCGTTCGGCGACCGGCTGCTGATCGAGGACCTGTCGTTCAAGCTGCCGCCCGGCGGCATCGTCGGTGTGATCGGCCCGAACGGGGCCGGCAAGACCACTTTGTTCAAGATGATCACCGGCCAGGAGAAGCCCGACAACGGCAAGATCGAGGTCGGCGAGACGGTGAAGCTCGGCTACGTCGACCAGTCGCGCGACGCCCTCGACCCGAACGCCACGGTCTGGCAGGAGGTCTCGGGCGGCAACGACATCATCTATTTCAACAAGCGCGAGATCAATTCGCGCGCCTACTGCGCGGCCTTCGCGTTCAAGGGACCCGACCAGCAGAAGAAGGTCGGCACCCTCTCGGGCGGTGAGCGCAACCGCGTTCACCTCGCGCGGACCCTGAAGGGCGGCGCCAACGTGCTGCTCCTCGACGAGCCGACCAACGACCTCGACATGGAGACCCTGCGCGCCCTCGAGGACGCGCTGGAGGATTACGCCGGCTGCGCGGTCATCATCAGCCACGATCGCTGGTTCCTGAACCGCATCGCCACGCACATCCTGGCCTTCGAGGGCGACAGCCACGTCGAGTGGTTCGAGGGCAACTTCTCCGACTACGAGGCCGACAAGGTGCGCCGGCTCGGGGCGGATTCGATCATGCCGAAGAAGATCAAGTACAAGCGCTTCTCGCGCTGAGACCGGTCGCGGCTCCGGGGCGCCGCCGGCGTTCCGGAGCCGCGCGCCCGTCCGAGGGCGTTGCCGTCACCTCTGCCCGGTGACGGATCACCGGAGGCGCGCCCGCGCCTCCGCCAGGATCGTCGCCAGGCTCTGCGCGAGCGGGATGGTCGGGGCCCATCCGGTGGCGGTCGCGAAGGCCGCGGGGTCGCAGCCCTCGCTGCGCACGCCCGCCGGGCGGACCCGGCCGGGCGCGACGCGCAGGTCGAACCGCGCCTCCGTCAGGCCGCGCAGCGTCTCCAGGATGTCGGAGACCGGTGTGACGACCCCCGATCCCACGTTGAAGATGCCGCCATCCGGCAGGTCGTCGATCCGGGCGATCACGCGCAGGCACGCCGCGGTGACGTCGGCCACGTCGAGGAAATCGCGCCCCGCCGAGAGGTCGCCGACCTCCAGGCTCGGCAGCGCCAGCCCCCGCTCGATGCGGGCGATCTGACCGGCGAAGGAGGCGACCACGAAGGTCTCGCTCTGCCCGGCCCCGATGTAGTTCGACGGCCGCAGCACGAGATGCTTGATCCGGGCATTCGCCAGCACGTCGCGGAGGATGTACTCGCAGGCGTTCTTGGTCCGGCCCGAGATCGTGTCGGGGCGCGGCGTGACGCTCTCGTCCGGGCGCGGGCAGGCGCGGAACACCTCGCCGTAGACGACCGTGGAGCTGAGGAAGACCAGCGCCGCGCGGGTCCGCGCCACCGCCTCGGCGAGGTTGAGGGTGCCGAGCAGTTCCGCCCGCCAGGCGTAGGACGGCGTCTCGCTCGACTGCGCCACCGAGGCCAGCGCCGCGAGGTGGAACACGCAGGTGGGGTCGAAAGCCGCGACCGTCTCGGCGAGCTCGCGCGCGTCGAACGGGTCCACGGCCCTCAGCGTCACGCCGTCGAGGGATGGTGGCGGGCTCCGGTCGAGGCCGAGGATGGGGCTGCCCGGCGGCAGGTCCCGACGCAGCGCCTCGAGCAGGCGGCGGCCGAGATAGTCTCCCGCTCCGGTGACGAGGACGCGCATGCCCCTTGCCCTCAACCCTGCCACGAACCCAGCGACGCGCCCCGTGCCGGCGCGGGCGCCGGGAACCGGGATCGTCGGCCGCGTCTATACCGCGCCCCGCCGCGACGCGAGGGGGCGGCGCGGCCAACGGCCGCCGCGGCGGGCGGATCATCGGTGCGACCCCGCCGTTGTGCACATCCGAACAAAGGCGCGTGATCGGCGGGGCCTCGGGCGGCCGGCGCGCTATGGTTGCACCGCGGCCCCGGCCGCTCCGCGTCCGGACGGAGAGCGCCACGGTGATGGGCTGAGTGACGCGCCTCGACGATCTCGAACGGCCCGGCGCCGCGGAACCGCGGGCGCTCCCCCCACCGCCCGCGGAGGCACGGCCGGCGAAGCCCGCGCGCGACGCGCGGGTCGACGTGGTGCGCGGCCTCGCGCTCCTGACGATCTTCATCGACCACATCCCGCGCAACGCGCCGGCCCTGCTGACGCTGCACAATTTCGGGTTCTCGGACGCCGCCGAGATCTTCGTGCTGCTGGCCGGCTACTCGTCGATGATCGCCTACGGCGGGCTGTTCCGGCGCGCCGGGATCCGGACGGCGCTCACGCGCATCGCCAAGCGCTGCCTGCGCATCTACCTGTTCCAGGCCGGGCTGCTGCTCGCGACCCTGGTCATCGTCCGGATCTGGATGGACCTCACTGGCCTGACGCCGCGATTCGGCGTCGCGCCGCTGCTGCAGATGGGTCTCCTGCCGGGCCTGCTGCGCGGCCTCGCGCTGAACGCGCTCCCGAACTACCTCGACATCCTGCCGCTCTACATCCTGCTGCTGGCGCTGTTCCCGCTGATCTATCTCGGGATGCGGCGCGGGATCTGGGGCGTGCTGGGCCTGTCGGGCGCCCTCTGGCTCGCCGCCAACGTCGATCACCAGCTGAACCTCCCGAACGCCGCGGCGGTGGACGACGGGTGGTACTTCAACCCCTTCGCGTGGCAGTTCCTGTTCGTGATCGGCGCGGCGCTCGCGGTCACGGTCCGCGCCCATGACGGCCTGCTGCCGCGGCGCGGCTGGGCCGTGGCCGCGGCCGCGGCCTACCTCGCCTTCGCGTTCCTGCAGGGCGGGTCCTGGGCGGAGTGGGGGCTTCCGGACCTCCGGCCGCTGGCGATCGGGCCGCCCGACAAGAGCCACGTCGCGCCCCTGCGCCTGATCAACATGCTGGCGCTGGCCTACCTGCTGTTCAGCGCGCCCGCCGTGGCCCGCGCGAGCCGGTGGCGGCGGCTGCGCCTCGTCGACGCCTGCGGGCGGCACTCGCTGGAGATCTTCGCCGCCGGGTGCCTGGCGGCGCTGATCGGCCGCATCCTCTACCGGACCTTCGACCCCACCTGGCCGCTGCAGATCGCGGTCAATGTCGGGGGGATCGCGATCATGCTCGGCCTCGCCCACGCGCTGGACGCGCGCCTGCGCCGGGCGGCCGGGACCGGCCCCGACGCGCGCCGGCCCGGATAGGCCGGGAGGAGCCGCGATGCCGCCGATGCGCCGCAAGGGCGATCTGCCGGAGAAGATCTGCGCCCAGTGCGGCCGCCCGTTCGCGTGGCGCAAGAAGTGGGAGCGCGTCTGGGACGAGGTCCGCTACTGCTCGGACCGGTGCCGGGCCGAGGCGAAGGCCGCGCGCGGGCGCGACGCGGCGGGGCGCTGATCGCCCAAAGCGGCCAGCGCGTCCGGCGTGTCGACGTCGAGGGCGGTGGCGGGATCGCCCGGGATCTCCAGCACGTCCGGCCGCCCCCTCAGGAGCGGCCCCGCGCCGTGGTCGCCGGCGAGGCGGGCGATGTCCGGGCCGAGGCGGCGCAGGTTGAGCAGCACCGGGTTCCCGCGCCGGCCGGCCTGCACCGGCACCACGGCCGCCGGCGGCTCCAAGGCGACCGAGGAGGCCTCCGCGAAGGCTTCGGCCAAGCGGTCGAGATGCGCGGCGGTGACGCGCGGCATGTCGCCCAGCACGACGATGGCGGCCGTGCAGGTGGCGGGCAGCGCCGCGAGGCCGGCGCGCAGCGAGCTCGCGAGGCCGGAGCGGTAGTCCGGATTGTCGACGCGGACGAGGTCGAGGCCCGCCAGCGCGTCGCGGACCGCCGCCCCGTGCGCGCCGAGCACGGCGACCACCGGCCGGGGCCGGGCGCCGAGGGCCGCCTCCGCGGCGTGGCGCACCAGCGGCCGCCCGTCGAGGGGCGCGAGCAGCTTGGGCGCGGCGCCGAACCGGCTGCCGAGGCCGGCGGCGAGCAGGATCGTGCCGACCTCAGGCATTCCTGTCCTCCGCCCCCGGATCCGGCTCGTCCGCCGCGGCCGCGCCGCCGGCGCGGGGCTGCGGGCGCGAGACGATCTCCATCAGCAGGCCGCCGACGCCGAGGGCGACGATGTCGGCCCGGGTCACGGTCAGGTCCGCCAGCAGGCGGTGGAGGATCCAGTCGAAGCCGTTCTCCTTGGGCGAGCGGGCGCAGCCCGGCGCGCCGATCACCGGCACGCCGCCGCGGGCGCCGACGAGGAGCAGGTTGCCGGGGTCGACCGGCATCCCGAGATGGTCGACCCGGCCGCCCGCCGCCGCGATGCCGGCCGGGATGACGTCGCGCCGGTCGGCGATCGCCGAGGCGCCGAACACCACCACGAGGTCGGCCCCGGCGCGGTCGATCATCTCCGCCAGGGACGCCGCCACGGAGGCGGCGGTGTGGGGCACCCGGGTCTCGGCCACGATCGCGGCGCCCGCGGGCGCGAGGCGGTCGGCCAGGGCCCGGAGGGTCTTGTCGATCGTCGTCTCCTTGAGGCTCGGCAGGCGCGTCGAGACCACGGCCACCCGGCGGCGGCGATACGGCGCCACCCCGAGGACGTCGCCCTCCGCGGCCGCGCAGGCCCGGGCCAGCACGGCGCCCGGCACGGCGTAGGGGATGATCTTCACCGTGGCGACCATCTCGCCCTCGACCACCGGCCGGAAGCGCGGCAGCGTCGCCACCGTCACCGCCTCGTCGACGGCGTTGACCGCGTCGATCCGGGCCGGATCGAGGGTGAGCACCCCCGCCGTCTCGGCGAACAGGTTGCTGCGGCCGGTGAAGGGCGCCTCGACGCGCAGGTTCGGCCCGCGCAGGCGCGCGGCGAGCCGCGCCGCGGCGGCGTCCTCGCCGACGTCGCCGGGCTCGAGCGTAGCCGCCACGATCTCCGACAGGCCGGCCCGCGCCAGGCCGGCGGCGGCCTCCGCGGCGATGACGGCGCCCTTGCGCAGGGTGATGTCGGCCCGCCGCACCGTGTGCGCGCTGATCAGCCCGGCCGAGTCCGCGACCGGGACGGTTCCGAACCTCACGCGACCTCCGGGCGGGGCACGCGGCGCAGGGCGGCGACGATCTCGGCGAGCACCGCCAGGGCGATCTCGGCCGGGCTCACGGCGCCGATGGGCAGGCCGATCGGCGCGCGGATCCGGCCGATCTGCGCCGGCGTGAAGCCGGCCTCGGTGAGCCGCGCGACGCGCGACGCGTGGGTCTTCCGGGAGCCGAGGGCGCCCACGTAGAAGCACTCGGCCGTCAGCGCCGCCTTCAGCGCGGGATCGTCGATCTTCGGATCGTGGGTCAGGGCCGCGAGGGCGCAGTAGCGGTCGAGGACCGGCACGCTGGTCCCGAGGGCGGCGTCCGGCCATTCGGCGATCAGCGCGGTGCCGGGGAAGCGCTCGGGCGTCGCGAAGGCGGTGCGCGGGTCGATCACCGTGAGCGCGAGGTCGAGCCCCGCGGCCATCGGCGCCAGGGCCTGCGAGATGTGGACCGCGCCGACCACGACGAGCCGCACCGGCGGCACCTGCACGGTCAGGAACAGGGTCCGCCCGCCCGCCTCGACGAGGCCGCTCTTGCCGGAGGCGAGGTGCTTCGCCAGCACGTCGGCGAGGGGATCGGCGGCGATCGCGTCCTCGCCGACGAGGCGCTGCGCGCCGTCGGCGATGTCGGTGATGAGGATCGCGGCGCGGCGCGCGGCCCGCGCGTCGTTGAGCGCTGCCAGGACGTCGCCGCGCATCAGTCGACCCGCTCGACGAAGACCCGGATCCGGCCGCCGCAGGACAGGCCGGCGCGCCACGCGGTCTCGTCCGCGACGCCGAATTCGAGGACGCGCGGCGCGCCCGCCTCGATCACCTCGATCGCCTCGGTGATCACCGCGCCCTCGACGCAGCCGCCGGAGACGGAGCCGAGGAAATTGCCCTCGCCGTCGACCACGAGGTGGCTGCCCACCGGTCGGGGGGCCGAGCCCCAGGTCTCGATCACCGTGGCGAGGGCCACGGCGCGGCCGTCGCGCCGCCAGGACTGGGCGGCGGAGAGGATGTCTGTGTCTGTGCTGAGCATGGCCTCGTGGACTTCCGGCCGGCGGGCGCCCCCCGCCCCTCACAGGTATGGCCCGCCTGCCGCGGTGCAAGAAGCCCTCATGCTGAAGGGCGCGTCAGGAAACATTGGCCGAGATCGTCGGTCGGCCATACTCTGCACCCACGATCTTTCGCGGAGACGGCGCCCCGATTAGTGTCCGGCATGTCCAAACCACAGCCTCATCCTGAGGTGCCGGAGCGCAGCGGAGGCCTCGAAGGAGCCCTCCAGCCGGCCGTGCGATCCCTGGAGCCCTCCTTCGAGGCCCGCTGGCGCGGCCCCCTCAGGATGAGGGCGTGGGGTGGACGTTTCGCTGAAACCGAGGCCCCTCTCGCCCGATGGGCCCGGCCCCGGCGCCCAGCCCCATGAACGCCCCGGATCCCGCCCTCGCCCGGGCGCTCCGCAAGGAGCCGCCGCGCTCGCCCCCGCGCCGCCTGTGGAAGCGCGTCAGCCGGGCGATCGGCGACGTCCTGCCGAAGGGCCTCTACGCCCGCTCGCTGATCATCATCATCGCGCCGGTGGTCCTGCTCCAGTCGGTGATCGCCTACACCTTCATGGAGCGGCACTGGCAGCTCGTGACCAAGCGCCTGTCGGCGGCGGTCACGGCGGACGTCGCCGCGCTGATCGACATCTACGAGAGCTACCCGCAGGACAAGGATGCCGAGACCCTCGCGCGCATCGCCGGGGAGCGGCTGAACCTCGACCTCGACATCCTCAAGGGCGCCAAGCTGCCGCCCCCGGGCCCGCGCCCGTTCTTCTCGATCCTCGACGAGGCCCTGTCCGACGAGATCAAGCGCCAGATCCGAAGACCGTTCTGGATCGACACGGTCGGGCGCTCGAACCTGATCGAGATCCGCGTGGCGATCCCCGACGGGGTGATGCGCATCACCGCCCGGCGCAGCCAGGCCTACGCGTCGAACTCGCACATCTTCCTCGTGTGGATGATCGGCTCGTCGCTGGTGCTGCTCGGCGTCGCGATCCTGTTCCTGCGCAACCAGATCAAGCCGATCCTGCGGCTCGCGGCCGTGGCGGAGGGCTTCGGCAAGGGGCGGGAGATCGAGTTCCGGCCCCGCGGTGCCCGCGAGGTGCGTCAGGCCGGCCACGCCTTCATCGAGATGAAGCGGCGCATCGAGCGGGCGATGGAGCAGCGCACGACGATGCTGAACGGCGTCAGCCACGACCTGCGCACCATCCTGACCCGGTTCCGCCTGTCCCTGGCGCTGATCGAGCAGACCGAGGAGATCGAGGATCTCAGCCGCGACGTCGACGAGATGAGCCGGATGCTGGAGGGCTACCTCGCCTTCGCGCGGGGCGATTCGGCCGAGCCCGCGACGCCCACCGACATGCGCGCCCTGCTGGAGGACCTGCGGACCGACGTCGAGCGCCTCGGCGCCCACGTCTCCGCGGTCGATCTCGCCGGCGCGCCAGAGGTCACGGTGCGGCCCGGCGCCTTCCGGCGCTGCCTGTTCAACCTCGCCGCCAACGCCGTCCGCTACGGCGAGACGGTGGCGATCTCCGGCCGGCTGGAGGCCCGGACCTTCCTCGTCTCGATCGACGATGACGGGCCCGGCATTCCGGCGGAGAGCCGCGAGGACGTGTTCAAGCCGTTCGTGCGGCTCGACGACGCGCGCCAGGATGCCGGCGGCTCCGGGCTGGGCCTGTCGATCGCCCGGGACATCGCCCGGGCCCACGGCGGCGACATAACCCTGCACGACAGCCCGCTGGGTGGCCTGCGGGCCACCGTCCGGGTCCCGGCCTGAGCCGGATCCGGCTCAGGTATCGGCGGGCCGGCGCAGGCGCAGGAACTCGGCCTGCACGTTGCGGATCAGGTGATCCATGCTCGCCTCGTCGAGGGCGGCGCTCGTCAGCCGGGCGCGCAGGCCGGCCTCGCCGTTCCAGGCGTAGCCGGCCTCGAACGGCAGGTGGCGGCGCAGGAGCGGGCTCACGACCGACTCGCGCCGGTAGGCGGGATGTCGCAGCAGCCGCCCGATATGGAGCGCCAGCGTCTCGACGCTGGAGGATCTGGAGCCTGAACTCCCAGCTCCCTTGCCTTTCGAATCGACCGATGCCCAACGCATACGTGTCCGCCCTCCCGGAGACGCCACTGTTGCGCGAAATGATTGCGCATCCATGAGCGTTCGGGCGAGCCGGCGAAAAACTGCAGCTCGCGGGGTCCCAACCTTCGCAGCGCGGTGATATGCAGGGGCGCTTTCCCAGGGCCGCGGTCAGCCGCGCGCCGGATCCCGAGTGCCGAACATGAACCCGCTCGTCCCGCTCTTCGCCCTCATCTCGCTGCCGCTCGCGGCCATCGGGCTCGTGCTCTACACCGATGAGGGCATCAACCCGGACCTGTTCTACGCCTCTGTGAAGACCTTCGTGATCCTGGGCGCGATCGCCGCGGCGATGTCGTTCGGCGCGATGAAGCTCTCGGAGCGGTCCAAGCACTGACGTCCCACCGCCCGGAGGGCGCGATGCTGCACGTGGTCCCGGCCTTCTCGCGCATCGGCGAGGAGAACGCCTTCGCGGTTCTGGCGCGGGCCCAGGCCCTCGCCGCGCAGGGGCGGGACGTGATCAACCTCGGCATCGGCCAGCCGGACATGCCCACGCCCGCCCACGTGGTCGAGGCGGGCATCAAGGCGCTGCGCGACGGACACCACGGCTACACGCCGGCGGTCGGCATCCCGCAGCTCCGCGAGTCGGTGGCCCGCGACATCCACCGCCGCCACGGCGTCGAGGTCTCGCCGGATTCCGTGATGATCGTGCCGGGCGGCAAGGTCACCATGTTCATGGCGATCCTGATGTTCGGCGCGCCCGGGACCGAGATCCTGTATCCGGACCCCGGCTTCCCGATCTACCGCTCGATGATCGAGTTCACCGGGGCGACGCCCGTGCCGGTGCCGATCCGCGAGGAGAACGGCTTCGCCTTCTCGGCGGCCGAGACCCTGGCGCTGATCACGCCGAAGACGCGGCTGCTGATCGTCAACTCGCCCGCCAACCCCACCGGCGGCGTGACGCCGAAGGCCGAGATCGACGCCCTGGTGAAGGGCCTCGCCGAGCACCCCGACGTTGCGGTGCTGTCGGACGAGATCTACGGCACCATGACGTACGACGGCGAGACCCACCACTCGCTGCTGAAGTATCCCGAGATCCGCGACCGGCTGATCTACCTCGACGGCGCGTCGAAGACCTACGCGATGACCGGCTGGCGGCTCGGCTGGTCGGTCTGGCCGAAGCCGCTCTACGACGCGGCGCGCAAGCTCGCGGTCAACGCGCATTCCTGCGTCAACGCGGCGACCCAGTGGGCCGGCATCGCGGCGCTCGACGGACCGCAGGCTTGCGTGGCCGAGATGGTCGCCGAGTTCGACCGGCGCCGGGCGATCGTGGTCGACGGGCTGAACGCCCTGCCGGACGTCTCCTGCATCGCGCCCAAGGGCGCGTTCTACGCCTTCCCGAACATCGCCCGGACCGGCTGGAAGGCGAAGCCCCTGGCCTCGACCCTCCTGGAGGAAGCGGGCGTGGCGGTGATCGGCGGTCCGGATTTCGGCGTCCACGGCGAGGGCTACCTCCGCCTGTCCTACGCCAATTCGGCCGAGAACATCCGGCGGGCGCTGGAGCGGATGGGCACGTTCCTCAGCACGCACAGGCCGGGCTAAGACCGCGCCCCGTCGCCGACCTCGGCAGGGACGCCATCATCCGCGCCGCCGTCCTCGCGAGGGCGGCGAAGCGATCCAGTCGCCGCGACGACCGCCGAAGATGGGCAGCCCTGGGTCACTTCGCTGCGCTCGCGATGACGGTTGTGGCGACCGAACCGTTTGAACGCACACCGGTTCGACCGGCACGCCTCAGGACTTGCCGGGCGCCCGCTTGTCGATCCAGCCGACCAGCCAGTCGGCGATGTCGAGGCTGTTCTTGTCCTGCATCAGCATGTGCGAATTGCCGTGGATGCCGATCTCGGGCAGCAGGATCAGCTCCGCCTTGCCGCCCGCGGCGTTGGCGGCCGCCACGAAGCTGCGGCACTGCTTGAGCCGCGGCGCCCAGCGGGGCGAGGCGTCGACGTAGTCGCCGAACAGGACGAGGATCGGCAGGTCCTTGTAGGGTGCGAGGTCGTCCTTGGCCGGGTCCGGGCAGGCGGCCGGCTCGATGGCCACGATGGCGCGCAGGCCGGTCCGATCGAGGGCGGCGGTCTGGAACGGGTAGATCCCCGACTGCGAGTGCGAGATCAGCACCGCGCCCCTGAGCCGCTTGGCGAGCTCCGACAGGGCCGGCACGGTCGGGTTCGGCACCGGCAGGGCGGCCGACCAGTCCGGGACCATCTGCTTCCAGAACTCGCCCTGGGCCTCCAGGGGGAACTGCATGCCGGGGAACACCTTCGGGTATTCCGGCCCGAACCGGAAGATCGCCCAGGCCGGCTCGCGCCCGGCCGAGAACACGGCCGGCAGCGTCTTGGGGTCGGCCTGCCCCGTCTTCACGGCGTTGATCTGGGCCGGGCTCGCCGCCGAGCGGCCGCGCCAGGCCTGGTCGATCACGTAGGTCGGGAAGCCGCGCCGGACGAGATACTCGTCCCAGCCCATGCGCCCGTCGGGCGTCGTCTCCCAGGTCTTGCCGGTGAGGCAGCAGCCGTGGATCAGGACCAGCGGCGGCCGTCCGGCATTCACCGGGACCTGATAGCGGACGTAGATCTGGTCGACGCTGATCGTGCCCGACGGCGCGTAGGCCGGCAGCGTCGAGAGCGTGTCGGACTGGACGTCGCGGCCGCCGACGAAGAAGCTGCCCTGCTCGGCGATCGTCAGGGGGCCGGCGGCCGGATCGGCCGCGCGCGCGGAGCCGCCGGCGATCAGCATGGCTGCGACCAGCGCGCAGGCCCGCCGGCGGGCGCGCCCGGGCGCGGGCACTGACAGTCCTGCCATGAAATGTCCCGTCCTCCCGCGCGTGGGCCGTCCTCCGGACCCGTCGTCGCGCGGGAGCCTAGCACGAAGCTCGGCCGCCGTGGGAGATCCGCCCTTCGGGCAGGTTGCCAGTCAGGCTCCGATGTCGCGCTCGACACGCTCGACCGCCTCCGCGGGCAGGTCGAGGGCCTCGGCCAGCATCTTCAGGAACTGACGCTCCTGGAGCGTGTCGGGCTCGATGGCGAGTCGCGCCGCCGCGAAGATCCGGGCCGCCGCGTCGGGATCCGCGACCCGGTCGGCGATCGCGTCGACGTCGGCCGGGTCCGCGAGCTCGCGCTCGAGCCAGGCTCGACCGTCGGGATCGAGGCCCGCCTCCGCCACGGCGGCGTCGAGGCGCCTGCGCTCCGCGGCGTCGACCATCCCGTCGGCCGTCGTGGCCGCCACCATGGCCCGCAGCATCAGCCGGGCCTCGTCCTCGTCGACCTTCGTGAAGTCCGGGCCCCCGGCCTCGGGCGGGGGCGCCCCGCGCAGCGCCCGGTAGGCGAGGCCGCCGATCAGCGCCAGTCCGCCGAGGGCGGCACCGGCGGCGAGCCCGCCGCGCCTCGACCGCACGAGCGCGTCGACGATCCGTCTGCTGTCAGCCATGCCGTCCTCCCGGGATCCGATCCAGATCGGATCGGAAACCGCCCGGGAGGCGGTCGGGTTCAGCCGCGCTCAGGCGTCGGCCTCGTCCTCGTCCTCGTCGATATCCACGAGGAAGACGATGTCGGCCTCGTCCTCGTCGTCCGAATCGGACCCGGTGTGGCGCGGATCCTCGACGAAATCACCCTCGCCGTCGTCCTCGGCGAGGGCGTCCTCGAAGATCTCGACCTCGTCCTCGGTGGCGGCCCGGACCGTGAGCGCCGACGTGCCGTTCCAGACCGGCCTCCCGCCGGTCGTCATGGTCCGGATGTCTTCCTTGAAGCCGTCACAGGTGAAGAGGTCCTTGGCGGACGCCTCGTCGCTGTTGATCACCGCAACGGCGGTGCCGTCGATCTCGAGCGTGAACATGGCCGGCATCCCTCTCGTAACCGTCCTCAGGCGCGCCCGGTCCGCGGGCTGGCGCACGGGTGCGACGCGCTGCCCCGGGAAGAAACGTCACGGTTTCGTCCGTCTGACACGAGCGTCGCGCGGGGATGCTGTAGGGGTGAAGCGGACGGCCGCCAAGCCCGTCGCGGCCCGACCCGCACGATTCGGCGCGGCACGGATCCTGCGCCCATCAGGGCGGCCACAGTCTCGAACACGAAGGATCACCCGCGCATGCGGATCAGGCTCGGCTGCGAGATGCGCTACGCCTTCCCCTACCCCGTGCCCATGGTGGTGATGCTCAACGTGCATCCCTCCGGGGCGGCCGCCCTGGAGGCGCCCGACACGCTCCGGACCGATCCGCCCGTCCCGGTGGCGATCTACCGCGACGGTTTCGGCAACCTGTGCGGCCGGCTGACCGCGCCCGCCGGCAACTTCACCGTCGGGACCGACGCCGTGATCCGCGACAGCGGGAGGCCCGATCCGGCGCACCCGGAGGCCGCGCAGCACGCGATCGAGGCGCTGCCCGCCGAGACGATCGCGTTCCTGCTCCCCAGCCGCTACTGCGAGTCCGACCTGCTGGCCGACGCGGCGTGGCGTCTCTTCGGCCATACCGAGCCCGGCTGGGCCCGGGTGCAGGCGGTCTGCGACTTCGTCCACGCCCACATCGTGTTCGGCTACGAGTTCGCCCATCGAGACCGCACGGCCGCGGACGCATACGCGGGCGGGCGCGGCGTCTGCCGGGACTTCACCCACCTGGCCGTCGCGTTCTGCCGCGCCCTGAACATCCCGACCCGGTACTGCACCGGCTATATCAGCTTCATCGGCGAGCCCGAGCCGCACCCGGCGGGCGACTTCGCGGCCTGGATGGAGGTCTACCTCGGCGGCGCCTGGCACGTGTTCGACCCGCGCAACAACAGCCCGCGGATCGGCCGGGTCATGGTCGCGTACGGCCGGGACGCCGCGGACGTGCCGCTGACCCACACGTTCGGACCGAATCCCCTGGTGGGCTTCCGGGTCTGGGCCGACCGGATCGACCACCTGGACGCCTCGGGCGACGCGCCGGTCCTGCCGGAGGAGCCCCTGCCGCCGCAGAGCATGGCGACACGGACCGGATGAGCGTCAGACGCCGGCGCCGCGGGCGATGGCGCGCTTGACCACGCCCTGGACGTCCGGGTTCGAGAGGAACAGGTCGTGGTTGATCAGGCCGCCGCCGTAATCGGAGGCGTCGGCGACGCGCACGCCGAGCGCCTCGAGCTTGGCGCGATCGGCGGCGCCGGCGCGCACGCCCCCCGCCAGCGCGGCGGAGAGCTCGAGCGCCCGGTCGTTGGTCGAGGAGATCACCGTGATCTTCGAGACGTCGGGTCCCATGCGGGCGACGCCGTTGGAGAACAGGTCGAAGTCGATGTCGGGGGCGGCCAGCACCACGGCGCCGATCCGCGACATCGCCGCCTCGCCCGCCTCGGCGCGGAGCATCCGCAGGGTCTCGAGGGTGAGGAGCGTGCCCATCGAGTGCGCGACGATGTTGATGCGGCCGCCGCTCGGCGAGGCGGCGAGCGCCTTCAGCAGGTCCTCGAAGGCGTCGCGCGACCAGAGGGCGCTCTCGCGATCGTAATTGTAGTCGAGGGTCGCGGCCGCCGACGGCCACGTGAACAGGCCGGAGACGCCGCGGAACCGGATCCCGTCCGAGAGCCGGGCGGCGCTGACCGCGGCCGATTCGAACGATTCGCGGTAGCCGTGGACGTAGATCAGCACGTCGCGTCCGAGGGCCGCCTGGGCGAAGGCCTCGGCGGCGCCCGGTCCGGATTCGGATTTCGGAACCGCGCCGATGGTCCAGTCGCCGGTGATGACGGACGAGACCTTGCCGAGCAGCGAGCGGTCGGGCGGCGACAGGCGCACCTCGGCGAAGCTCAGGCCGCGGCCGCGGTCGCTGCTGAAATACGGCGGCCGGGGCGGGTTGCCCACGGGCTTGCGGGTCGTGGCGACCAGCAGCACCGGCATGACGTCGAGGGCCGACTGCTTCTCGGGCAGCGCCGCCCCGGACCCGAGGTCGTCGGTGACGCAGGCGCCGAGCGACGGGGCGAGGCCCGCGGCGCCCGCGAGCGCTCCGAAGCGAAGAAGGATGCGGCGTGAGACGATCTGGCTCGACATGATCCGGTTACGCTCGGGCGGGACGCCTTCCGTTGCCCAGGATCGTGACCATCGCGGGGCACGAGCGACGCGACGCGGCGTGAATAGCGGGCACGGCCGGGCTTGTGGTGGGCGGGACACAGGCCGGCGATCCCCCGACCCCGATGCTCTCCCCCTCGACGGCGGCCGTCGCCGCGGCCATGAAGGGAGCATGACGCCGTCCTTCGACATCGAGAGTCTCCGCGAGCGCCTGCTGCGCGGCGACCGCGCCGCTCTGGCCCGGGCCATCACGCTGGCCGAGTCCAAGCGCGCCGATCACCGGGCGCTGGCGGCGAACCTGATCGACTCGGTCCTGCCCGAGACCGGCCGGGCGATCCGCGTCGGCATCACCGGCGTCCCCGGCGTCGGCAAGTCGACCACCATCGACGCACTCGGCTCGAACCTGACGGAGGCCGGTCACAAGGTGGCGGTGCTCGCGGTCGACCCGTCCTCCTCCAGGACCGGTGGCTCGATCCTGGGCGACAAGACCCGGATGGCGCGGCTGTCGCACGATCCCAGGGCCTTCATCCGCCCCTCCCCCTCCTCGGGCACGCTCGGCGGCGTCGCGGCCAAGACCCGCGAGACCATGCTGCTCTGCGAGGCCGCGGGCTTCGACGTGATCCTCGTCGAGACGGTCGGCGTCGGCCAGTCGGAGACGGCGGTGGCCGACCTGACCGACTTCTTCCTCGTGCTGATGCTGCCCGGGGCGGGCGACGAGCTGCAGGGCATCAAGAAGGGAATCCTCGAGCTCGCCGACATGATCGCGGTCAACAAGGCCGATGCGGGAGAGGCCGAGCAGCGCGCCAACGCGGCGGCCTCGGAATACCGGGCGGCGCTGCACATCCTGACCCCGGCCTCGGCCACCTGGACGCCGCCGGTCGTCACGATCTCGGGCTTCCACAACCTGCGCCTCGACGCAATGTGGGCGAAGATCGTCGACCACCGGGAGAAGCTCACGGCGACCGGCGAGATCCAGGCGAAGCGCCGGGCCCAGGACGTGAAGTGGATGTGGGCGCTGGTCGACGAGCGCCTGCACCAGCGCCTCGTCGGCTCCCCGGAGGTCCGTCGCCGCACGGCCGAGGCGGAGGCCGGCGTCGCCCGGGGCGAGACCTCTCCGGCGGCCGGCGCGGCGGCCATCGCCGAGTTGATCGGGCTCTGACCGGTCCCGGCCGCCGCGCAGGCCGAAGGCGCACAATTTCGCGGTGATCGGGGGCACAAACGCCATCTCGCGCGTTCGGTGGACGACGGCGTAACGAGCGGCGCCCGTGTCGCGACGCCGCGCTCACGTCCAGGAGAGTGCCATGGTGGATACGGATCGGATCGTCGGCGGCGCCAAGGAGGCCGTCGGCAAGGTTCAGGGCGCGGCCGGCGATCTCGCCGGCTCGAACCGCGACTCGGTCGAGGGACGTTTCCGCGAGGCTCAGGGCCAGGCGCAGAACGTCTACGGTCAGGTGAAGGACAGGGCCCGGGACATCGCCGACCGCGCCGGTGACTACGCGAGCGACGCCTACGAGCGCGCCGGCGACGTCGCGGAGGACGTCTACCAGCGGGGCGGCTCGTACCTGCGCGACGGGCGCAGCGCGGTCGGCGCCCGGGTGGAGGAGAATCCCCTGGTCGCGCTGCTGATCGCGGGCGCGGTGGGCTACGGCCTCGCCCTGCTGGTCCACGGCCGCCGCTGACCGGGAGCGGCCCCGCCCGGGCGCGGGCGGGGCCGACCCTTGTACGAGGCGCGCCTGTCGAGGCCGGGCGCGCTACTGCGCGGTCCAACCCCCGTCCATGCTGATGTTGGCGCCGGTGATCTGGCTCGCCGCGTCGGAGCACAGGAACACCGCCAGCGCGGCCACCTGGTCGACGGTCACGAACTCCTTGGTCGGCTGCGCCTTCAGCATCACGTCCTCGATCACCTGCTCCTTGGTGAGGCCGCGGGCCTTCATCGTGTCGGGGATCTGCGCCTCCACGAGCGGCGTCCAGACATAGCCCGGCGAGATGCAGTTCACCGTGATCTTGTGGGGCGCGAGTTCCAGAGCCGCCGTCTTGCTCAGGCCCGCGATCCCGTGCTTGGCTGCCACGTAGGCCGACTTGAACGGCGAGGCCACCAGCGAGTGGGCCGAGGCCGTGTTGATGATCCGGCCCCAGCCCCGGGTCTTCATCCCCGGGATCGCCGCGTGCATCGTGTGGAAGGCCGAGGACAGGTTGATCGCGATGATCTGCTCCCACTTCTCGGCCGGGAACTCCTCGATCGGCGAGACGAACTGGATCCCGGCATTGTTGACCAGCACGTCGACGGCACCGAAGGTCTCCTCCGCCTCGCGCACCATGGCGGCGATCGCGTCGGGCTTGCTCATGTCGGCGGCCGAGTAGCGGGCCTTGACCCCGTAGGCGCTCTCGATCCCGGCCCGCGTCTCCTCGATGGCGGTCGCGTCCCCGAACCCGTTGAGGACGACGTTGGCCCCCTCCGCCGCGAAGGCGCGCGCGATGGCGAGCCCGATGCCGCTGGTCGAGCCGGTGACGAGGGCGGTCTTGGTCTTGAGAGTCATGGAGCCTCCTGGGACGCGGGCGCCCGGCCGAACGGTCGGGGACGGCGCGCTCGCGGTGGGACAGGTCGCGACCTAAGTAGCGCGGGAAGGGGATGCCGGCACAGGGTCGCGCGGAGGCGGTGCGGGCACGATGTCACCGGCAGCCGGCTGCGGGCGCGGCGTGGCCGGGAACGCGATCTCGACCCGCAGGCCGGGCCCGTTATCGGCGAGCCGCAGGCTCCCGTGGTGCAGGCGCACGACCGCGTTGACGAGACTGAGGCCCAGCCCGAAGCCCGGCCGCGAACGGGCGTCCTCGAGGCGCACGAACCGGTCGAGCACGCGGGCCCGTTCCGCCTCGGGAATGCCCGGACCGTGATCGGAGACGGCGAGGCGGATCGACTCCCCATCGCGCCACGCCTCGAGCGTCACGCTGGTCTCCGCGCCCGCGGATTCGGCCCCGTATTTCAGGGCGTTGTCGATGAGATTGGCCAGGGCCTGGCCGATCAGCTCGCGGTTGCCCGCGATCGTGAGTTCGTCCTGCGCGTGCACGGCGAGCGTCAGCCCCTGATCCTCGGCGAGCGCGTCGTACAGTTCGCCGACGCTCCGGACCGTCTGGCCTAGATCCAGCGGCACGAGGATCTCCTGGGCGGATCCGGCCTCGAGCCGCGCGATCATCAGGAGGGCGTTGAACACCCGGATCAGCCCGTCGCCCTCCTCGATCACCGCTTCCAGCGCCGCGCGCAGCTCCTCCGGCGTGGAGGCGCGGCGCAGGGCCTCGTCGGCACGGTTGCGCAGGCGGGTCAGCGGCGTCTTGAGATCGTGGGCTATGTTGTCGGAAACCTCGCGCATGCCGCGCATCAGCTCGCCGATGCGCTCCAGCATCTGGTTGAGGCTCGATGCGAGACGGTCGAGTTCGTCGCCGTTCCCGGCCACGTGGAGCCGGTCGTCGAGATCGCCGGCCATGATCGCGCGGGTGGTCTGGGTCATGGCATCGACGCGGCGCAGCACCCGGCTCGCCGCGAGCCAGCCGCCGATCACCCCGAGGATCACGACGGCGGCGAGCGAGGTGATGAAAGCGCGCCCGATCACCGCCCGCAGCCGGTCGCGCTCCTCGGTGTCGCGCCCGACGAGCAGGCGGAACCCGCCCGGAAGGGTGAAGACCCGCACGATCGCCCGGTGCGCCTCGGCATCCGCGTCGTTGCGGCCGTAGCGCGTCTCGCTCTGGCCCGGCGTCGCCAGTACGGCGGCGGGCACGTAGCCGACATTGCCGACGACATGGTCACCGCCGGCCGTGGTCACGAGGTAGAGCGAGGCGCCGGGCTCGCGGGAGCGCCGCTCCACTACGGTGATCAGCCGACGCAGGCCGCCGGCATTGTACTGTTCCGACAGCCCGTTGATCTCGGCGTCGATCGTGGAGACGATCTGGTCGTCGAGCACCGCGCGGGCGTTCCACGCGACGTAGCCGAGCGCCAGGAAGGCGCAGAGGGCGAAGATCGCGAGGTAGGCCAGCGACAGCTTGAACGCGGTGGTGCGGAACAGTTTCTGGAAACGCGCCGCCGCGGTTTCGCGGGCGATCGGCGCGTCGGTCCAAACCTCGCTCACCCGGCCGCGCCCTCGTCGTAGCGCAGCACGTAGCCGGCGCCCCGGACCGTGTGGATGATCGGCGACGCGAAGCCCTTGTCGAGCTTGCTGCGCAGGCGCGAGACGTGGACGTCGATGACGTTGGTCTGCGGATCGAAGTGGTAGTCCCAGACATGCTCGAGCAGCATGGTGCGCGTCACGACCTGTCCGGCGTGCCGCATCAGGTACTCGAGGAGCCGGAACTCGCGCGGCTGCAGCGGGATCTCGCGGCCGGCCCGGGTCACCCGGTGCGAGAGCCGGTCGAGTTCCAGGTCACCGATCCGGTAGCGCGTCTCCTCCGCGGCGCCGGATCCGACCTGCCGCCGGGCCAGCGCCTCGGTGCGCGCCAGGAGTTCGGAGAACGCGTAGGGCTTCGGCAGGTAGTCGTCGCCGCCGGCGCGCAGGCCCTTCACGCGGTCGTCGACCTGACCCAGCGCCGACAGGATCAGGGTCGGGGTCGCGACGTTCTGCTCGCGCAGCGACCGGATCAGCGACAGCCCGTCGAGCTTCGGTAGCATCCGGTCGACGATCAGCACGTCGTAGTCGCCCTCCCGGGCGAGCGCGTACCCGTCGAGGCCGTCATGCGCGCTGTCGGCGACGTGTCCGGTCTCGCGGAACGCCTTGACGAGATAGGCCGCCGCCTCGCGGTCGTCCTCGATGATCAGCAGTCGCATGGCCCCGTTCCATAGCGCGCCGCGCGAGTCGGGGGAACGTATCTCCAACAACATGGTCAAGCCGCTCCCCTTCCCCGTCGTGGTGGACGGGCTGAGGCCGCGGACCTCGACCCGTCCCGAAGCGGCGCGCGGAGGACTCGGAGGGCGCGAGATCCGTCACCGGCTTCGTCCGCGTGGGCGATGGGCCACGCGCGGTTCGAGGATGATGGCGCGGGAGCGGTTACGGGACGCTCGCGGGAAGATGACTTCGCGGTAAGGCGGCCGCTGCGGGCTGGCCAACAGCGAAACGCCGACGGGCCGCTCTCGGAGAGAGCGGCCCGTCGGCGTCGCGGTTCGTGTCGAGGGAACGTGTATGTATTGCGATGGGCAGGTCTGGCGGCGACCGACTCTCCCGTGTCTTGAGACACAGTACCATAGGCGCTGGCGTGTTTAACGGCCGAGTTCGAGATGGGATCGGGTTCTGGGCACGCCGCTCAGGCCACCAGACCGGCGCATCGCAATTCGTTTCGGACTTGGCCGTCGCGGGTTGCGAGGCGCGTGTGTCCGGTTCGGCAAGCATGTTGGTGGCAGCGTCTGCTGCTGGTCTGTTTATGACCGTGTCTCTGGCTTCGCCAGCCTTTGCGGCTGCCGAACCAGTCCGGACACGGATCACG
>NZ_FOCS01000044.1:0-24641 GCF_900110155.1 Methylobacterium sp. UNC300MFChir4.1 | reverse complement strand
CTGGGCTCGAACCTGTCGGTGGTTCAGAACCGCCAGGACTTCTCCAAGCAGCTGATCAACGTGCTGCAGACGGGCTCGGCCAACCTGACCAACGCCGACCTGAACCAGGAGGCGGCCAACTCGCAGGCGCTGTCGACCCGCCAGTCGATGGGCATCTCGGCCCTGTCGCTGGCCAACTCAGCCCAGCAGGGCGTCCTCCAGCTCCTGCGGTAAACCTCACCCTGAGCGTCTACACCACGCCCGGAGCTCGGCTCCGGGCGAACGCATTCCAAGGTATGGATGGTGGCTCCCGGCTACCGGCGATCGATTGCCGGGCGCCGAAAGCTCGCAGAAGCGAGACGATTACAGCGCTACTGCCCGGAACGTAGGGGAATCGTAGATCTGGAAGCAGCCTGCCGAGTGCAGGGCCAGAGATGCTCCAGGGCCCTATGTTGAGGAACCTCAATTCATTCTGAGCCGATGTCGATGACTGACTGGCGGATGGCTGCTTTCGGGATCAGCCAGACAGCTGTCCACAAAGCGGTATGGGTCGGCACCAGTCCGTTCGGTCCTGGAGCCGGTCGATCCGATCCAGCAGCCGCTCGAGCACGGACAGGGCCGGGAGGATGTCGGTCGGAGCGAGGAGCCGGGCCTGGGCCTCGGCGCGGGCAGCGTTGCCTCAGGTGAGAAACAGAAACAGGGCGCCGGTCGCGCGCAGCGGCTCCGAAGTCAGCCCGGCGACGTCGCCGACGATGAGGTCCGGCAGCTCCGCCGGCGCGATGTCGTCATACAGGTCGTGGACGGTGCAACGCCGCGCGGGGCCGAGGGAACGTGCGAGGCGCCCGGTCCGGATCATCAGAGATCAGCAACAGCCCGCCCAAGGCGGCCTCCGTGCGACGACGGGGCGGTGCAGCGTCCAGCTTCGATTGGCGGCCACAGTCACAGAGTGGGCGGAAACCGCTGCGTCGAGTTGGCGAGCTCCTCTGCCGCGCTCACGAAGCTTCGCAAGGCTTCGATCGTGGCAGCATCCTGCAGCCCAAGCTCATGGAGCGAGAGATCCATATCCTTGATCGGGTGCTCCAACGCGCGGCTCAGTTGGAGCAGCCTTTCGCCGCCGGCCTAGATGTGCGGCGCGCGCGCCGAGATCCTCGCCCCGCGCGTACGCGGCAGCGAGATTTGCGTGCAGCCGGTCGGACTGGTCTGAGCCGTTCGGCCGGGCCGGGACGACGCGGATCTCGGCCGTGGCCACCCTCAGGCGGCGCGCACGGTTGCGAGGAAGCGGGCGACCTCGGCGCCGAGATGCTCGGATTGCCGCGACAGCTCCGAGGCCGCCGACAGGACCTGCGAGGCCGCCGCCCCCGTCTCCTCCGAGGCCTGCGCCACGCCGGCGATGTTGCCCGTCACTTCGTTCGTCCCCGCCGAGGCCTGGGCCACGTTGCGCACGATCTCCTGGGTCGCCGCGCCCTGCTCCTCGACGGCCGCCGCGATCGACGTCGCCACGCTGTCGATCTCCCGGATCCGCCCGGTGATCCCGCCGATCGCCGTCACCGCCTGCGCGGTCACCCCCTGGACCTCGCCGATCTGGCGCGCGATCTCCTCGGTCGCCTTGGCGGTCTGCTCGGCCAGCGCCTTCACCTCGGTGGCCACGACCGCGAAGCCCCGCCCGGCCGCGCCGGCGCGGGCCGCCTCGATGGTGGCGTTGAGCGCCAGCAGGTTGGTCTGGCCGGCGATGCCGGAGATCATCCCGACCATGTCGCCGATCCGCGCGGCGTTCTGGCTGAGCGCCTGGACGAGGTGGGCGGTCTGGTCGGCCTCGCCCACCGCGGCCTGGGCGAGGTGGGCCGAGCCGGTCACCTGCCGGCCGATCTCCTGCACGGAGGAGCCGAGCTCCTCGGCGGCGGCAGCGACCGTGTTGACGTTGGTCGACGCCTCCTCGGCGGCGGCGGCCACGGTGGTCGACTGGGATGCGGTCTCCTGGGCGGTGGCGGTCATCTGCTGGGCGGTGGCCTGGAGTTCGGTGGCCGAGGACGAGACCAGGCCGACGATGCCGCCGACGGCGCGCTCGAAACCGTCGGCGAGCTCGATCATGGTGCGCTTGCGCTCGGCAGCCGCGGCCGCGTCGGCGCGGCGTTTCACCTCGGCCTCCTCGGCGGCCTTGCGGGCGACCATGGTCTTGATGCCCTCGACGGCCTGGCCGACGGCCCCGATCTCGTCGCCGCGGGCGGCCTCGCGGATCTCGGCGTCGACCGCGCCCTTGGCCATCCGCTGCAGGACGCCCACGAGGCTGCCCAGCGGGCGGGTGATGCCGAAGATCACGATCAGCGCGGAGAGCGCGACGGCGCTGACGAGGCCAGCCACGGAGGCGCCGATCAGCACGGTTTTAGCCGTGGTGACGGCCTGCTCGGAGTCATCGCGGGCTTGGCGCAGCTCGGCGTTCAGCCGCGTGACGCGACCTTGAACAAAATCCCGCATCTTGGTGCGCGCGGCAGAAGCGTCAGTCAGAAGGACCTTAGCAGCAGCTTCATTGTCATTCTTGAGGCCGAGCGCGTTGGATTTATCCAGAGCAGAGTAGAACTCCTTGAGAATACTCTGGAGAGTTTCGTTGGTGACCTTCCGATCGGGCGTGTCCGCCATCGCGATCAAGGTGTTCGCAGCATCGAGTGACGTCTTTACAGCCGCATCGTACCGCACTTTATAGCCGGCCATCTCCTGCTCGCGGGTTTCGAGAATGAGGTTGCGCGCCTGGATCGCTGCATCGTTGGTGTTGACCTGAACAGCCAAGATCCGTTCGAGGCGGACTGCCTGCGTGTCGACGATCTCGCGCATTTGCCCTGCGAGTAGATTGAGCTCTCCGATGGCGTAATGAACCAGGCCGGCGGCGACTGCGGCCATGATCAGCAGCGGAACAGACGCCTTGATCAGGATACTGGAGTTTCGCAGCATAGAGGCACCACTTTATAGTTCTTTAAGTGACACAAAGTAATCTGCATTACTTAAAATAATATTAAAATACATTGATTATGCAGATCATGCAACAGAGATTTCAATATAATATTCGATAATAGAATGATGGAGCAGATTACGAGTGTGCACCTGAATATCGTTATCTGGAGATACGACAACGCAATCAATCGATGCTTAATGGCGAATATCGGTATCCAGCATGCATTCGCGGGATAGGTCACGCTCGATGGCTGGCTGCCTCGGCATCATCATCGGTGTAGCAGATATGATCGCGGTCACCGTCGCCTCATGGCGCACCGCATGCCTGATCCTTAACATTCAGCGTTGGGGTAAGCTCCAAGACAGCCGACGTCCTCTTAAGCCTCATGGCAGCTGACGTATCTGACCCATCAACGGTCCGAGGCGTGACGCGATCGCGGCCAAGCGATCGGCGATTGCCGAAAACTTGCAGCTTCATCCCGGCTACCAGATATCTCTTGGAAGAAGCCCGCACCCGAGGCCCTGACGCTCTCTATAGAGATCCAGAAGATTTGGCCCACAGCAATCGCGTTCCGGGATGTGAGACCGCACTCAATCGATGGAGTCCGACGATCCGTGGAAGGCTGTTTTCAGGAACCGTCAGCTCCGTTCCGGCCAGCTCGGTTGGGTCGCGATTGGCCGTGAGCATAGTCACGCTGACAGAGCACTGTTCCGAGCAGACAAAATCCGGCGCTGAAACGCTGTTATGCGACCGGCCGCGGGCGTCGGGAAGGGATTCAGACTCGTCAGGGCGGAAACGCGGTGAGCGGCTCTGATCGTCTCGTGACGTGTCGAGCCGCCTGCAAGACGCGGCCTGCTCTGAGGCGCGTCATGCGCTCGACGCCACCCTGCGTTGAATGACGATCAGCGCATTGTCCTAAGCACGCGATTCCGAGTGCCTCGAAGCGCTGTATCGCCCAGATATCAACCACCGATAGCCATTTCAACGCCAGTGACTTTACCTAAAGTAGTCATTATGAATACATTACATTAATGTGGATTAGATTTCATATGCGCCGCGTCTTACTAGAACGTATAGACAATTCTCGACCGAAATGTGCGGGAGTAGACAGAGAAATGAATAATGATGCGGCCAACGCATGCAACGTCTCCCTCGATTACAGCGCAATGACGGCGAACCTCGTGGCGGCCTACGTGTCTCACAATCGCGTCGCAGCCTCGGAGATGCCGGCGCTGATCGCGACGGCGGCCGCTGCCCTGACCGGCCTTCAGCTCACCGATCCGTCGACCGCGGATGGAGACAGGAAAGCGACACCGGTGATGGTCCGGGCGTCGATCACACGCGAGGCACTGATCAGCTTCGAGGATGGTAGGCGGTACAAGACGATCAAGCGGCATCTGACCGCCTGTGGTTTGACGCCGGAGACGTACCGGGCGAAGTGGGGCCTGCCGAACGACTACCCGATGGTCGCTCCTGCCTACGCGGCGAAGCGGTCCAGGATCGCCAGGAACTTGGCTCAGGGTCGGTCCCAGCGCGATCCCGGTCCGGAAACTGCAGCCGGATAGCGGGCGCATTCCGACGCTTCGTGCCCAGTCATGAAGTTCGCGAAATATTCGAAAGGTGATGGCTGGCCAGAGTGGTTCTGCCCCGGTCCGCTTTCAGGGGGCAGAGGCAACGGAGCGGACATCGCCATCCGGCCCGCTGCCGATCCTTAACCGATCTGAAGCCGGTGCGATCCCCTTCCGTGATCGGGCGAGTAACCCGGCAGGGCACGCCTGCGGCGACGATATTCGACGGTATGTTCTTCGTGACGACGCTGCCCGCTCCGACGATTTGGTGATCGCCAACCGCGACGAGATGCGTGTTGTCATTGAACCCGTGTTGCCGATCGGCCCGGCAGGCGATGAACCCGCTCATCCCTTCACCGGATGGGCGCGCAGGATTGCGGTTCGGATCAGAATGCGCTTCCAGACAGGCTTGTCGGCGGTCAGCGCCTCGGCCGCGCGAGTGTTCGTGCCGAGCGTCTCGATGAGGTCGAGAACGCAGCCCTTCGTGAACGGGTACGATTCGGTCGCCAGATCCGCGAGCACCACGTCGACCGCGGCGTCGATCGCCTGATCCGTGATCTCGGCGGCCTCGCGCAGTCCGGAGACGGTCGCGGGTCCCTGAGCCAACGAGTCCCGTCAACGGGTGGGGCAGATGGTGGGGTGGACCGCCAAACGGCGGGACTCTGTCCACGATCCAGGCCTGCTGGCGGAAGGGGTGGGATTCGAACCCACGGTGGAGTTGCCCCCACGGCGGTTTTCAAGACCGCTGCCTTAAACCACTCGGCCACCCTTCCTGGCAGCATCCGCGACCTCACGGTTACGGCCGCGGCCGAGGTGGCGTCAACAGCAGAACAACCGGTTGACCTCCCGAACCATTCCGCCTATCTCACCGCCCACGCCCGGAGCCGCTCGATGCGCTGCGGGCTCTGCCCCGCCATCTTCGAAACCGGATGCGCAGGGCTCACGGCTGATTGGGGGATAGTTTAACGGTAGAACGGTGGACTCTGACTCCTCTAGTCCTGGTTCGAATCCAGGTCCCCCAGCCACCGCGCCGGCCCGCCCGATCTCAGATCCGGCGGGTTTTTTCTTGCCCGGAACCGGGCGCATCCTCCTCTGATCCTCAGCGAGGCGCGAGTCTGGCACGGACCGAACAGCGGTCGGCCGTTGACGCGCCGCGGCGCGGCCGCCTAGATCGGTCCATGCGCCGGTGCCAGCCTCTCACGGTTCGAGGGCGCGCGATCATCGGCTTGGTCGCGCTCTACGCGCTGCTGCTTCAAGCCTTCCTCGGCTTCGCCATCCCGGCACAGGCCCGGGTCGATCCGGACGCGGCGATCTGCGCCGGTCACGCCTCGGGTGACCCCGCCGGCCCGGTGGCGCACGCTCATCCGTGCTGCACGCTCGTGCAGGCCGGCGCGCTGGTCCTGCCGATTATCAACCCGACCGCGACCGACTGGCCCGTCGCCGCCGAGACGCGCCGCGCGTGGCGCCCCGAATCCGAGATCCCGACGACCGGCCCGCCGGCCTCGACGGGCACCGCGCGAGGTCCACCCAAGGCCTGACGATCCCGCTCCCGATCGTTCAGGCCCGGACCTCCCATCATGTCGATTGTTCTCCACGGCGACGCCCCCGCGTACGGGGCGGCGGCAACGCGGCGAATGTCCCGCGACGCCGTCTATCGGGCCGTCTGGCGGTGGCACTTTTACGCCGGCCTGCTCTGCCTGCCCTTCCTGATCAGCCTCTCGGCCACCGGCGCGCTCTACCTGTTCAAGGACGAGATCAACGGCAGCCTGTTCGCGTACCGGACCCGGGTCGCGCCGCAGGCGACGGCGCCGATCGGCCCGGACCGGCTGATCTTCAACGCGCTGCAGGCCGTGCCCGACGGCGCGCCCGTCACCTACATCGACCCGGCCGCGCCGGACGCCGCGGCGCGAGTGACGCTCGCTTCCGGCGACCGCCGGATCCACATCTACCTGAACCCCTATACCGGCGACGTCCTCGACCGCGTCGACCGTGACCGCGAGTTCATGGCGGTGGTCCGCGGACTGCACAGCCTCGCCCTGGTCGGTCCCCTCGCGAACGCCGTCATCGAGATCGTCGCGGGTTTCGCGATCGTCCTGGTGTTGACCGGCGCGTATCTCTGGTGGCCTCGCGGCCGCGCGGGCGGCGTCGTCACGGTGCGCGACGGCCCGCGCCGGCGCGTGTGGTGGCGCGACCTTCACGCCGTCACCGGGTTCGTGGCCGGCGGCGGGCTGCTCTTCCTGGCGCTCACGGGCCTGCCCTGGTCGATCTGGTGGGGGCAGGAACTGCGCGCGTGGTCGAACGCCGCCGGCCTCGGGCAACCAACCGCGCTCTGGGCGAATCGGCCGGTCTCGACGGTGCCGCTGCGCGACCGGCTGGAGGATGCCGGGTGGACCCTGCAGGACGCGCCGGTGCCGCGCTCCGTGCCGGCCGCGGCCGCGAGCGTCGGGATCGACGACGCCGTGGCGATCCTTCGACATCTGGGGATGCCCCCCGGCTTCGAGGTGGCGCTGCCCGTCGGCGCGGACGGCGTCTACGCCGCCGCGATCTACCCGCGCGACGTCACGCGGCAGCGGGTCATCACCCTCGACCAGTATTCCGGCCGCCCGCTGGTGGACGTCCGCTTCACCGATCTCGGACCGGTCGGCCGGGCGATCCAGTACGGGATCGGCATCCACAAGGGCGAGCACTGGGGCCGCGCGAACCAGCTGGCGATGCTGGGCTTCTGCCTCGCCACATTCCTGCTCGCCGTCACCGCCGGGACGATGTGGTGGAAGCGGCGCCCGGCCGGCGGCCTCGGCGTGCCACCCTGGCCCGCGGATCGGCGGGTGGCCGCGACCGTGACCGCGATCATCCTCGGCCTCGGAGCGCTCTTCCCGCTGACCGGGCTCGCCATCGCCGCCATGGTCGGTCTCGACCTCGCCGCGGGCCGGCTCCGAAGACGGTGGGCGCGCTGAGCCGGTGCGGGCGGGCGCCGTGCCCGTGCATACGTCTGCGCGCCTGAGACGCGGGCGCCCGGGCCTCCCGGGCGCGGTGCTGATCGCGCTCGCGCTCTGGATCCAGGCGCTCGCGCCGGCCGTCGCGCTCCGGATGGCGCAGGCGGATCGGGGCGCGCTGCCCGGCCAGATCCTGTGCGGGCACGCGCCGGATCAGGCCGGTGACGCAGCGGTCGGTCCGGGCGCGCCGGCACCGGGGTCCTGCGCCCTCTGCGGGCTGTGTCGGGCCGGTGCCGTCCCGCCGCTGCTCCCGCATGCGCCCTGCCTCGCGCGCCGCCTGCGCTGGACGGCGGTGGCGTGGCCGATCCCGCCCCCCGTCCGGACCGCGTCGGTCCCCGCCGTCATCGGCCAGCCCCGAGGGCCGCCCCGCTCCGCCTGATCGCCCGTCCTCCGGGCGGCGCCGCCGCTCGCCCCATCGATCAGACGAGACCTCCGATGACCTCCGACTCCCCCGTCCTGCGCGGCGGCGCCCTCGCGCTCCTGCTCGCCGGAAGCCCCCTCCCCGCCCTCGGCCAGGCCGCCGTCACCCTCGAGGAACTCTCAGTGGAGGGCGAGGCCGCGCCCGTTGCGGGCCGGCCCGCCGCGCCGGCCTTCGGCGTGGCGGCGCCGCCGGGCTCGGCGCCCGCGGTGATCGAGCACCCGGTCGGCGAGATCGTCACCGGCATCGGCCGCGATGACACGATCGCGAACCGGCCGGCGACCAGCATCGGCTCGGTCCTGGTGAACAGCCCCGGCGTGACCGTGCGGCAGGGGAACGGCGGCCGCGACGTGGTCATCTCGATCCGCGGCAACAACGCCCGCTCCACCGGCGTGATCAAGAACACCGTCGTCCTGGAGGACGGCTTCATCCTCACCCAGCCGGACGGGGCGGCGCGCTTCGACCTCACGGACCCCCGCGCCTACGGCCGGATCGACGTGTTCCGCGGGCCGCAATCGCCGCTCTTCGGCAACTACGCCACCGGGGGCGCCATCGCGTTCCGGACACGCACCGGGCGGGAGATCGACGGCTACGAGATCGGGGTGGATGCCGGCAGCTTCGGCTACCTCAGCAACTATTTCACCGTCGGCGGCGTCAGCGGCCCGTTCGAGATCAGTCTGTTCGCCAGCGATGTCCGCGCGAACGGCTACCAGGACCACGCGAGCTACGACACGCAGACCATCAACCTGCTCGCGAGCTACACCCCGACGCCGGACAACCGCTTCACCCTGAAGGTGATCAACAACACCCTCGACGCCAACCTGCCCGCCCGTGCGTCCCTGGCCCAGTACCGGATCAACCCGTACCAGCGCGGCTGCGCCGCGGCCGCGAGCGCGGCCCCGGGCTGCACCACCTTCAACCTGTTCCGGAACGGGGCGTTCGGCGCGACCGTGCCGGTGACCGCCGACGAGGGCGGCTTCGGGCGCAACGACCGCCGGACCATCGTCGCCGCCCGCTGGGAGCACGACCTCGATGCGTTCACCACGTGGCGCACGCAGCTCGGCTTCGACGAGCGCAACTTCGACCAGCCTTTCTACACGACCGCGTCGCGGGGCTCCTACCCGTCCTGGAACTTCCTGACCGACCTGACTCGGCGAGGCGACGTGTTCGGCCTGCCGGCGACGGGCTACGTCGCGCTCGCCTACAACACGATCGACAACCACATCACCACCTTCAACCGGGCCCCCTACGTCGGCCCGCGCCTGGGGGCGCTGATCGGCGATCAGTCGGCGGTGCAGTCCAATCTCGGCGGCCGGGCGCGGCTGGAGCTGGGCCTGTCGGACCAGTGGACCGGCATCCTCGGCCTGAGCGCCGAGACTACGGCGATCACCGGGCGCAACGTCGCCTACGCGTACGCGGCGAGCGGCACGACGCGGACGGTGGCGGACGCGAACCGGTCCTTCCTCAACGTCGCCCCCGAACTGGCCCTGGTCTACCGGCCGGACGCGGCCTGGGCGCTGCGCGGCCGGGTCGCCACCGGCTACACCACGCCGGCCGCCAGCAACCTGTTCATCACCCCGGCCGGGCTGCCCGGCAACAACACGCAGCTCCGGACGCAGGAGAACCTCGGCTTCGATCTTGGCGCCGAGTGGAGCCCGGTGACCGATCTCCGCCTGAGCGTGACCGGGTTCTACGAGTTCTTCCGCAACGAGCTGGTCTCGCAATCGCCGGGGGCCGGGCTCCTCGCGTACACGTTCAACGCGCCGGCCTCGGAGCATCGCGGCATCGAGGTCGGCGCCGACTGGGCCTTCGCGCCCGGCTGGCGCGGAACGCTGGCCTACACGTTCGACGACCAGATCTACACCCGCTACGCCGAGCAGCTCAGCGCCGGCAGCCTGAGCCGGTCCTTCGACCGGGCCGGGAACCGGATCCCCGGGGTTCCTGCCCACCAGATCCTCGCCCGCCTCGGCTACGACGTGCCGAGCGGCCCGCTCGCGGGTCTCGGCGCCTTCGTGGAGACGGTCGTCCAGGGCGATTTCTACCTCGACAACGCCAACCTGCTGAAGGCGCCGGGCTACGCGGTGGTCAACGCCAACCTGCACTACGCCACGGAGCTGACGGGCGGCTACGCGAAGCGGCTGAGCCTGTACGTCGAGGTGCGCAACCTGTTCGACACGACCTACGTCGCCTCCGCGCAGAACCTCGCCAACAGCATCAGCGGCACGACCGGACTCCAGAACGGCGCCGCCGTGCTGGCGACCACGACGGGATCGGTCTTCGCGGGGGCTCCGCGAAACATCGTCGGCGGCATGCGGCTGGCATTTTGATAACTGCGCGGCGGCTCGCGCGTGGTGTCGCAGTCGAGCGTGCACTATGCTTCGGCAGTCGATCGCAGGGCGGGGCCTGAGCGCGCGGCGGGGCCGTGGGCGGGGATGTGGCGCGATGGTCCGATGAGGCGGCGAACCGTACTCGCTGGGTTGCCCCTGGCGCTCGCCGGGTGGCCGCGCGCCGTGCTGGCGCAGAATCAGGCCCATGTCGCGGCCCTCTGGCCGTTCGCGGAGGGCGATCCCGAGGGCCGGGTGCTGGCGGAATCGTTCCATGCCGGCCTGCGCGACCACGGTCATCCCGATCAGCGGGTCGACGATCGCTGGACCGGGGCCGACCGCGAGCGCACGCGTCTCCTCGCGACCGAACTGGTGGCCGCACAGCCGCAGGTGATCTTCGCCTACCTCAGCGCGCAGCTCACGGCCGTGGCGGCCCTGACGAAGCAGATCCCGATCGTGTTCGTCGGCGCCTCGAACCCGGTCCGCTTCGGGTACGTGGAGAGTCTCCAGCGCCCGGGCGGCAACATCACCGGCTTCACGCTCTACGAGGCGCCGCTGGGCGGGAAATGGGTGGCGGCCCTCAAGGAGGCTGTTCCGAGCCTCAGGCACGTCACGCTCCTGTCCAATCCGAGCACCGAGATCCGCGGCGAGAACCTCTACGCCGAGCCGTTCCGCGCCACCGCGGCCGCGCTCGGGATCGAGCCGGTGGTGGTGAAGATCGACAAGGCGGCCGAGATCGAGCCGGTTATCGCCGCGCTCGCGCGGCGGGGCGACGGGGGCCTAATTGTCGCCCCCGGCACGTTCAGCGAGGCCAACGGCGACCACATCGTCGCGCTCACCACGAGTCTCCGGGTCCCCGCGGTCTTCGCGATCCGGCGTTTCGCCTACCGAGGCGGCCTGATGTCGTACGGACCGGATCCGGTGGAGACGGTCCGCCGGGCCGCCGCCTATGTCGGCCGCATCCTGCGCGGCGAGAACCCCGCGACCCTGCCGGTCCAGGCGCCCACGAAGTTCGACTTCATCGTGAATCTCAAGACGGCCCGCAGCATGGGCGTGACGATCTCGTCGGCGCTCCTCGCCCAGGCGGACGAGATCGTCGAATGACGGCGCCGCGCCCGACAGCCTCCCCACCGGCCGCGACGGCGCCGCCGCGCTGGTTCCGCCTGCCGCTCGCGGGGAAGTTCGCGGTGGCCTTCGTGGGCCTCGTCAGCCTCGTGCTGCTCATCAACGGCGCCGTCGACCTGACGCTGAACTACCAGGACGCCAAGCGGACCGCGATCGAGACGCAGCGCACCAAGGCGCGCGCCGCCGCCGAGCGCGTTGACGCCTTCCTGTCCTCAATCGAGGGCCAGATCGGCTGGACGACGCGCGCCGAGTGGCGGCGCGTCTCCCCCGAGCAGCAGCGCTACGACTTCATCCGCCTGCTGCGCCAGGCGCCGGCCATCACGGAGGTGGCCTACCTCGATCCGGCCGGCAAGGAGCAGCTGCGCGTCTCCCGACTGGAGCCGGACGCCGTCGCCAGCGGCAAGGATTTCTCGACCTCGCCGCGCTTCACCCAGGCGCTCGCCCAGAAGACGTGGTTCGGTCCGGTCTATTTCCGGCGCGGGTCCGAGCCGTACATGACCGTCTCGGTGGCCCATGCCGGCCGCGACCCGGGCGTGACCGTCGCGGAGGTCAATCTCAAGCTGATCTGGGACGTGGTCAGCGCGATCAACGTCGGCGAGCACGGCTACGCCTTCGTGACGACGGCGACCGGCCGCCTGATCGCGCACCCGGATCTGAGCCTCGTCCTGCGCGACACCGACCTCTCCGGCCTGCCCGAGGTCGCGGCGGCTCTGCCCGGCTCCCGCATGGCGGGGCAGGACTACGAGATCACGACCGGCCTCGACGGCGGCTGGGTGCTGGCGGCCCACGCCACCATCCCGCGGGTCGACTGGATCGTCTTCGTGCAGGAATCGCTGCGCGACGCCATGGGGCCAGCGCTCGAATCCGTGATCCAGACCACGTCGCTGATGGGTCTCGGCGTCCTGCTGGCGGCGGTGGCGGGCACCTTCCTCGCGCGGCGCATGGTCGTGCCCATCCGCGAGCTCGAGGACGGGGCGGAGCGGTTCGGCGCGGGCGACCTGTCCGAGCGGATCGTGATCCGCACCGGCGACGAGATCGAGACCCTCGCGCACCGGTTCAACACGATGGCGAGCCGGGTTCAGGATTCCTACGAGACGCTCGAGGCCAAGGTGGAGGAGCGGACCCGCGACCTCAACCAATCGCTCGACGATCTCCAGCGGGCGCAGAGCCGGCTCGTCCAGTCCGAGAAGCTCGCCTCGCTGGGGCAGCTCACTGCCGGCATCGCCCACGAGATCAAGAACCCGCTGAACTTCGTCAACAACTTCGCATCGCTCTCGAACGAGCTGGTGGACGAGCTGCGGGAGGTGCTCGAACCGACCACCCTCGACCCGGACACGCGCGCGGAGGTCGAGGAGCTCGCCGGCCTGCTCAAGAGCAATCTCGAGAAGGTCGTCCAGCACGGCAAGCGCGCGGACTCGATCGTCAAGAACATGCTGCTGCACTCGCGCACCGGGTCCGGCGAGCATCGCCCGGTCGAGGTCAACGCGCTGGTCGAGGAGAGCCTGAATCTTGCCTATCACGGGGCCCGTGCGGCGAAACCCGGCTTCAACGTGACCCTCGTGCGCGATTACGATCCGGCGGCCGGCCTCGCCGACCTGTACCCACAGGAGATCACGCGGGTCCTGCTGAACCTGATGTCGAACGGATTCTACGCCACCGAGAAGCGGGCCGCCGACGGCGAACCCGGCTATGCGCCCACGCTCTCGGTCGCCACCCGGGACCGGGGCGACGGCGTCGAGATCCGGGTGCGCGACAACGGCACCGGCATCCCGGACAGCGTCAAGGCCAAGATGTTCGACCCGTTCTTCACCACCAAGCCGGCCGGCGAGGGAACGGGGCTCGGCCTGTCGCTGAGCCACGACATCCTCGTCAAGCAGCACGGCGGAACGGTTGACGTCGCCACGGAACCGGGTGCCTTCACGGAATTCATCATCACCCTGCCGCGGCAGAGCGTTACGCCGGACGCGCCGCCTCGGCCACCGACCGTGGCGGCGACCGAGCCGGCGACCGAGGCGGCGACCGAGACTGAGAGCCAGCCATGAACGTCCTGATCCTCGTCGTCGATGACGAACCCGACGTGACAGACCTGTTCCGGCAGCAGTTTCGCCGCGAGCTGCGCGCCGGACGCTTCGCGATGGCCTTCGCGCACTCGGCCGCGGAGGCCCTGGAGCGGATCAACGGCTCGAACGAGCCGAGCCTGATCCTGATGCTGTCGGACATCAACATGCCCGGGATGACCGGCCTCGAATTGCTGCCCCTGGTGCGCGCGGCCCGGCCCGACGTGCCGGTGATCATGATCACGGCCTACGGCGACGCCGAGACGCGCGAGAAGGTCCGCGCCGCCGGCGCCGTGGGCCTGATCACCAAGCCGATCGACTTCGCCGTTCTGAAGACCGAGATCGATCGCCGTCTGTCCGCCTTCGCGGGGACCGAATGACGCCCGGTGCGCCGAGCGCCAAGATCCTCGTCGTCGACGACGAGCCGGATCTCGAGGCGCTGATCACCCAGAAGTTCCGCCGCCAGATCCGGCAGGGCCTCGTCACGTTCCTGTTCGCCCACGACGGGCAGGAAGCGCTGGACCGCCTGGCCGAGAGCCGCGACGTCGATCTGGTCGTCTCCGACATCAACATGCCGCGGATGGACGGGCTGACCCTGCTCGCCAAGCTGCAGGAGCTGGCCGAGCGCCCCTCGATCATCATCGTCTCGGCCTACGGCGACATGGCGAACATCCGCACGGCGATGAACCGGGGCGCCTTCGACTTCCTGACGAAGCCGATCGACTTCGCCGACCTCGAGACGACGATCGAGCGGACGCTGCGCCACGTCGAGGACCTGCGCGAGGGGCGGCGGCGGCAATCGCTCGCCGAGCGGGCCCACGCCTCCCTGGCCCGGTACTTCTCGCCGAACCTCGCCGAGCGGCTCGCGGGGGACGCGTCGGGCCTCGAACTCGGCGGCCACCGCCGCGACGTGGCCTCCCTGTTCACCGACATCGCGGGCTTCACCAGCCTGGTGGAGAGCCTCGACCCGGCGCAGCTCGCCGAGATCCTCAACGGCTACTTCGCCGAGATGACCGACGTGGTCTTCGCCCACGAGGGGACGGTGGCCAAGATCGTCGGCGACGCCCTGCACGTCCTGTTCGGCGCGCCGGGGGACCAGCCGGACCACGCGGCGCGGGCGGTGGCCTGCGCCCTCGCCCTGGACGAGGCGGCCGAGGGCTTCCGCAATCGCTGGCGCGAGCGGGGAATCGAGATCGGCGTGACGCGGATCGGCGTTCATGCCGGCCCGGCGATCGTGGGCAATTTCGGCGGCGGCCGCTACTTCGACTACACGGCCTACGGCGACACCATCAACACGGCCGCCCGTCTGGAGAACGCCAACAAGGCCTTCGGCACGCGGATCTGCGTCAGCGACGCCGTCGTGATCCGCGCCGGACAGTTCCGCGGCCGCCCCCTTGGCGACCTCCTCCTGCGCGGCAAGCAGACGGCCCTGCGCGCCTACGAACCCCTGACGGAAGCAGCCTGCGGCGACGCGCTGCTCGCCCAGTACCAGGACGCCTACGCCAAGCTCGATGCCGGGGAGGCCGGCGCGCTGGCCGCCTTCGCGGCCCTGGTCGGTCTGCGCCCCGACGACGGGGTGGCGGCCTTCCACCTGAAGCGCCTGTTGAACGGCGGCAGCGGCAGTCGGGTCGAGGTCCGCTGAGTCGCGCGCGCGGCTTCCCCGTCGCCCGCCCCGATAGCCCCGCCTTAAGGCAGCGCCTATTACCGTCCGAGGGCGTGCGATCGGAATCCCTCCCGATCGGCGATGCTCGGAACGGGTTCGGACGGGAGACCGGCGGATGAGACGGCGCGACGTCATCGCGGCCCTCGGCGGCGCGGCCGCGTGGCCGGCCCTCGCCGCCGCGCCGGCGAAGGGTCAGCGTCGCCTGGGGATCCTGCTGGTCTACGGCGAGGCGCATCCCGACAGTCCCGTCATCGTCGAGACGCTGAAGGAGAGCCTGAAGCGGGCCGGCTGGATCTGGGGTGAGAACCTCACGGTCGACCTGCAGTACGGCAACGGCGACGCCGAGCGGATGCGCGTCCAGGCGGAGGAGATCGTCGCGCGCGCGCCCGACGTGGTGCTCGCGCAGGGCGTCGTCGGCGCGACCGCGCTCCGGCGGGCGACCACGACGGTTCCGATCGTCTTCATGATGCTTCAGGACCCGGTCGGCGGCGGCTTCGTGACCAACCTGTCGCGGCCCGGCGGGAACCTCACCGGCTTCACCAACTTCGACTTCGTCCTCGTCGGCAAGTGGCTGCAGCTCCTGAAGGAACTCAGCCCCGGCGTGACGCGGGCGCTCGCCCTCATCAACCCCGATTACCGGGCGCGCCTCGCGGGCTACACGGCCGAGATGGCCCGCATCGGCCCGGCACTCGGGATCGACGCCCGGATCGCGGGCGTGCACGACGCGGCCGAGATCGAGGCGGCGATCGCCGGCTTCGCCGCCCAGCCGGAGGGCGGCCTCATCGCCCTGCCGGACGCGGTGACCGGGGTGTACGGCCAGCTGATCGTCGATCTGGCGGCGACCCACCGCCTGCCGGCCGTGTACGCCTACGCGGCGCCGGTCCATCTCGGCGGCCTCGCCGCCTACACGACCAGCGTCGAGCAGGACGTGCAGCGGGCGGCGAGCTACATCGATCGGATCCTGCGCGGCGCGGTGGTCGGCGACCTGCCGGTGCAGGCGAGCGAGCGCTTCATCACCCTGCTCAACCTGACGACGGCCGCCTCCCTGGGATTGACCATCTCGCCCTCGCTGATGGCGAAGGTGGACGAGTTGGTCGAGTAGCGGCCGCCGGAACCGGTGCCAGTCGTCGCGGCGGCACCGCCGCGACGACCGCGACGGAGTGGATCAGCTGAAAGCCGGCAGGCGTCCGTCGGGCGAGTAGCGGTCGATGGCCGAGGGCAGGTCGCGCGAGAGGCGCGCCAGCAGCTCGCTCTTGCTCAGGCCGGTGCGCTGCTCCAGGGCCGCCAGCGTGTCCGGTCCGATGGCGCGCTCCAGGTCCGCGGTTGGGATGTCGCGGTTCGGCCCGTGATTGATCCAGGACTGGGCCGTCTCGGCGTGGCCGCCCTTGGTGAAATGGTCGACCAGCTCGGTCAGGCCCCCGGCGATGAGGCCGCCGACGCCGCCCGCGCTGGCGCCGCCGAGGAGCCGATCCAGGTTCGCCGGGATGGTCGAACTCGTCGCGGGCGGGACCTGCGGCGCCGGCGACCGGGACGCGTCCTTGGCGTGGCCGCCGAGCCACTCGGCGATCCGGTCGCGGTTCTGGTAACCGGCCACGGCCAGCAGGCCCAGCAGGGCGGTCATCGAAGGGTATCCCTTGCTCATCGCGTCGTCCTCTTGAGGCGGGCCCTCGGCCCGGGTGGTACGGCGGTCATCCGCCGCAATGAATCAGGCCCCGCTCGGGCCCGCGTCGCTCGCGACCGTCCGGCCAGCCAACGCGGACCCGTCCTCCGCGCTCCGGCCGGTCGTGATGGCGCGCTTGACCGTCGAGCGGGCGGCGTCGATGGCGATCGCCGCGGCCGACATGGTCCGCGCCTCGGTCGGTCGCTCGAGGGCGTGCTTGGCGATGTCGCCCGCGAGATCGTCGATCTCCCGGGCTAGGCTCTCGAGACGCGCCGGGTCGGTCGTCTCCTGCGCCTCCTGGCGGATCCTCAGCAGGCGGTCCGTCGCTTCCTCGACGCGCTCCCGGCGCAGGCGCGACAGGCGCTGGCCGATCCAGGCGAGCGCGGAGCCGATACCGCCGCCGAGGAAGGCGAGCAGGTAGATCCAGGTCTCGTAGCGCTCGATAAAACTCTGCTGCTCGCGCTCGTAATAGTCGACGGCGCCGGGATGGATCGGCAGCCGGGCGCTCGTCGCGCCGACTGTTCCGTCATAGGCGGGCGCCTGAAAATAGTCGGCCGCGGGCGTGACGTTGGCCATGGCGCTGCGCAGCTCGAACAGGTGCTGGGTGACGTCGGCCGCCACCGACCGGGCGAGGTTCGCGCGCGCCATCAGGCGGTACGAGGCGCCGACCGTGCGAACCTCCTCGTCGGGCACCTTGGGGCTGCCGCCGAAGGTCTCGGCCGGCATGGTGACGACCTGCAGCCGCGGCAAACGGGCAACGATCGCCTCGGCGTTCTCGACATCCACGAAGGAGATCTTGCGATCGCGGCTGGCCGCCTGGACGAGGCCGACGATCCGCTGCGCCGTCGGCGCGGTCGGCGCGATGACCGAGATCACCGCGTCGACCCGCTTCCGGGCGAAGGCCGCACCCAGGTCGCTCTCGGCCATCTCGACCAGGGCGACGTGGCGCGGCGGCAGCGCGCCTGCCGGCTCGGTGGTCACCAGCGTCAGACCGTAATGCTCCAGCATGGCGCGGATGAGCGCCTCGTCGGCGTCCCTGTGGGCCAGGATCGCCAGGCGCTTGCGGTCGAGATCGGGGAAGCGGGCGATCCCGGCGGATTCCGGCGACGCGATGATCATCGCCTGGTCGCGCAGGATCGCCAGCGTCAGGCCGTTATCCGGAAGCTCCACATCCGGCCGCACGATCGCCAGATCGGCGCGGCCGTCGCCCAGCGCCTCGGCGCTGTCGCGCACGTCGTCGAAGGGCAGGATCTTGAGGCGGATCTCCTTGTGGCGCTTGGCCAGAGCGTCCGCGTAGGCCTGGATCAGGGCCGGCTCGGTTCCGTCCTTCGGGGCGACAGCGATCGTCAGGACGGTGGCCCGCGACGCCCAGTAGGCCACGCCCGCGCCAACACTCAGCAGGATGGCCAGCATCAGGAAGACGAATTCCTGACGCAGGAAGAGGCTGGCGAAGCGCCGCATCGGCTCTGCTCTCGCGCATCGAGCGGCCAGGCCCGGCACCGTGCCGGGCAAGGGCCTGAGGGCGGCGCCGAGGGGACGGCGCCGCGGGACGGGCTCAGTGCTTGCCGGTGATCTTGTCGGCGACGGACTTGGCGCCGTCCTTGACGTCGCCGACGGTCTTCTGCGCCTCGCCCTTCAGCTCCTGCGCCTTGCCCTCGGCCACCAGCTTGTCGTTGCCCGTCGCCTTGCCGGCCGCCTGCTTGACGTTGCCCACCGCCTCGTTGGCCAGGCCCTTGATCTTGTCGGTCGTGCTGCTCATCGCGTGCGCTCCTTCACGGTCGTGGTGGCGGTCGTACTCGTCGATCGAGAGGTCCGGTCGGGCGCGCGGCCCGCCGGGATAGACGGCGCCCGCATGCACGCGGGGGCCGAGGGGATCACCGGGTGACCGGAGAACGGTCCGCCGACGGTGAGATGGCGGTCAGATGATGGCGACGTCTGGTGGATCAATAGTGCCAAATTACCAGTATAATGAAATTCAGCCACTGGGTCCCTGGAGTGGAAATCCGTTCTCCCGGCCCCAAACAACCGCTTCGGTCCGCCGATGGACTCCGAGCTTCCTGTACAGTGCGGCGCCGTGATTGCGCACCGTGTTGCGCGACAGCCCGAGCTTGCGCGCGATCGCGTCGTCGCTGAGCCCCGAGCAGATCAGGTTGAGGATCTGGCGCTCGCGCACGGTCAGGTTCGGCGCCCCCGCGTCGCCGTCCTCCCGGCCAGGCCGGCGCAGGTTCGCCAGCTTCTCGATCAGCCCGCGGCTGAACCACGACGTGTCGGCCATCACCGTCTCGATCGCGTCGAACAGCTCCCGCTCCGAGTGCTTGCGCTCGGTGATGTCCTGCAGCACCAGAAGAAGGAAATCGGCGTCGTTGATCGTGATCCGCTCGGCCGAGACCAGGCAGTCGAGGTTCGCGCCGCTCTCGTGGCGCAGGCAGACCTCGGTACCCAGCACGTAGCCCTCGCTCACCAGCCTCTTCTCGAAGGCTTCCCGCTGAGACGACGTCACCCACAGGCCGGCCTCCTCCAGCGAGCGGCCGACGACGCGGTCCTCGCCCAGGCCGAAGACCCGGCTGAACGCCTCGTTCACGCCCGTGACCTGGCCGTCCTCGGCCCGCACCAGCACGGTCGGGATCGGCGTCAGCCTGAACGCCTTGGCGAAGCGCTCCTCGCTCTGGCGCAGGGCGGCCTCGGCCTTCCGGCGCAGCTCCAGGTCCGCGAAGGTGAACAGCATGCAGGGCTCGTCGCCCATCTCGATCGGCTGGCCGGCGACGATCACGAAGCGGCTCCCGCCGTCGGGCAGGTCGAGGCAGGCCTCCATCTGCGGGATCGTGCCGCCCGCGTTGAGCCGCGCGACGGCGAGGTCGCGGTTGCGCGCGCCGGCCAGGACGTCGACCTCGTAGACGCTGCGGCCGATGACGGCGTCGCGGGTGTGGCCGGTCATCTCCAGGAAGCCGAGATTGACCCTGACGTGGCGCAGGTCGGACAGCCGCGTGATCACAGCCGGGGCCGGGTTGGCGTTGAAGGTGCGCTCGAACCGCTCCTCGGCCTCGAACTGGTCGGAGACGTCCTTCAGGATCAGCGCGAGGCAGCTCGGGTTGCCGTCCCGGTCCGTGGCCACGAGGCTGCGCAGCGAGTGCACGAAGTCCATGTCGGGCTTGTCGGCCCGCCGCACCTCGACCACCACGTCGTGGAAGGTCTCGCCGGCAATCACGCGCTCGATCGGGTAGTTCTCCGGCTCGTGGTTGTTGCGGTAGCGGAGACAGAATCGGTCGCGATAGGCGTCGACGGTGGGGCCGAGCTCGTCGAGGCTCTCGGCACCGTGCATCGCCAGGGCGGCCGCGTTGGCGTAGGCGATGGTCTGGTCGGGCTCGACCAGGATTACGCCCTCGCTCAGGCCGGCGATGATCTGCCGGAGCTCATGCCTGTCGACACCCGCCGTCACGATCCGTCCGGTCCCCGCCGCCTCGACGCCGCGCCCCTCGCAGCGGGGCACAAACGGGTTGCGCGCAAGCAGGTTCCGTCCGATCCGCGATTTTCACTGGTATACCTGCATCATTGACGTCGTCGAGATCAACCAGAGATAAGTTCGCAGCCCTCCCGCGAGATGTCGTGCCCGTCGCGACGCTGTCTCCACCCCATCGAGCCCAGAGCTTCACCGTGAAGCCCGCTGTCGAAGAGCGCGATCCGGCCGGCGCGTCCGATCCCGTCATCTCGTATATCCAGGCGCAACTCGGTCATCGGCTGCGCCAGTACTATTCAGAAGTTGCACCGATCGGGATGAGCTCACGGCTGGCCGGCGTGCTGGGCCGCCTGTCCGCGGCCCTGGATGCCGCCGAGTCCGAACGGCAGGTTCCCGGTGCGTTCAAGGACGATCTGATCGCCCTGGTGCCGCGCCTGCGCCGCTACGCCCTGTCGCTGACGTTCGACGGTGTCGAGGCCGACGATCTCGTGCAGTTCACGCTGCTCAAGGCGTGGGAGCACCGGCAGCGCTTCCAGCCCGGCACGAGCCTGGTGGCCTGGCTGTTCACGATCTTGCGCAACGGCTTCATCAACGGACGACGCAAGCGATGCTTCGAGATCCCCGATCCCGACGGCGCACACGCCGTCACCCTCTCCGAACCGGCCGCCCAGGAGCACAGCATGGGTCTGAAGGAGGTCCGGGCCGCGATCGACCGGCTCGACCCGGCCTATCGCGAGGCGCTGATCCTCGTGGCCGTCGACGGTCTTGCCTACGAGGCCGCGGCCTCCGTAATCGGGTGCCCGCCGGGCACGGTGAAGAGCCGGGTCAGCCGCGCCCGCGACCGCCTGCTTCACGAGCTGGGCGAGCGCTGACACACGCGCGACTCCGGTGGCCGGCGCAGGATGCTGGGCCATCGTCGCGAGCCAGCAATCGCGGGGACGCGAACGCCGCACCCGATCGATCAGGCGGAGCGGCGGTCGGGCCGTGTCTGCGCGGGCGTCCGCTCGATGGGCAGGCGCGCGACCGAAGCCCCTCTGGCATCGCGCACCACCAGCACCCAGTCCTCCGCGTAGCCCTCGTCGGCGAGCTCCTGGACCATGTCCCGGATCACGCTCCGGGCGTCGTCGAGCGCCTGGTCGATGCTCGTGGCCTCGATGCCGATCTCGTCCTTGATGATCTCGCGACCGTGCTCGATGTCGAAGTAGAGGCGGCGCGGAACGAGCCGAAAGTCGCTGCGGTCGCCGCTCGTGAGCCTGTCGATGTCGAAGATCTTCGCCGGATCCTGCGAAGTCCGGGACCTCGCGACCTTCAGGAGCGCGAGTCCGCCACCCACCAGTACGGCGGCTGCACTGGCGACACAGGACGCGAGTATTATCGTGTAGAAGCCGAACGTTTGCCAGCCAGAGGCAAGCACAGCCAGTCCGCCGCACAGGGCGGCTAAGATGACAACCAGCGGCATCCCCCCGGCCCTCGATCGCGCGTTGGCTCTCCGATGTGGGGTATACGGCAAAACTCCGGTCCGCAAGAACGTCCTGACAATCGGTGCGCGTTCGACGGGACGGGCTGAAATTAACGCTACTCGCGCGACCGACGGATCGAGTATCCCGCGTGAAGAGCGAACACAGGGCGCCGAAATCCGTCTCGCGCGGTCGCTGGTCGATGGTTCATCCAGCGATCGGAACGCGGTCGAGCGCTCGGATCGCGAGATCTGGCGCACGCGGAGCGGCACAATCTCGTGAGCCTGCACGTGTCGACTGACGGGACCTCGCGCGCCACGCACCGCGCAATCTGATCGAAAGCCTATCGGATCTCAGCGGCGCCTCTGTCCACGCCTTGCCATCACCGTGGGCGGCAAAATCATCGTATGTCGCCAGGACGGCCCTGAACTTGGCGACGAGCGGGCTGTCGACCGGGTCCGCCAGCTGGTCGAGACTCGCGACGCTGCCGCTCGGCAGGGTCGCCGCCGCATTCGCCTCGGATCGCGCGTCGCTCGAACCGCGCCACTGTCTGCCATTCTCGGCACGACGAGGCCGCTCCGGTTCGTGCGCGGGAGGAGCCGTTCGCGCATCCAGGGCCCATGCGCGAGCTGCATACAGCGCGAGGCACAGGGCGATGAGGTGACCGCGGCGCATAGTCCAGATCCCGTTTCCCGCGTGTTTCCCGCGCGACGCCACGCGCCGCGTGGCGGGGCCCGCCTGTGCCGGGCGGAGCCGTCCGTGATACGATGGCATACGACTGCGCGATGAGGACAGGGATGCGCGTGCGCGGCGTCGACAACCGAGAGCGTAGGCACTGGTTCTACGACAGCCGACTAATGGTCTTCGGCTTCTGCTTGACGGCGTTCGTCGCGATCTTCTGGCAGGTCAGCCGGTTCGAGGGCTTTCAGCCGATCTTCTCGTGCGCCCGCACGACGGACGTCGATCGTCAATTGTTGCGCCTGGGAATGGATGCCTGCATGGGCAACGCGCGCACCCAGTCGGATCGCGAGGGATGCATGCGGACCGTCCATCTGCTCGCTTGCATGAAGGAGCGCTGGCGCTGATCGACCGCGGCCGCGGCGCGAGAACCCACAGCGGGGTTGCAGCGGACGCGATCACCTACAGCAGGCCGCTCGATGCGCCCCCGTTCAGAGAGCAGCTGGCGCGCGCGACCAGCTTCGCGAAGGCCAGAGCCGCCGCCGAGGCCTGCGTCCGGGAGGGAAACGACCGGTGGGATTCGGCCACCGTCATCTCGGTCTCGTCGAGCAGCACCCAAGTCCAGAGATGCTGTCCGGTGGCTTGGATCCTGAAATGCATCGCGAACTCGCAGGCTGAGGCATCGTGCGATCATGCCCGGCGGAAAGTCGCGCCGTGTTAATGGGTTGCGCCGCGCAACATCCTATGTCGGCGGGATCGCCTTCCATCCCCGATATCCCCGCCGATCACAGGCTGCGACGCTCGGCAGCGATCGATCAAAGATTCGCACGACGCGCTGAGCTGGCAACCCGATCGGCGCGAAGGCATCTTTTGATGAGGACAGCGACGGCGGATGTTGGTCGTAAGACACCGTTGTCGCCGACCGCATCCACGGGGCCTCGAGCGCCCCAGGCGAGCAGCCTTCGGGCATGCGTTCGGCCGGAGATGCCGTCCGCCTCGCTCATGGATCAGATCGCCCCCGCTCGTCCCGGCCGCACCCGCATGAGGCCTCATCCGGCCCTTGTCGTGGCGTCTGTCGCCCTCGCCATCGGCCTCTGGTTCGTCATCTACGCGGTGGCCGGACGCGCCATCTGGTTCTGGTGAGGCGGGACACCCGGCCCCCTCCCGCCGGAGCTTCCTAGCCCCCGGGAGGTCGCGACTGGGCCGGCGCAAACCATCGCCTGTAAAGAAGCTCAGCGGCTGGACGACGCGCGTGCCTCGAGGGCGCGGAGCGCCCACGGAACGAGCCGGGCTTTCCGCGCGATCAGGTTTCTTGGAGAAAGTTCGCAGATTCTGGTGACTGCCAGCGCGCTGGCGCTCCCAAGGGGACCGCGCCGAGGCTGACGCATCAACAGCTTAGGGCAAAGTGGGACCCGAAATCCGCCCACGGAATCATTGGGCTTTTTGCCCCTGAGGTCCCACCGTTTGGCGCCCTCCCCTGCCCGCGGTAGCCTCGCCTTATGAGCGAGGGCCACGATCCAATTCTCGAAGCCGTTGCGGCGCTCCGTCTGCGCGGTCACGTCGTCGAACCCTGGAGCCGGCGCTACCCGCTCTGGCTCGTCGACGGCGAGACGCTGACGGACGGCGATCTCGTCGCCCTCGCTGTGCGGGTCGGCCTCATGGACTCCACATCGACCAAGCTGCATTGACGGGCGCAGGCCCGTCCGGCCGCCAAAGCACGACGTACTGCCCTACCAAGGTCGCTGGCATCCATTCTGATCGCAGACGTAGATCCCCGTATCAGCCTGTAGGGTGCAAGGCTTTTTCAGCGGATCGCGGAGCGCAACGTCTCGGTCCTTCGTCCACTCTTTGGCGAACCGCTCGGAACAGGCGGGCGGGAACTTCCTGGGCTCAGCCCAAGCAGGTGCGGTGAGCAAGGTCGAGATCGCGAGTGTCAGCACGGCGCTGGCCGTGGACACAGCTCGGAGTGATGTAAGGGACATCGGCTCGCATAGACGGACGTAGCCGCCCGCGCTAGGGCGTCTCTGCAAAGTCATCTGAGCCAGAGCATGGTCATGCCGAGCGTGACCATGGCGAGGTAGTTCGCGGCTCGCTTCTCGTAGCGGGTGGCGATGCGGCGATACTGCTTGAGCCGGCCGATCAACCGCTCGACCTTGTTGCGCTCGCGGTAGGCGGCTTTGTCGAAATCGAGCTGGCGGGGCTGATCCTTGCGGGTGGGGATCACCGGCTCGACCCGGCGTTGTCGGAGGCGACGACGGGCCGGCGGACTGGAGTAGCCCCGGTCGCCTGCCATCCGCCGGGGACGTAGGCGCGGGCGGCCC
>NZ_FOCS01000043.1:0-24645 GCF_900110155.1 Methylobacterium sp. UNC300MFChir4.1 | reverse complement strand
GTCGAGGGCGCCGGCGGCGAGGGCGGCCGAGAGCTGGGCGGGCACGAAGTGCAGGAGGGTGACGGCGTGCCGGCCGATGAGGCGTGCGATGGCGTCGGGGTCGCGGTGGGCGCCGGGGGGCGCCAGGACGAGGCGTGCGCCGGTGACGAGGGGGAGGAGGATCTCCCAGACGGCGACGTCGAAGGAGACGGGGGTCTTGTGCAGGATGGTGTCGTGGGCACCGACGCGCAGGTGGTTGGCCATCCAGGCGAGGCGGTTGGCGAGGGCGGCGTGGGTGTTGGCGCAGGCCTTGGGGGTGCCGGTGGAGCCGGAGGTGTGCAGGACGTAGGCGAGCGCGTCCGGGTGGGGGGCGCGGGTGCGGGGCCGGACGGGCCGGGCGCTGTCGTCGTCCGCGTCGGTATCCGGATCGGCGTCCGGATCGGCGTCGAGGACGAGGGGTGGTCGCCCTGCGGCGTCGGCGAGGGCGGGGTGTTGGTCGGCGAGTTCGGGCTGGGTGAGGAGGAGGTCGGCCTCGGCGGCGAGGGCGGCGAGGCGGGCTGGGGGCAGTTCGGGGTTGAGGGGGAGGATGGCGGCGCCGGTCCTGAGGACGGCGAGCCAGGCGGCGGGCAGGTCGCAGGTGCGCTCGAGGAGGAGTCCGACGACGCGCTCGGGTCGGGCGCCGGCGCGGGCGAGGCGGCGGGCGATGGCGGTGGCGCGGGCGTCGAGGCCGGCGCGGGTCAGGCTGGTCCGGGCGTCGGTCACCGCGACCGCGTCGGGATCGTGCGCGCGGTGGTCTGCGAAGGCGGCGAGCACGTCGCCGGCGCCGTCCGGGTAGGCCCGCGCGGTCGCGTTCGCCGAGCCGATCACCGCCCGGTCGGAGGCCGTGAGCGCGCTCGCCGCGTGGATGGGCCGGTCCGGCGCCGCGACGAGGGCGCGCAGCAGGGCGAGGAACCCGTCGCGCCAGCGCCGGGCGGTAGCGTCCGCGATCAGGCCGGCATCGTACTCGAGTTGGCAATCGATGCCGGTCCCGTCGGCCGCGACGTCGAGGGCGACGTCGAACTTGGCGCTCGCCACGTCGACGTCGATCCGCGCCGCCGCGACCCCCGCGAGGTCGAGGGGGGCGGCATCCCGGCTGGGGCGGAAGTTGAACGCCGCCTGGAAAACCGGCGTGGTCGCGGCGTCGCGCGCGATCCCGGTCTCCGCGACGAGGCGCTCGAAGGGGACGTCGTCCTCGGCCAGGAACGCCATCGCCTCGCCGCGCAGCCGCGCGCAGAGATCGCGGAAGCTCCCGCGCGGATCGAGGCGGACGCGGTAGACCTGCGTGTTGACGAGGAAGCCGACGAGGTCCTGCAACTCGGGGCGGGTGCGGGCGGCGTTCGGCACGCCGACGGCGAAGTCCGTCTGGCCGCTCAGGCGGGCGAGCAGCACCTGCCACGCCGCCAGCAGCGCCACGAAGGGCGGGCACGCCTGCGACCGGCAGAACGCGGCCACCGCGCCGGCGAGGTCGGTGGGCAGGGTGAAGTCGACCCGCCCGCCCGGGCGGTTCGCCAGGGGCTGGCGGGGATAGTCGAGGGGCAGGTCCAGGGCCGGGACGGCGTCGCCGAGGTAGCGGCGCCCGCGCGCGATCGCCGCGGACCCGGCCGCGCCGTCGAACCGGGCGCGCTGCCACGCGGCGAAATCCACGAAGCGCAGGCGCGGGGCGGGCAGCGGCTGCCCGATCCGCGCGGGATCGGCGAGGGCCGCGCGGTAGGCCTGCGCCAGATCCCGGAAGAGCCGCGCCGTCGACCACGCGTCCACCGCGATGTGGTGCATCACCACGAGGAGGACGCGCCTGCCCGCCGGATCCGCCTCCGACAGGACCGCGCGCAGCGGCGGCGCGCGGGTGAGATCGAAGGGGCGGCGGCTCAGGGCGCGCAGCGCCGCGCCCGGGTCACCGTCGAGGGCCGGGACGCGCTCGAGTTCGAACGGCACGTGCGGGTGCAGGATCTGGCGCGGGCCGTCGGCGGTATCCGCCAGCGCCGTGCGCAGGACGTCGTGACAGGCGATCAGGCTCCGGAACGCGCCCTCGAGCGCCGGGACGTCGAGGGGGCCGGTGAGGCGGAAGGCCCGGGCCGAGTGGTAGGCCGGGCTCTCCGGGTCGTAGCGCTGGTGGAACCAGAGCCGCGCCTGCGGGAACGACAGGGGCGCCGGGCCCCCGGCGTGCCGCGGGATGCCGTCGGCCGCCTCGGCGTCCTCCCGCAGCAGGCGGGCGAGGGCCGCGCGCCGCGCCGCGTCGTGCGCGCCGACCCCGGTCACGCGCCCACCCCGGCGAGGCCGGCGCGCTCGGTCTCGCTCAGGCCGGCGAGTTCCAGGCGCAGGCTCGCCGTCTCCTCGATCGCGCCCGGCGGGGCGTAGGTGCCGAGCGCCGCCGCGAGGGTCGCGGGCGTGCTGTGGTCGAAGACCAGGCTCGGGGGGATCTCGACCTTGAGCAGCTTGCGGATGCGCGCCGTCAGCTTGATGACGAGGAGCGAGTTGCCGCCGGCCGCGAAGAAGTCGCCCGCGGCGCCGAGGCGCTGCGCCGGGAGGCCCAGCAGCTCCGCCATGGCGTCGGTGAGCACGGTCTCGAGCGCCGTGCGCGGCGGGACGCCCGTGCCCCCGTCCGGATGGGCGTCCGGAGTGGGCAAGGCGGCGCGGTCGATCTTGCCGTTGGCCAGTCGCGGCAGGCTGTCGAGGCGCAGGATCGGGGCGGGCAGCCACGCGGCGGGCAGGGTTTCGGCCAGCGCCGCGAGGAGCGCGGCGGGTGTCCGCTCGGGGTCGGCGACCACGTAGGCCGCGAGTCCGGTCGCGCCGTCCGGCCCCGTGAACGGGCGCACCGCCGCCTGGCTCACGCCGGCGAGGCCCGCCAGCGCGGCCTCGACCTCGCCCGGTTCGACGCGGTGGCCGCGCAGCTTGATCTGGTCGTCGGCCCGCCCGGCGAGCACGAGGCGGCCGCCGGGCAGCAGGCGGGCCCGGTCGCCGGTGCGGTAGAGCCGCCCCGCTCCGAAGGGGTTGGGCGAGAACGCGCCCGCGCCGCCGGCCTCCGTGCCCGGGAGGTAGCCCCGGCAGATCTGGGCGCCCCCGAGGTGGAGCACGCCGACCGCGCCGGTCGGCGCGAGCGCGCCCGCCGCGTCGAGGATGTAGGCCTCGCTGCCGGCGAGCACGCGGCTCAGCGGCAGGCTCTCGTCCGGCGGCGCGGTGGCCGCGTCCGGATGCACCAGCACGCCGACGCAGGCCTCGGTGGGACCGTAATGGTTGGCGATCCGCGTCGCCGGCGCCCCCGCCCGGATCCGCCGGACCAGGGCGGCCGGCGTCGGCTCGCCGCCGAGCACCAGCAGGTCGGGCAGCGCGGGGTCCTCGACGCCGTCGAGGAGGGCGGCGAGGTGGGATGGGACCAGTTTCGCGCAGGCGACGGCGTTGCCGCGCAGGAAGCGCGCGAAGGCCGGGCCGTCGGCCATCTCGGCCTCGTCGGCGACCACGAGGCAGGCGCCGAGGCGCAACGCCGCGAACAGCATGGTGTTGCCGAGGTCGGCCGCCACCGTGGAGGTCAGCGCGAAGCGCCCGTGGCCGGACAGGTCGAGGGCGTCGATGACGGCCTCCGCGTAGGCGCGGATCTGGGCGTGCTCGATCACCACGCCCTTCGGCGTCCCGGACGAGCCGGAGGTGAAGAGCAGGCAGGCCATGTCGGAGGGGTCCCGGGCCTCGGCGGGGTGCCGGGCCTCACCGAGGCCGTCGAGGATCGCCCCGAGGGCGTGCCGGCCGGCCGCGGGGTCGGCCGAGAGCGCCACGGTCAGCGCGGGCCGGGCGAGCGCGATCAGGCGGTCGCGGCGGGCCTGCGGCCAGGCCGGGTCGAGGGGCAGGTAGGCGCCCCCCGCGCGCCAGACCGCGAGGATCGCCACCACGAGGTCGACGGAGCGCGGCAGGTCCAGGGCGACGACGCGCTCGGGACCGACGCCGCGCGCGGCGAACCAGGCGCCGAGGCGCGCGACGCGGTCCTCCAGCGCGGCGTACGACAGGGTGCGGCCGGCGCCGACGAGGGCGGGGGCGTCCGGCGCCGTCGCCGCGTGGCGGGCGACGAGGACCGGAAGGGTCTCCGCCGGCAGGGCGCGGGCGGCCGGGCGGCCGAAGGCGCGCAGGCGCACCTCCTCGCGCGCGCCGACGAGCGGGTAGGTCGCGAAGGGCGTCGCGGCCTTCGCGGGCAGGCGGGCGAGCAGCGTCTCGACCTGATCGAGCAGGGTCTCCAGGGCCTCCACCGCGTAGCGGCGCGGGTCGGCGTGCAAGGTCAGCGCGGCGAGGTGCCCCTCCGCGTCGAGGGCCGGCTCCAGGCAGAGCTCGAACCCGGCGGGTCCGGGCAGGAGCCGGTCCTGCGCGGCCCCCTGAGCCGCGAGCGCGAAGCCGACCGCGGGGCGGCGGTCGTCGCCGGCCGCGTCGAGGGGGCAGAGTTCCTGGAAGGCGCGGTGCTCGTCGAGCCGCGCGGCGAGACCGGCCGCGGCCTCCGAGACGCTGGTCTCCGGCGGGAGGACGAGGCGCAGGGGCAGCGTCTTGGTGAAGACGCCGACCGTGCCGGCGAAGACCGCGTAGTCGCGCCGGCAATCGTGCACCCAGCCGCCGAGGATCTCCGTCCGCTCGGCGAGGCGCGCCACGAGCAGCCACCACGCGGCCTGGAGCACGGCCTCGGCGCCGGCCGCGGCGAGGTCCGGCCGGGCCAGCGCCCGCGCGAAGGCGTCCGTGACGGCGGCGTCGGCGGCCCGACTCAGCCGGATCGCGGCGGCCGGCTCCTCCACCGCGTCGGCGGCCGCCCCGCGGCGATAGGGCAGCCGGAGTGGTGCCGCGCCCGCGCCGATCTGGTCCCGCCAGTAGGCTTGGCCCTCGCCGTCCGCGTCGTCGGCGGCGACCGCCTCGCGCCACTCCGCGTACTGGGCGTAGGTCGCGGCCTCGGGATCGGCGCCGGGCGCCGCGTCGTCCGCGCAGGCGGCCGCGACCTCCGACAGGACGCGGTCGAGGCTGCCGGCATCGACCGCGAGGGCGCTGGCGACGAGGCGCAGCCGCGGCGTCGCGCCCGGCAGGAGGACGGCCGCGAGGGTCTGGCCGCGCTCCGGCGCGAGGCCGACGGTCCCGACGTCTCCCTGCGGCGCGCCGGTATCGAGCGGGATAGCGGGCGCGCCGGCCTCGGCCTGCCGCAGGCCGCGGAAGCCCGGTTCGCGCACGAAGGCGGTGCGCAGGACGTCGTGGCGGGCGGCGACCGCGGCGAGGCCGCGGCAGAGGCGGTCCGCCTCGACCGGCCCGGGCAGGTCGATCTCGGCGACGAGATTCGGCGCGGTGCCGGTCTCGTCGAGGCAGGCGCGCTGCTCGGGGGTCAGCGCCCGGGTCGGCGCCGCCGCGAGGGAGGCCTGCGCGCCGGTCATCGCCGCGCCGGTCATCGCCGCGCCGGTCATGCCGCCGCTCCCGTGACCGCGCCGCGCTCGACCATGTCGCCCATGGCGACGACGATCCGGCGCGGCCCCTCGTAGGGGTCGCGGGCATGGGCGGCGAGCATGTTGTCGAGCATCACGACGTCGCCGGGGCGCCAGTCGAAGCGCACGGCGATCGCCTCGTAGAGGCGGCCGACCTCGTCCATCACCGCGTCCTCGATCGGCGTGCCGTCGCCGTAGAGCACGTCGCGCGGCATCCGCTCCGGCCCCACGAGGCCGAGGAGGTCGGCGCGCACCTCGGGGTCGAGGCAGCGCGGGTGGTGCAACTGCACTTGGTTGAAGAACGACTTCTCGCCGGTCAGCGGGTGGGTGATCACCGCCGGGCAGCGCGTGCGGGTCTGGAGCGTGTCCGCGTCGAGCCAGGCGAAGTCGACGCCCTCGGCCCGGCAGCGGGCCTCCACGGCCGCGCGATCCTCGGTGTGGAAGAACCGGCGCCAGTCGACGTCGAAGCGCTCCGTGAAGGTGCGGACGTAGATCAGCCCCAGGCGCTCGAAGCGGTCGGCGATCGCCGGCGGCAGCTGCCGGTACAGCGCGCGGCAGTCGACGATGGGCGTCGCGCCGCCCACCGGCGACGGCTGCTGGCAGAAGAACCACTGCTTGCGCGGCCAAGCATGCAGGTGGCTGCTCTCGTTGTGGTAGAGGATCATCTCCCGCTCGGGGTAGGGCGTCGAGCGGTAGGTGTTCTTCCCGCCCTCGTTCTTGGGCAGGTCGCCGTACCCGCCGTAGAGGCCGGGCTGGAGCGCCTCGGCGAAGGCCTCGAATTCCTGCGGGGTCGCGATGCCGAAGCCGCGCAGCAGCAGGCCGGCGTGGCGGCGCAGCTTGCCCTCGACCCAGTCGCGCTGGGCGGTCGCCCAGGCCACCGCGTCGACGTCGGCCGACAGCGGCTCGATCACGAGGGGGAAGTCGCGCCCGGGCGCCAGGGTCGAGAGGCGGGCCGGCTCGCCCGCGGCGGCGGCGGGTTTACCGGCGCCCAGTCCCTTGAGCTTGTCGAGCTTCGCTTCCAGGCGGCCGGTGCGCGGGAGCGACGGGGCGGTGTTCGACATGACGGGGTCCTCCGGGTCTCGTGAGGGCGGGAGCGCGGGCAGAAGGTCGGGCAGGCCGGGCAGCAAGGTCGGGAGCGGGGCCGCGGGCGCGGCGGCTGCGGCGGAGAGCAAGGCCGCGTAGGCCTCCGCGAGGCGCGCGACGCGTTCGGGGGTGAACAGGGCCGTGGCGAAGACCCACTCGGCCGCGATCCCGCCCCCCGGCGCGGGCGGGTCGAGGAAGAGCGCCATCTCGAATTTCGAGCCGTGCGCGCTGGCCGCCCGGGCCTCGGCCGCGAGCCCCGGGACACCGAAATCGCCGGGCGGCGCGTTCTGCATCACGAACAGGGCCTGGACGAGGGGTGGCCGGGCGCGGGCGCGCGGGATGTCGAGGGCGTCGACGATCCGGTCGAAGGGCAGGGTGGCGTGCTCGAAGGCGGCGAGGACGTCCTCGCGGACGCGCTCGATCAGCGCGGCGAAGGACGGGGCGCCGTCGAGGCGCGCCCGGATCGGCAGCACGTTGACGAAGAAGCCGATCAGCCCGGCCAGATCGGGGTGCGGCCGGCCCGCGACGTCGGTGCCGACGACGAAGCGTTCGGCCCCGCTCAGCCGATGGAGCAGGGCCTGGAAGCCCGCGAGCAGCACGACGAACGGCGAGGCGCCGCGCGCCCGGCCCAGCTCCGCCAGACGGGCGACCAGCGACCCCGGCAGTTCGAAGCGGACGGAGCCGCCGGCCTGCGACGGGACCGCCGGCCGCGGCCGGTCGGTCGGCAGGGGCAGCAGGGCGGGCACCTCCGCGAGGTGCCCGCGCCAGAACGCGGTCTCGGCCGCCGCCGCGCGCTCCACGGCCGCCCGGTGCCAGCGCGCGAAATCCGCGTACTGGACGGGGAGGGGCGGCGCCTCCGCGCCGCGATAGGCGGCCCCGAGTTCGGAGAGCAGCACGCCGACCGACCAGCCGTCGCCGACGAGGTGGTGGAGGGCCAGGACGAGGCGGTGATCGTCGGCGGCCAGGCGCAGGAGCCGGGCGCGCAGGAGCGGCGGCACGGCGAGGTCGAACGGCGCGGCCGCCTCCGCGGCCTCGCACGCGGCGACCCGGATCTCGCGGGCGCCCGGATCGAGGCCGGTGAGGTCGTCGACGGGCACGTCGAGGGCGACCGCCTCGGCGATCCGGGGCTCCGGAAGGCCGTCCTCGCCGGTCGGATAGCCGGTCCGCAGCACGGCGTGCCGGGCGACGACCCGGCGCAGCGCCGCGGCGAGCAGGTCGGGCTCCAGCGGGCCTCCGAACCGGATATGTCCGACTATGACGTAGGCGCCGCGCCCGGCCGGGTCGCCGAGCCGCTCGGCCAGCCAGAGCCGCTGCTGGCCGAGCGACAGCAGGGGCGGGCCCGCATTCGGCAGGAGCGCGGGCGCCGGCACCGCGTCGCGGGGCAGCGCGTCGATCCGCGCCGCGAGGTCGGCGAGGGTCGGGGCCGCGAACAGGTCGCGCAGCGGCAGGGCGACCCCGAAGGCGGCGCGGACGCGGTCGACGGCGCGCATCGCCAGGAGCGAGTGGCCGCCGAGTTCCAGGAAACCGCGCCCGCGCGAGACCTCGTCGAGGCCGAGGAGATCGCTCCAGATCGCCGCGAGGGCGCGCTCCGTCGCGCTCCGGGGCGGCTCATCCGGCGACGGGGCACCCTGCGGGCGCCGGTAGAGGTGGAGGGGGGTGAGGTCGCCGGCCGCGAGGCCGTCCCGGCACGCGCCGCGCCGGAGCTTCCCGCTCGTGGTCTTGGGCAGGGTGCCCGGCTCCAGCAGGGCCACGAGTTCCGCCGGCTCGGCCAGCACCTCCGCCAGCGCGGCGTCGACCGCGGCGGCGATCTCCGGCGCGCGGGCGGCGGCGCTCCGGCCGATCTCGGCGGCGATCCCGATCGCCTCGCCCGCCGGACCCTCGACCGCGAAGGCCGCGACCCGCCCCGGGCGGAGGGCCGGCACGCGCGCCTCGACCGCCGTCTCCACGTCCTGCGGATAGACGTTGTGGCCGCGCAGGATGATGAGGTCCTTGGCGCGCCCGGTGACGAAGAGCTCGCCGCCGTCCAGGAAGCCGAGGTCCCCGGTCCGCAGCCAGGTCGCGCCGTCGCGGGGCACGAAGGTCGCGCGGGTCGCCTCCGGGTTGTTCCAGTAGCCGCGCGCGACGCAGGGGCCGCTGAGCCAGATCTCGCCGACCGTCCCGTCGGGGCAGGGGAGGCCCGTGCGCGGGTCGACGATCCGCAGGTGCTCGGGCCGGACCGGCCGGCCGCTGCTCGCGAGGGCGGTGCCGGCCTCGTCGGCGACGGCGCGGCCGGCCGCCAGCGCCGCCGGCGCCACGCTCAGCCGGCGCCACGGCGTGCCCAGGGGCTTGGCCGCGACGAGGAGGGTCGCCTCGGCGAGGCCGTAGGCGGGGCTGAGCGCCGTCGGCGCGAAGCCCGCCGGGGCGAAGCGCGCGGCGAAGCGGGTGAGGGTCCGGGGCCGGATCGGCTCGGCACCGCTGTAGGCGACGCGCCACCCGGCGAGGTCGAGCCCCGCCAGCGCGGCGGCGCCGACGCGCTCGCAGGCCAGCCGGTAGGCGAAGTCCGGGCCGCCGCTGATCGTGCCGCCATGCGCGCCGATCGCCTCGAGCCACGAGGCGGGCCGGGCGAGGAAGGCCTGCGGGCTCATCAGCACGAGCGGCGCGCCGGCGAAGATCGGCTCGATCAGCCCCGCGATCAGGCCCATGTCGTGGTAGAGGGGCAGCCAGGAGACGAAGACGTCGTCCGGGCCGGGCGCGATCGCCTCGGCGAGCCAGCGGGCGTTGGCGACGATGTTGCCGTGCGTGACCTCGACGCCCTTGGGATTCGCGGTCGAGCCCGACGTGTACTGCAGGAAGGCGAGGGTGTCGGGCGGGCACGGGACCGGCCGCCACGCCTCCGCCCCGGCGCTGCCGACCGCGTCGACACAGACGATCGCGCCCACGGAGCTGCCCGCGCAGGTCGCCGCCACGGTCTCGCGGTTCGCCCGATCGGTCAGGACGTGGCGCGGTGCCATGTCGGCGATCATCAGGGCGAGGCGGGCCGCGTGGTGCGGATCCCGCGTCTCCGGCGGGAAGGAGGGCACGGCGACGAGGCCCGCGTAGAGGCAGGCGAAGAACGCCACGACGTAGTCGGGCCCGCTCGGCAGGGCGATGAGCGCCCGCGCGCCGGGCTCGGCGTCGCGCTGGAGGCGCGCCGCGAGGGCGCGGACCCGCCGGTCGAGCTCCGCGTAGTCGAGGGACGCCCCGACCGCGCGCCCGTCCGTGAGGAAGCGCAGGGTCAGCCGGTCGGGCGTGGCGGCCGCCCGCGCCCGCAGGATCGCCACGAGGCTGTCGTCCGGCGCGGGCCGGTGCGGCGACGGCGCGCGGTGCGCGCGGCCCACGTGCAGGCTCTCGTGCAGGCTCACGCGCCGGCTCCCGCCTGGCGGCCGCGCGGCGGGGCGGCGCGGTGCTCCACCACGAGGCCGCGCTCGAGCTTCACGACCTGGTCGGCCCGGTCGAACCAGCGGTCGTCGTGGGTGACGACGAGGATCGTCCGGCCCTCGGCGGCCAGCTCCGGGAGGAGCGTCTCGTAGAAGGCCGCCCGGGAGTCGGGATCCTGGTCGGCGGCCCACTCGTCGAAGATCATGACGGGCCGGTCCTCCAGGCAGGCGACCAGGAGGGCGAGCCGCTTGCGCTGGCCCGTCGAGAGATCGCGGGTCGAGAAGACCCCGTCCCGGAGGCTGACGCGGCCGTCGAGGCCGAGGCGCGTCAGCCACGCGCGCGCCTGCGCCTCGCGCGCGGCGTCCGGCCGGCCGAGCAGCGTCTCGAACAGGTGGAAATCGGAGAAGACGGCCGCGACGTGCGCGCGGTAGCCGGCGAGGGCCGCGCCCGCCACCGGGCGACCGTCCAGGCACAGCGTCCCGCCGGTCGGCGGGTGCAGGCCGGCGATCACCCGGGCGAGGCTGGTCTTGCCGGAGCCGTTGCCGCCGACCAGGAAGGTGATCTCCCCGGGGCGCAGCGTCAGGTCGACCGGGCCGAGGTCGAAGCGGTCGCCGGTCTGCGGATCGGCCCGGTGATGGGTCACGCCCCGCAGGGTCACGGTGGCGTCGCGCCGGGGCGCGGCCGGGCCTGTCCCCGGATCGCCGACCGGCTCGGGCGGCAGCTCGGCGAAGGCCGCCTCGATCCGCCGCGCGCCGACGCGGGCGAGGTTGACGAGCGGCATCGTGTTCAGCACCGCCTCGAGCGGCCCCATCAGGTAGAGCAGGGCGATGACGTACCCGGTCGTCACCGCCGGGCTCTGCGCGCCGGTCCCGGGGACGAACAGCGCGAGCCCGATCAGGGCCAGGAACAGGATGCGGCCCCAGCCCGCCGCCAGCGCGAGGAGGGCGAGGCCGCGCCGGCGGTGGTCGGCGACGCGGGCGATCGCGGTCGCCAGGACCGCGTCGAGGAAGTGGCGCCCCTTCTCCCGGTTGAGGCGCAGCTCCTTGGCGCCGCCGTGCAGCGCCTGGAAATGTCCGACGAGGCGGTCCTGCTCCGCCCCGGCCCGGGCGAGGTGGCGCGTGACGCGGCCGTAGCAGGCGGAGTAGCCCGCGGCCCCCAGGGCGATCGTGAGGGCCGAGGCCAGGAACAGGGGGAACGACAGGTAGCCGAGATAGGCGAGGGTCGCCGCGACCACCGCGCAGTTGGTGACGAGCACGGGCAGCGCCGTGAGGAAGTTGGCGACTTGGTTGGCGTCCTCGGTCACCAGCGCCTGCACCCGGGCGCTCCCCACAGCCTCGAGATCCGCGAACGCGGCGGCCTGGACGCGCGCGGCGATCGCGGACCGGAGATCGGCGAGCCCGCGCTGCCCGAGATCGGCGAAGAGGGCGCGCGAGACGACGAGCGCCGCGCAGGCGAGGAGGGCGGTCGCCGCGAAGGCGGCGACCCGGTCGGCCCGGGCGGGCTCGGACGCGTGGAGCGCCCCGTTGATGAGCACGATCAGGCCCGTCGTGGCGATCCCGCCGACGAAGCTCGCCGCGCCGGCCAGCACGAGCCGGGCGCGGGCGCCCCGCGCGAGGGCGCGCCACAGCGCGGTCCCTGGCGCGGACCCGGGCTCCGCGAAGGCGAACGCCGCTGCCATCACTGCGCGCGGCCGGCTTGCGCCATCGCCACCACGACCTTGCGCGGGCCCTTGAAGGGTGTCCGCGCGTGGGCGGTCAGCATGTTGTCCAGCATCACCACGTCGCCGGACTGCCAGGGGAAGACGACGGTGTGCGCGGCGAGCACGGCGCGGATCGCGTCGAGATCCGCGTCGGGGATCGGGCTGCCGTCGCCGTAGTAGACGTTGCGCGGCAGGTCCGGCTCGTCGACGAGGTCGAGGAGGGTCGCGCGCACCTCCGGCTCGAGGTTCGAGACGTGGAACAGGTGGGCCTGGTTGAACCACACCGGCTCGCCGGTCTCGGGGTGGCGGGCGGTGCCCTGGCAGACCTGCCGGGTGCGGAGGTCGCCGTCCGGCTTCCACTCGCAGGTGATCCCGTGGCCGGCGCAGTACGCCTCGACCGCCCCCCGGTCCTGCGTGCCGAACACCTGCTCCCAGGCCACGTCGAGCCCGTTGCCGTAGTTGCGCACGTACATCAGGCCCCGCTCGGCGAAGCGCGCGCGGATCGGCTCGGGCACGGCGCGGTAGATGGCGCGGCTGTCGGCCAGCGGCGTCTCGCCCCCCTCAGGCGCCGCCTGCTGGCAGTAGAACCAGATCTTCATCGGCCAGTCGCGGGCGTAGGCCTGCTCGTTGTGCAGCGGGATGTGCTGGTGGGGCGGGTACTCGGTCGAGGTGTAGACCCCCTGGGTCACGGGGCTGCGCGGCGTCGAGCCGAACTCGTAGCTCAGGAGGTCGTGGCCGAAGCCCGCCGCGAAGCTGCGGAACGCGTCGGGCCCGTCGAGGCTGAAGCCGCGGAGCAGCAGGCCGCCCGCGGCGTGGAGGTGCGCCTCGGCCGCGGCCCGGATCGCCGGCAGCGCGTCCGCGAGCGCCGCGCCCGCGGCGCCCTCCGGCGGCGTGACCAGGAGCGGCAGAGGACCCTCGTCCCGCAGGGGCTTGGTCACGAGTTCCATCACGGCGTCCTCCATGGTGACATCCCGTTCGTTCGCGCCGCCGGCCCGCGCGCCGCCGATGGGCGGGCGCGGCCGCCTCAGGCCGCGACCTCGGCCCGCGCGCCGATCCGCCGGCCGACGAGGTCGAGCACCGGCCCCCGCCGCGCGTGGATGAAGAAGTGGTCGCCCTCGAACAGCGCGAGGTCGAAGGGGCCGCGCGTCTCGCGGCCCCAGGCCTCGAGGTCGGCGCGGGCGACGTCGTCCCGCGTCCCGCCGAGCGCCTGGATCGGGCAGTCCAGCGCCGGGCGCGCCGCGTAGGTGTAGGCGCCGCGCAGCCGGAAATCGGCCCGGAGCACCGGCAGCACCAGGGCCATCAGGGCGGGATCGGCCAGCGCCTCCGGCGGCGTCGCGCCGTAGGCGGACAGCGCGTCGCGCAGGTCCGCGTCGCTGCGCGGGCGGCGGAAATACGCCCCGTCGCACACCGCCGGTCCGGCGCATCCGGAGGCGAACAGCGCGCGCGGCGCCGCGATCCCGCGGTCGCGGAGTTCGTGCGCCAGCTCGAAGGCGAGCAGCGCGCCCAGGCTATGGCCGAACAGCGCGTAGGAGCCCGTGACGGAACCGGCGACCTCGTCCGCGAGGCGCCGCGTCAGCGCCCGCGGGTCGGTGCAGGGCGCCTCGCCGATCCGGGAGCCGCGCCCCGGCAGCTCGACGGGCCTGACGTCGACCGCGTCGGGCAGGCCGCGGCGCCACTGCGCGAACACCGCGGCGCTCGCCCCCGCGTAGGGCAGGCAGAACAGCCGGACTCGTCCCGGCACGGTCACGCCCGCGCGCCGCCCGCGTCCCGCTCCTGAGCCTCCATGTGTCGGCGCAGGCTCAGGGGCCGCATGTCGGTCCAGACCTCGTCAATGTAGGCCAGGCAATCGGCCTTCGCGCGCGGATCGCCCACGGCGCGCCACCCGTCAGGGATGTCGCGGTAGCTCGGCCAGATCGAGTATTGCTCCTCGTGATTCACCACCACGTAGAACAGCGTATCTTCGCGATCGAACGCCATCGATGCATCCCGTTCAGGTGAAAGCTGCGAGCTGCCTCGCCAATGAATCAATGAACTTCGCTTGTCGGCGCATAACATGGCCGAAAGATCGCCGGACTCAAGGGCCCTTTTACATATTTGAAATGTTCTAATTTAATTCATTACTGCTCGATCGTCAGAAGTGTTTTCCGGAGACCTTGAATCACTGTGGCGGTTCGCGCTACGCAGTGCGGCCGGCGGGTGTTCTGTGGTCCGGGGCTTGGCGGGGGACGCGGTCAGTGGCGTGTGCGCGAACCAGCTTCCGGTCGCCTGCGAGCGGTCCCGCCGGGGAAACGCGCGGCTCCCCCGAGGGAGGCGCCGCCCCCGTGCGCCGCGGCGGCGAGGATCGCCGCGCATCCCGGCGCGCACCCCGGCGTGCACCCCGTCGTGCGGACGAGGAGACGATCGGATGACCGCGCGCGCCGCACCGCTCTGCGACGTCATCGGGGTCGGCTTCGGGCCCTCGAACCTCGCCCTGGCGATCGCCCTGGCCGAGACCCCGGCGGCGCGCGGCCTCCGGTACCGCTTCCTGGAGCGGCAGCCGCACTTCCGATGGCACGGCGGCATGCTGCTGCCGGGCAGCGACATGCAGATCTCGTTCCTCAAGGACCTCGTCACGCTCCGCAACCCGACGAGCCCGCTGACCTTCGTGAACTACCTGCACAGCCAGGGTCGACTGCACGATTTCATCGATCTCGGGACGTTTCATCCCAGCCGGATCGAGTTCAACGACTATCTTCGGTGGGTGGCGGACCATTTCGCCGACCGGTGCGACTACGGCGAGACCGCGGTCGCGGTGGAGCCCGGGCCGGGACCGGACGGGACGGTCGAGACCCTGTGGGTCGTCACCCGCGACGCCGCGGGCCGCGAGATCCGCCGCCAGACGCGCGACCTCGCCCTCGCGGTGGGCGGCGCCCCGCACGTGCCCGCCGCCTTCGCCGCCCTGGCGCGCGATCCCCGGCTCTGCCATTCGAGCCGCTACCTCGACCACGTCGACCGGCGCGGCCCGGGCAGCCCGCTCGACCTGTCGCGCCCGGGCGCCCGCGTGGCGGTGATCGGCGGCGGCCAGAGCGCCGCCGAGATCGGCCACGATCTCCACGCCCGCTTCCCGCAGCTGCAGGTCGATCTCGTCTTCCGCGGCCACGCCCTCCGACCGTCGGACGCGACGCCGTTCGTCAACGAGATCTTCCACCCCGACCGCACCGACTTCGTGTACGCGCAGCCGAGCGAGCGGCGGGCGGCGATCGTGCGCAGCTACCGCAACACGAACTACGCGGTGATCGACGCCGACCTGCTCAAGGCGCTCCACGTGATCGTCTACCGGGAGAAGGTCTCCGGGCCGCAGCGCCTGCACCTCCGGCCGCGCAGCGAGATCCTCTCGGCCGTCGGCGACGCAAGCGGGATCAGGCTGCGGACCGTCGACCGCTACGCCGAGGTCGAGGCGGAGCGCAGCTACGACGGCATCGTCCTGGCGACCGGGTACGCGCGCGACCCGAACCCGGCGATCCTCGAGCCGCTCGCGCCCTACCGCGACGGGCCGGACCTGGCGCGCGACTACCGCGTCCCGACCCGCCCCGGCTTCGTCCCGCGCATCTACGTCCAGGGCTACTCGGAGACCTCGCACGGTCTGAGCGACACCCTGCTCTCGGTCCTGCCGGTCCGCGCGCAGGAGATCGTCGACAGCCTGCTCGATCAGGACGGGCACGGGGGCGCGGTCGCCCCGGCGCGCGCGCCCGCCGCCGGCGGGATCCGCGCCTGGGAGCGGCAGGGAGCGCATCCATGAGGCTCGCCGTCCCGCGGACCGGCCGGGCGCGGCGCGCGGAGGCGTGCCGCGGGCGGATCCGCCGCCCGCTCGCCCGAGTCGGCGCACGGGTCGGCGCACGGATCGGCGCATGGGGATGAGCCGCCCGCGCGGCGATCGTCGCGCCCTCCTCGCCGGCCTCGCCGCGGGCGCCCTCGGTCTCGTCCCGGGCGGCTTCGCCGCGTCTCCCGCGGGCGCGTCCGACGACCCGCGGCGGGCGGAGACGGGCGGCTCGCCCGCCGCCCGCGTGGTCGCCCTCGACGGGTTGTTCGCCGAGACGCTCCTCGCCATCGGCCTCGTGCCGGTGGCGATCGCCAACCGGCCGCTCTACGAGAAGCTCATCGCGCAGCCGCCCCTGCCGGACTCGGTCCTCGACCTCGGCCCGCTGCAGGAGCCGAACCTCGAGTTCCTCAGCCTGATCGCCCCCGATCTCATCCTCGCCGCGCCGTGGCAGGCGCAGATCCAGGTCGCGCTGACCCGGATCGCCCCGGTCGTGGCGCTGCCCATCGTCGCGGGCGCGCGGGAGCCGATCGACCACCTCGACGCGCTGACCCGCGACCTGGGGGACCGCGTCGACCGCGCCGCGGCGGCGCGGGCGCTGGTCGCCGGGACCGACGGGGCGCTCGCCGAGGCCCGGGCCGCGCTCGCGGGCCGGACCGGGCGCCCGGTCTACATCTGCCGCTTCCGCGACGACGGGCGGCAGCTGGCCGTCTTCGGCACGCGCAGCACCGTCGGCGCGGTCGCCCAGCGCCTCGGCCTGACCAATGCCTGGACCGGCCGGCAGAGCGGCGCGGGCACGGTGCTCGCCGCGGTCGAGGACCTCGCGGAGGTGCCCGACGCGACGCTGATCCACTTCGACCGCGGCGCCGAGACCGCGCGCGCCCTCGGGCGCCTCGACGACAGCCCGCTCTGGCGGGCGCTGCCCGCCGTGCGCGCCGGCCGCGTGATCCGCATGCCGGTCGTCCATCCGAACGGCGGCCTGCCGTCGGCCGCGCGCTTCGCCCGTCAGGTCGCCGCGGCGCTCGGGAAGGCCCCGGCGTGAGCGCGGCCGGAGCCGGAGCGCGGCGGGCGCGAGCCGACGGGTCCGGGGCCTCGCCGCTCTGGCGCGGGGCGGGGCTCCTCGCCCTCGCGCTGGCGGTGAGCGCCGCGCTGCTGCACGCCAACCTGGCGGCCGTCCTGCCGCCCGGGCAGTGGTGGGCCGCCCTGCTCCACCCGACCGACGGCGACATGCCGCAGCTCGTCCTGCGCGACAGCCTGCTGCCGCGCCTCGCCATGGCGGCCCTGGCGGGTGGCGGCCTCGGCCTGGCCGGCGTGCTGTTCCAGCAGGTGCTCGACAACCCGCTGGCCGAGCCCGGCACCCTCGGCGTGTTCGCGGGCGCGAAGCTCGCCCTGGCCCTCGCGACGCTGTGGTGGCCGGCCCTCCTGATCTACGGCTACGAGCCCGTCGCGGGCGCCGGGGCGGCCCTGTGCACGGGCCTCGTGCTGCTGCTGAGCGGGCGCAGCGGCTACGCGCCGTCCACCGTCATCCTCGCCGGACTGGTGGTCGGGCTGTCCGCCGAGGCAGCCAACCGGATGCTGGTGCTCGCGCATTTCGACGCGCTCTCCGACCTCTACGCGTGGCAGGCCGGCGCGCTGAACCAGAACAACTGGGACGGCGTCCGCGGCCTCGTCCCGCGCCTCGCCCTCGCGGCCCTCGCGGCCGGCTTGCTGGCGCGCCCGCTGACCCTGATCGAGCTCGGCGATGCCGGAGCGCGGGGCCTCGGCGTCTCCACCGCCGGCACGCGGCTCGCCGCCCTCGCCCTCGGCGTCGCGGTCGGCGCCAGCGTGACCGGGTATCTCGGGGTGATCGGCTTCGTCGGCCTGGCGGGGCCGGCCATCGCCCGCTACGGCGGCGCCCGCCGGCTCCGCGACCGCCTGCTCTGGGGGCCGGTGGCCGGGGCGGTGCTGCTCGTCCTGACCGATCAGCTCGTGCAGCGGCTCATCGGCCGCAGCGGTGTCCCGACCGGCGCCGTCACCGCCCTCGTCGGCGCACCCCTGCTGGTCGGCCTCATCCTGGGCCTGCGCACGGCGCGCGAGGCGCCGCCGGCGCCGGGGCCTATCCCGGTCCGTCTCGCCCGGCCGTGGCCCGCCATCGGGGCGCTCGCGATCCTGGCCCTCGCGGCCGTCGGCCTGTCGCTCACCCTGGGGCGGGATGCCCAGGGCTGGCTGTGGAGCCCCGATCCGGGCGCCCTCCTGGCCTGGCGGGCGCCGCGCGCGCTGGCCGCCCTGGGGGCCGGGGCCATGCTCGCCTACGCGGGCGGGCTGCTGCAGCGGCTGACCGGGAACCCCCTCGCGAGCCCCGAGCTGTTCGGCGTCTCCGCGGGCGCGGCCCTGGTGGTGGTGCTCGTCCTGTTCCTCGCCCCCGGCCTCGGCCCGGCCGCGATGCTGGCCGCCTCCGCGGCGGGCGCGCTCGCGACGCTGCTGGCGGTCCTGGCCCTGGGCCGCCGGGCGCGCTACGCCTCCGCCCGGATCCTGCTCGTCGGCGCGGCCCTCACCAGCCTGATCGGCTCGGTGATCGCGCTCCTGCTCGCCACGGCCGACCCGCGGACTGCCGCCCTGCTGACGTGGCTCTCGGGCTCGACCTACAACGCCACCGGGACCGAGGCCGGGCTCGCCTGCCTCGGCGCGGCCCTGGTGCTCGCGGGCACGCCGCTGCTCGCGCGATGGCTCACGATCCTGCCGCTCGGGGCGGAAACGAGCCGGGCCGTCGGGCTCCAGGTCGCGCGGGCGCGCCTGACGGTCCTGTCGGTCGCCGCGATCCTGACCGGCGCCGCGACCCTGCTCGTCGGCCCGCTGAGCTTCGTCGGGCTGATGGGGCCGCACCTCGCCCGCAGCCTGGGCTTCAGCCGGGCCGCCGAGCAGCTGGTGGCGGCGACGCTCGCCGGCGGCCTGATCATGGTGCTGGCCGACTGGCTCGGGCGCGTCGCGGCCTTCCCGTGGCAGTTGCCCGCCGGCCTCGTCGCGACGGTTCTCGGGGGCGCCTATTTCGTCTGGCTGATGCTGCGCCGATGATTCTCTCCCCGCTGAACGCCCTGTTCGTCGGCCCCCTCGAGGGCTACCGGGATCGGATCGTGTCCGCGGAGGATCCGCGCCCCTCCGTGAGGGGCGCCGACCTGCTCGATCCGCGCGTCCTGACCGACCAGCTCGACCGGTTCGCCCGCACCTTCGCGGCGCCGGAGCCCCGCGCCGTCGCGTCGATCTGGGCGAAGCAGCACTTCTCGATGCTGGTGGTGCCCGCGCTCGCCGCCAACATCGTGCTCGACCTCGTCCTGCCCGTGGCCCTCGACGCCGTCGAGATCGTCCCGGACGACGGCGGGCTGACGCGTGCGCTCAAGCTGCGCGACCCCGCCGCGGGGAGCGACGGGCCCGGCGGGCAGACCCAGGAGAGGGCGCCGGCGGATCGCTTCGGCGCGCTGATCGACGCGCACCTGGCGCCCCTGGTCGGTGCCCTGGCGGCGGTCTCGGGCGTGGCGCCGCGCGTGCTGTGGAGCAATGCCGGCAACATCTTCGAGTTCGTGGTGCGCCGCACCGAGGGGCTCCCGCAGGCGGGCCGGACCGGGCACGCGGCCGCCGCGAGCGTCCTGACGAGCCGCCGCCGGTCCGGCGCGCCCAACCCGCTGTTCGCGCCGATCCGCTACGTCCCGGAGGCGGGGGACGCGCCGGCGGGCGCGCCGCCGCGTCGGGTGCGGAAGGTCTGCTGCCTGCGCTACCTCATCCCCGACCAGAGCCTCTGCGGCGCCTGCCCCCTGCCGGCACGCCCCGAAGCGGGTCCGGCGGGAACGGACGGCCCGAGGAGGCCCGCATGAACGGTCCCGATGCGCCGGTCGTCGCGCGGCCGCGGGTCGCGCCGACGGCGGAAGCCGCGGGCGCCCCCCCGCTCTTCACCCTGCAGGGCGCGAGCTTCGGTCTCCCCGAACGCACCCTGCTGCATCCCCTCGACCTCGTGATCCAGCCGCGGCAGGTGGTGGGCCTGATCGGCCATAACGGGTCCGGCAAGTCGACCCTGATCAAGCTGCTGGGCCGCCAGCAGGCGCCGACCGCCGGCCGGATCGCGTTCGCGGATCGCGCCCTCAGTGCCTGGGAGGACCGCGCCTTCGCGCGCGAGGTCGCCTATCTGCCGCAGGCGCTCCCGCCGGTCCCGGGCATGACCGTGCGCGAGCTCGTGGCGCTGGGGCGCTATCCCTGGCACGGCGCCCTCGGCCGCGTCGCCGACCGGGATCGTGAGGCGGTCCGGCGGGCGCTCGCCGCCACCGGCGTCGCCGCCTTCGCGGACCGCTTCGTCGACACGCTCTCGGGCGGTGAGCGGCAGCGCGTCTGGCTCGCGATGATGATCGCGCAGGAGCCCGCCTGCCTGCTGCTCGACGAGCCGATCTCGGCCCTCGACGTCGCCCACGCCGTCGAGATCCTCGCCCTCGTGCGCGATCTGGCCCATCGTGACGGGCTCGGCGTCGTGGTGGTCCTGCACGACGTGAACATGGCGGCGCGCGTCTGCGACCGCATCCTGGCGCTGCACTCGGGACGCCTCATCGCGGACGGCCCGCCCGGCACGCTGATGAATCCCGACACGCTGCGCGCCGTGTACGACATCCCGATGGGCGTCATGCCGCATCCGGATACCGGTCGGCCGCTGAGCTACCTGCGCGGATCGTAGGCCGGCGCGCGACGACCAGCTGCTCGCGATCCGGCACGCTCGGACCCAGGGTCCGAGCGCGAATCGGCCGGACGCTCGGGTGGCGGTGCGCCGCGGACCTCGTCGTCGCCCGGCGGTGACCTCGTCTCGTCTGGACGATCGAGGCGTCGGGAAGAGCGCGGCCGTTGCGGCGGCTCCGACAACGCTGGCGGGGACGGAGGGATTCCGAGACGGTGACCGGCCCCCGCGGGGTGGTCCTGTGTCAGGCTTGGGCGCGATCGGAGTGGCGGCTCGGGGCGGTTTCCTGCCGGTGCGCTTACCGACGGCATTAGTTGAGACGCGGACAGAACCGCCGCGAAGCACCCGGCACCGCGGTCTTGAGATGATAGATTATATACAATAACCCTGCGGATCCGCAGTCTGCGCTTCGGGACGGCGCGCTGCGTGCCGAGGCTACGCATGCAACCCTTCTTCTCGACAGAGGGAATTCACCCCAAGGACGCGTTCCGGCGCTGGCGCGAGACGATCTGCGAGCGATTGATCCCGATCGACCAGCAACCCCTTCACGGGGTTCCGTTTCAGGGCAGGCTGGACGTCATCAGCATCGGGCCTGTGCCGATCTCCAAGATGGCACACACCGCCATGCGGACTGAAGCGACCCCCGACGCGATTCGGCGCTATGGGCAGCCCGACCGCCTCTACGCGTCCTTGAAGCTCTCCGGCCAGGACGCCATCCAGCAAGGCGATCGGGAGGCTGTATTCCGGACGGGCGACTTCGTCGTTATCGACGCACGCCCGGCCGTCTGCGAGGCCGACACGGGCATCTCCCTCGTCATCGATCTGCCGCGCGAGCGCTTCGAGGCCATGCTGGGCCCGTCCCGGCTGTACTGTGCACTCACGGTCGGCGCGGACCTCGCCTCCACGACCCTGGCAAACACCTTCCTCCAGGAGCTGGTGCGCATGGGCGATCAGCTCACGCCCGACGCGGCCGCGCGCATGGCGGCGATCGGAACGGACCTGATCATAGCGAGCCTCGCCGAACGGATGGCGCAGGAGGTACCCCGTTCCGTCCACGGCAACGTCACGGTCCAGCGCGCCAAGGCCTATATCGAGGCGAACCTGAGCGACCCGAACCTGGATCCGCCGCAACTCGCCGCCGCGATGGGCGTGTCGCTGCGCCGGCTCCAGGAACTGTTCCACGAGCGCGGCCGGCACATCTCCGACTACATCTGGGGACGCCGCCTGGAGGCGGCAGCCAAGCGCCTGGGCGATCCGGCCTGCGCCCACCTGTCGATCGGCATGCTGGCTTACGGCTGCGGTTTCAGCAGCCAGGCGCATTTCGCGCGCCGCTTCAAGGATCGCTACGGCATGAGCCCGCGTGACTACCGGCAGGCGCACAGCCGAGACACGCAACCGGGCGCGTCCGCGTCCCGGCCGTCATTCTCGTGACCTGAGTGACCGGTTCGGGTCGCTCCCGGAACGGCAGTTCGGGGTGATCTTCCGCCTGTCCGCTTCTGGGCATCAAGTGTGGGAAAGCCGACCTCGGCTTCCATTCGCGCCCAATCTCGAGAAGCGGCGGACTCCGCCACGATCCGGCGCAGGAGATTTCGCATCGCGCTTCGACTGTGCGCGGCGAACGCGCACCGCGTGCGCTGGCTTGCGGTACCGGTCATCCAACCCCCATTCGCCGAGGGCTGTCGGGCGCGGTAAGGTTGATACCCTGCGGCGGGTCGCATCCCGGTCAGGGCAGGCGACGGTAGACACTGGCGAATTCCGTGCCGCGCCGGATTTCGCAGATGCCGGCTCGGCTGACCTTATCGAATACGCGAAGGGATGACTTCACCGTGCGGCGCGGATCTTCCGGATCGGATTCGCGGCCTTCTGCTCCTCTTGGTAAGCGGCGATGGCCATCGAGCAGTTCGGTGTCAGGAGGCCGGCTCTCTCGCGGAAGCAGGCCTGGACTTCCCCGCCGTCGGGCGAGAACTGGCCGCAGTGTTCCAGGTAATCTCCTATGCAGTGGCGCTTCAGGTTCTCCTGGCTCGCCTGTGGCTGGGCAAAGGCCATGTCGGAGACGAGGCCGAGGACAGCGGTGAGGCAAGCGGTCTTCGAGATACTCATGGTCGGCTCCGTAGGGTGAGAGATCTACCGAGGAGACGCCTTCAGGCTCCGGTCATCGCCAGATACGGGATGAGGGAGGCGCAGGCGAAGTTGCCGGCGATGACCAGCAGGATGACGGACTGCATGCCCATGACGGCTCACCTCGTCTGCGCGAGGAGACCGGCTGCGGATGCGGGCGTCAGCATCGGCGCGCAGGCGATGGCGCCGATCACGCTGATGACGATCAGCAGTCGTGCGATGATGGTGGTCATGTCGGTTCCCCCTCGTGGCCGTTCGGGCCTTTGGTTAATGAAGAATTTAAGAGCTCGGCCTTACGCGCGTGTTGCTTCGATTGTTGCGTCGAGCAGGGGCCGGCAGACACCGCTGGCGCGCCCGCTTGCCGACCGCTGTGGGACAGGCGGCGGCCGCAAACTGACACGTGTCGGGAACGGTCAAGCATTCGCTCCGCCGTCCACTCTGCCGAAGGAGGCGGCGACTTGGCCGACCAAGGTCGCCCAGGGCATGTCCAAGGCGGCGTAGACCGGGCCCGCTTCCGGGCGGGCGTTGTCCTTCAGGATCTCGACCATCAGCGTCGCGTAGTCGGACAGGACCACGCCCGCCTGCGCCATACGGAGAAGGCCGGCCTGGCGCTTGGTCTCGCTGAACGTCCCGGAGGCGTCGACAGCCACGTAGGCGTCGAGGCCGCGGGCGACGGCTGTCATGGCCGGGAAAGCCGCGCAGACCTCCAGCGAGATGCCGGCGAAGATCAGCTTCTCGCGGCCCGTGGCCTCGATGGCCCGGGCGACGCGCGCGTCGTCGTAGGCGTTCACCGACGAGCGGTCGATGATCTCGTTTCCGGGCAACGCCGCGACCAACTCAGGGAAGGTCGGACCCCATAGGCTGTCGCGCGCCGTCGTGGTGACCACGATGGGCAGGCCGAGCGCCGTGGCGGCCTTCGCCAGGGCGATCACGTTGTGCTTGAGCTCGCCCGTCGAATAGTCCCGCACGCCCGTCATCAGGCCGACCTGATGGTCGACGAGGACGAGGGCTGCGTTCTCGGCGGTGAGCGGTTCGTAGGCGCGAGCGGTCATCGTATCCTCCTGCTCAAGGCCCGTCGGGGCCGGCGACGAGCAAGAGCTACCGGCTGGACCGGCGGCCCAGAAGCCGCAACAATCCGAACCCAGCGTCCATAGGTTTGGACGATAAGGGGGCGGCGTGCTCGACCTGAACGACTTCTTCTACTTCGTGCAGGTCGTCGATCGCGGCGGCTTCACGGCCGCCGGGCGGACGCTGCGCGTGCCGAAATCCACCTTGAGCCACCGCCTCCAGCAGCTGGAGGGCGCCCTCGGCGTCCGGCTGTTGAACCGGACCTCGCGCCGGTTCGGCATGACGGATGCGGGGGAGGACTTCTACCGCCACGCGGTCGCGATGCTCAGAGAGGCGGAGCTGGCGGAGACGACGATCCGCCAGCGCCTGACGGAGCCGACCGGCACGGTGCGGTGCACGGCCGGCGTCGCGACCATGCAGTTCGCCCTGGCGGACATCATCGCGGACTTCCTCGTCCGCCACCCGAAGGTGAATGTCGTGGCCCACGGCGCGGACCGCACCGTCGACATCGTCGGCGAGAACTTCGACATCGCCGTGCGGGCCCATACGGACCCGCTGCCGGACTCGAACCTCGTCCAGCGTACCCTGGCGCCGGCGCCCTGGTTCCTGTTCGCGGGATCGGCATACCTCGACGAGAACGGCGCTCCGGACAATCCGGACGCCCTTCGGGACCATCCGTCCCTGTTCATGATGCGGACCGGGGTCGCGCCGGTCTGGCGGCTGCGGCACGCGAGCCGCGCCGGGGACGAGGCGGTACTGCCGTTGAGTCCGAGGCTGATGGGCGATGACATGGTCGGGCTGCAGCAGGCCGCCATCCGCGGCATCGGCGTGGTCGCTCTGCCGAGCTACATCTGTCGTCAGGCCGTCCGCTCGGGTGCCCTGCGGCGCGTTCTGCCCGACTGGGTCGCGGGCGACTCCACCCTGACGGCCCTCATTCCCTACCGCCAAGGCCTGCTTCCGTCCGTGCGGGCCTTCCTCGACCACCTCGCGGCGGAGTTTCCGAAGGCCGTGCTGCTCTAGGGCGTCTCTGCAAAGGGGTTCACAGGCTGGGTGGTCAGGCCCATGTGGGCTTGATGCGACGCTTTGAACTGACCGACGCGCAGTGGGAGCAGATCGCCCCGCTGCTGCCTCCGCAGAAGCCGCGCACGGGCCGGCCTGCGGAGGATCACCGGCAAGTCCTCAACGGCATGCTCTGGATCCTGCGCACGGGCGCACCCTGGGAGGATCTACCGGCGCGCTACGGTGCTGTGGGAACGGTGTCGAGCCGGTTCTACCGGTGGCGCAAGGCCGGCGTGTTCGACCGGGTGCTGCGGCGGCTGCAGGCGCAGGCGGACGCGCGCGGCGACCTCGA
>NZ_FOCS01000069.1:0-1545 GCF_900110155.1 Methylobacterium sp. UNC300MFChir4.1 | reverse complement strand
CGGCGATGCGGTGGCGCAGGTCGGGCTCGGCGCAGTGGCGCAGGAGGTCGTGGCTGAGGTCGGGCAGGGGCAGGGCGCGGCGGGCTTCCTTGACCCGGCAGAGAGCAGCACCGAGGGCATGGCCGCGGGCGGCGTCGTCCGGCGGCAGGTCCGGCGGCAGGTCCGGTTCGCCGCCGAGGGGATCGAGCCGCAGCGGCACCAGCGTGGTGAACCAGCCCACCGTCCGGCTCAGGTCGTGGCGGGGCAGGGTCGGGCCGTCCTGCGCGTCGGAGAGGGGTTCGGGGAAGGGTTCTGAGAGGGGTTCGGCGAGCGCGTCGGCCAGGGCGTCGGCATCGCGACCGTGGCGCTCGAGGGTCACGCCCACCGCCGTCCCGTCGCCGCGCCGCGCCAGCGCGATCGACAGGGCGGTGAGCAGGATCTCGTCGGGACGGGCGCTGTAGGGTCGGCCGGCCCGGCGCAGGAAGGCGTCGGTCGCGTCGGCGTCGAGGCTGTCGGCGATCTCGGTCTGGGCGGATTCGACGTTGGGGGCGTCGGGCCGGACCGGCTGCAACGCGGCATCGAGGCACGGCCCCCCGGCCTGCCAGCCGGCCAGCCAGGATTCGCGGCGTCCGGCATGTCCGGGGTGCCGGGCCAGGACGTCGAGGCTGCGGGCCCAGCCCGGGAAGCTCGTCGGTGGGGGCGCGAGCGGCCGCCCGGCGAGGGCCGCCGCGAGGTCCTGGATCAGGATGCGCCACGACATGGCGTCGACCACGAGGTGGTGGGCGACGAGGAGGAGCCGCTCGGTCCCGTCCGCCGGCAGGGTGACGTGCACGGCCCGCCAGACCGGCCCTTCGGCGAGGTCGAGGCTCGTCTGGGCTTGCGCGGCGAGGGCCGCGAAGGCCGGCGCACCGTCCGCCGCGCGCCGCCACAGCGGGGGCTCCTGCTCCGGTGCCCGGCAGGTCTGGGTCCAGGCCCCGTGCGCGTCCCGCGCGAAGCGCAGGCGCAGCGCGGGATGGGCGGCCTCGACGGCCGCGAGGGCCTCAGCGAGGCGGCCCGGGTCGAGGGGTGCCCGGGGCGCGAGCACGATCGCCTGGTTCCAGTGCTGCCGGTTCGGGACGGGACCGTCGAGGAACCGGCGCTGGATCGGGGTGAGGGGAACCGGACCGGCCTCGCGCGCCGGGTCGACCCGGGGGGCCGGCGCGGCCGCGCTGTCCGGGGCCGCGTCGAGATGCGCCGCCAGGGCGGCGAGGCGCGGGTGGGTGAAGACGTCCCGCGGCGTCAGCGCGAGGCCGCTCTCCCGGGCGCGGGCGACGAGCTGGAGGGCGAGGATCGAGTCGCCGCCGCGCTCGAAGAAGCTGTCCCGGCGCGACAGGCGTCGGGCGTCGAGGCCGAGCACGCCGGCCCAGAGGGCGGCGAGGCGCGTCTCGGTCTGGCCGCGCGGCGGATCGAAGCCGGTGCTGCCGCCCGCGGCGTCCGCGCCCGCCCAGTCGGGTTCGGGGAGCCGTCCTGGGTCGAGCTTCCCGTTGGCGGAGACCGGCAGGGCGGGCAGGGCGAGGATGCGGGCGG
>NZ_FOCS01000041.1:0-27787 GCF_900110155.1 Methylobacterium sp. UNC300MFChir4.1 | reverse complement strand
CCGCGCTCCTGCACGAGGCCGAGCAGACGTTCCCACACCCCACCGCGCGACCACCGGATGAAGATCTGCGCGGCTCGCCACCACGGCCCCAGCTCGCGCGGGATTGCACGCCATTTGGCACCGTTCTGATGGCGCCACAGAATGGCTGAGAGTGTGCGCCGCAGGTCCTGCGGCGGTGTCTTCGCCTTCGGCCGGCAAGCCTCGACCAGCGGCTCCAGAACAGCCCATTGCGCGTCGCTCAGCATCGTGCCTCCTCAGGCCGGAGGCACAAAACGCATGCCGCACCAGATGGTTCAGGTGACGACAGGCCCTAGTGGTCAAAACCTAACGGTTGAGTCCGTCCCGGGTTTCGGTTTGGGCTGTGTCCTGCGAGTCTGGCGGGATGCACAGCGGCATCTCCTTCTCGCTTTCTGCTTCGGATCGCCTTCGACTGGACGCCCTCGTGGCTGACCGGAATACGCCGCAGAAGCATGTCTGGCGCGCTCGCATCGTGCTGCTGAGCGCCGATGGGCTCGGGACGCACGCGATCATGCGTGAGGCGGCCGTGTCCAAGACCGCGGTCTGGCGTTGGCAGGAGCGCTTCGCGCGAGAGGGTCTCGCTGGGCTCCTTCGCGACAAGACACGGCCAGCCCGCATCCCGCCGCTCGGCCCGGAGGTTGCGGCGCGCGTGGTGGCCCTGACCCAGGCTGATCCGCCCGGCGAGACCACGCATTGGACGGCAGCTGCCATGGCCCAGGCCACATCCATCAGCGTCTCGTCGGTGCAGCGGATCTGGCGCGGGCATTGCCTGCAGCCGCATCAGGCGCGGCAGTTCAAGCTCTCCAACGACCCGGCCTTCGCCGCCAAATTGCGCGATGTGGTCGGGCTCTACGTCGATCCACCAGCTCATGCCGTGGTGCTCTCCGTCGACGAGAAGTCGCAGATCCAGGCGCTGGCCCGAACGCAGGACCCGTTGCCGATGAAGCCGGGGCAGCCCACGACGCGCACCCACGACTACAAGCGCCACGGCACCACGACCTTGTTTGCCGCCCAGGACGTCCTACGGCGTGTCATCGCTTGAGCCAGTCGAGGGCTGCGGCGAGGGAGAGGACGCCTATGAAGCTGGCGGCGGTTTTCTCGTAACGGGTTGCGACGGCTCGCCATTCCTTAAGCCTGGCCCAGAGGCGCTCGATCTGATTGCGGTTGTTGTAGATCCAGTCCGGACAGGCGACGGGGGTCGTCGAAGCGTTGCACGGCCCCGATCCAGTCGCGAATGCCACAATGCTGCACGGCCCGAGCTACCAGGCCGGTGCCGGTGCTCGCCAGCTCAGGTGTCACGGTCTGGCCGGAGAAGAAGGTCTGGTCGAAGAACTGCCGGGCCTCGTCCACCATCCGGGCAGCGACGGCGGAGCTACCGACCTCCAGAAGCTGGTCGAGCTGGAACGGGATGCGAGAGCGCCGACGCGGCGCTGAGTTTTGCAACACCGGCGCACCAAGCGCTCATTATCTCGACATGGCGCCCTGGCTTCGGCCGGGGCGCCTTTCATCGTTTCAAGCGCTCCGAACTGCGCGGTCTCTCGCGCGGAGACCGATCCCCAAGCGTAGACCCTCTCAAACCACCCGGCTCGGGCCGCGGCGGTTTTTTCGTGCGCTGGGCCGCCGCTTGCGACGCCCGAGCTCCTCCCGACTTCAGCCTCGCCGGTACCCCCGCGCGAGGCTCTTTCGTTTCATAGTTTGCGGCTGCCCGCGCCCTGCCGGCGCTGGCCTACCTCTTAGATCAGCGAAGCCGCACCGCGGGCAGTCACGGCCTAAAATGCTGTGACAGAACTTCAGCCTCTTGAATGAGGCGGACATGTCGTGCCGCATCCACCTTGATGCGTCGATTTAACCAAGCAGCTGATCTTAGAACCGGTCAATATCCAAAGTTATCTGATATTATCTCGTAGATACGCCATCGGTGTTGCTGCGTGGGTCTCCGCCCAATTCGCAGGAGGCATCATTGGACGACGCTACATCAACCTTGGCTCCCGATCAGAGCAACCTAATCGAGCTCACGGCCGATATCGTGTCCGCTTCCGTCTCGAAGAACTCTGTGCCTACATCCGAAATGCCGGCGCTTCTGTCCGCGATCCACGGCACGCTCAGTGGATTGAGTAACCCCGCTACCCCGGCTGAGTCTAAGGTCGACCGTGCCACTCCGAGCCAGATCCGGAAGTCGATCACGCACGACGCGCTGATCAGCTTCGAAGACGGCCGACCGTACAAGACCCTGAAACGGCATCTGAGGGAAGTGGGCCTCACCCCGGACGAGTGCCCGGCGAAGTGGGGCCTGCCGGTCGACTACCTGATGACCGCCCCGAGCTACTCCGAGATGCGCTCGGCCCTGGCAAAGAACACTGGCCTCGGCAACCTGCGCCGGAACGCAGCCCCCAAGGTGGCGGAGGTCGCAGAGACGATCACCGAGGCGCCCAAGGCCCGAGGCCGGAAGAAGGGGTCGAGTCGGCGTCTGCACCGGCCGAGAAGCCCACGCGCGCCCGCAAGCCGAAGAAGGCTGCTGTTGCGGCCGAGTGAGGCAGCTCGGCGTGGGGGTTGTTCATTCACCCTTTGGCCGCCACCATCTCCTCGGGCGTCCGTCTCAACAGCCGACGCCAAGCCGGGGGTGCCGCGTTGACACTACGGCCTCTGGTGAGAAGCCCGCCCGGTTCGCCGCGGCGGGCTTTTTCGTGGGCCGAGCGCTGATGCAGGCTTCTCGGCTCATCTCGGCACGCGCCGCGGCGATCGAGCCTACAGTCAAAATTGCGCGCAATTGATATAGGTTGTACACAACCGACTAAGCGGCATGCTTCGAGCTGGCGAAATTTCGGAGGCTTGGACGTGGAACCGCACGACTTTTCCAGGGCGAACGACGACAGCGAGAGACGTCTGGCTCCCGCATCTGACGCTGTGACCGACCTAATCGTCGCTTTGTCGATCTGCGCGACTTCGCTCAACCAGCTGGCCGACGAAGTAGTCCGGTGTGCGGCGTGTACGAACGATCCTGATCAGCGAGAAGACCTGTGGGCGGCCGCACGAGGCCAACGGATCCGGGTCCTCGAGGTACAGGGCATGCTCGCGGTTCTGACCAAAGCCTTCACCGAAAGCTTCGTCGGCAACGAAGGTTCATAGGCGATGGTGGCCTGCGGACGGAGCTTTCCGTGGCATTGGCTGCGGCCTACCGTCGGTCATCGTGAACCCAGGCGGCTGTGCGTATCGTCTCCGCACGTCGAACCGTTCTCGATACTCCAGGTTTGCCGCGTGGGGGATCAGACCACGGAGGCGTGAGTGTCACGCTATTTCATCAGCACCACCAACGGCCACGAAGTCGAGGGCGTCGAGCTATCCGGCCGCGGGGCATTACGCGCCCTGCTGGGGAGGACACTGACGGCGATCCTCCACGACGAATGCGCGATCGACGGGTCGAAAGAGTGCAGCGCCCGAGCCTACCACGAAGACGGCAAGCTCGTGATGCGGGCGCGGGCTACCATCGACATCACAGATCAGTAGGCCACCCCGGTTCAAGGCTGGTGAGATCGGACGCTCCCCGCCCCGTGAGCAGATCGGGGCGGGGCCGAGCGGACAATACGCGGTTAGCCGCGCGCACCTCGCCATCCGGCCGCCTTCGCCTCGTCCTCGCTGCAGAACATGCGCTCGCCGGAGCCCGTGGTGATCACGGTCCGGTCGTAATCCCTCGTCCCGGGCAGGTGGTAGATCTTGTCGCCCTTGCGCGAGATTTTGCCCTTGATCGCACAGGCGGTCTGTACGGGCGCCGGAGCAGCGGCCGGGAGTTTCTCCATCTCCGGCCGGGTCTCCACGCCGCCGGCGCGCTTGGCGCGCCTCCAGTCCGACGGTGGATCGAAGGTGCCGGCCCAAAGGCCGCGCTTCAGCGCCCTCGCGGTGGTCTCGACCCCGACGTAGTCGCGGGAGTAACGCTGGTAGGCCGTGGCGTAGCCCTGGCTCGCCATCCAGGCGTTCAGGTCTTCGTCGCCTTTCCGGCATATCGCAACGGTTCGGCCATACCGATCAGTATCGCGCGGCTCACAGGAGATAATCGCCTCGCCGATCTGGCGAGCCAGGGCGAGCGCCGCCCCTTGCCCGCACCGGTAGGACTTGCCGGCAGCGTCCTGACAAAGCTGAGCACTCTCCGGCGCGTCGATGCCGTGCAGGCGGACCCGAGTGCTGCGGATCACCACCGTGTCACCGTCCGTGACGGAAGCATGCCCTACGATCGGCTCCGCCGCCAGAACCGGACCGGAGAGTAAAACGAGGACGGCGAGAGCGTGGCGCATCGCTTTGGGATAGCTCATTCGCAGCTTCCGGCAACCTCTTCCGCGAGGTCGTGCAGAGCCATAGGCGGCAGATGGCGGAGGTGGAGCAGCTTGCGCATCCGGCCGCACCCCCGCAATGGTTATGTAGCTTTGGAGCCGGCCTTCCTGCTGATAGACTCCTCGTCCGCAACGGCCCGATCTATAGCTTCGATTTCGGCCTGCACATTTTTGATGCTTTCCTGCTGATCCACGATTTTTCGGCGGTTCATCACCATCTGGTCGCGCAGCTCTTTTAAGGCATCAACCGGACTCAGCATGACGTTCCTCCTTTTGACGCGCGGAGAGTTGCGGGTGAGCTTACCTTCCCAACAAAATTGCTTTCCTTGAGGTTAATATCTCGCGTCAACTTCGATGATCTGAAACTCATGGTTCGCTCTCCAAAATTCTCTCGGCTTACCTCTGTTTCGTCACAGATATTATTGTCATTTACTTGCGACGATCCCTTCTTAGAACTCGGCGCCACCAATTGTCCGCGAGTATTGAGCGACATGCGGGGCATTGCAAAACACCTTTTATTGCCTGACATTGTAAATATGGTATCTAGGCGATCATATTGCGACTACCGAGACTCCTGAGATTTTTTGTAAAGCCATAGCCAGCCTCAGATTGACGATGGTCCGCTGACTGCTCTATTGGGTCTGAAAGCATCAACGTGCCCGCACCTCAGCAGAGCGCGGCCCGGCAGGATAGCTGCCAGCGAACGCATCGCACCAATACTAGCGGCGTCCTATTTCGCGACATCGTGCAGAAATACGGGCCTAAATGGCGAAGTCGGATTGTGGCCTTCGGAACTGATCGCCCGCTCGCGTGTCTTCCTATTACCTAAGTACCGACCCATCACAGCCCACCCGGCCTAACGCCGCGGTGGGCTTCTTGTCTTAGCTTCATCAGGAGAATGGCTTTGATACGTTTCACGGTCTCATATGCAAACAGAACAGGCGCAGTAATCACAAAACATAACACGACCCAGTCAGCGTACGAAGAAGCTCGCGAGTATATCCGCAAGGGCTACCATGATGTGATGCTAACTGATCTCGCAACTGGTTCGAGAAGCAGTTCGGCGCTTATCAAAAAAGACCTTGAACGCGTCGACGAGTTTTATCGCGATGCGCTGTAGATCGAATGCTCTGTCGCTGTCCCGCTGACGGCCAACTGCCGGCGCGAGCAAGGGATTTTTGAAGGGTCAGAACGGATTAAATATTTCACACAGGCTCCGGCTGACGGAGGGAGTCATGGATCTGCGCCAATCGCCGCCACTGAAGGCAATTTCTAAGAGTCCGTCCGAGAAGTCAGGCTAATCGGGCGAGGCGCCTGACGAGGATCATGACGGCTGCGGCGTAGAGGAAGGCTCGTGCGGAGACGAGGGTCGCTTCCGGATCCTTCCAGAGGCGTCGGTTGCGGCTGATCCAGGAGAAGAACCTCTCAACGACCCACCGGCGTGGATGAACAGCAAAGCCGACCTGATCCGGTGGCTTGCGCACGATCTCGACGGCGATGATCGTCGCGCTTGCTGGCTTGTCGCCGGCATAGCCTGCATCGGCGAACGCCTTGGCGATGAACGGGAAGGTCCGACGCGACAGGCGCAGCACCGGAACTGCTCCGTCCCGGTCCTGCACGTCGGCAGGCTGCGGATCGCGGACGAGCGCACGCCCCATCCAGGTCGACCAGCGCTTGGCGCTTGCGGACTTTGACCTTCTTGCCAGCGTCGTAGCCGCGCGGCCCGCCGCTCTCCATCGTTTTGACGGTCTGGCTGTCGAGCACTGCGGCAGACGGCGAGGCTTCCCGCCCGACACGCTCGCGATCAGCCATGACGAGGTGGTGGTTGATCCGGCCGAACAGCCCTGTGTCGCGCCAGCGGCTGAAGTAGCCGAACGTAATCGTGATCCTCCCTCGGCATCGCGGACACCTCTGATACGCTCATGCTGAGCGGGGAAGGTGTCGGATGGCGAAGACGAGACGAGAGTTCACGCCCGAGTTCAAACGCGAAGCGGTCGCCCTGCTGGAGAGCAGCGGCCGGCCACAGATGCAGGTCGCGGCCGAGCTTGGGATCCAGCCCTCGATGCTGAGGCAGTGGCGTGCCACGCTGAACGGGGCCTCACCCGGGCCGCGGTCTGCTGGATCGACGGGCGTCTCGCCACCAAGCCCAATTGCGTCCCCGTCCGATCAGGCCGCCGAGATCGCCCGACTGCGGCGGGAGCTCGACCGCACGCGCATGGAGCGCGACGTACTAAAAAAGCCATCGGCATCTTCGCGGAGATGCCCAAGTGACCTTCGCCTTCATCGAGCAGCATGCGCGGACCTGGCCGGTGCGTCTAATGTGCCGCGTGCTCGGAGTTTCACCCAGCGGCTTCTACGGATGGCGGTCACGTCCAGAAAGTGCCCGCTCGGCCTCCAACCGCCAACTCCTGGACGACGTCCGGCGCATCCATGCCGCCCATCACCGGCGCTACGGCTCCCCGCGCGTGCATGCCGCCCTGCGGGCCAAGGGCCGGTCTGTCAGCCGCGGACGGGTGGAGCGCCTCATGCGCCGGCACGGCATCCGTGCTTTGGCGGGGCGTCGGTTCCGGCCCTGTACGACCGACAGCCGTCACGATCTCCCCATCGCGCCCAATCTCCTCAAGCAGGACTTCTCAGCCGCGCGACCCGACACGGTCTGGCTGGCTGATATTACCTACCTGCCGACCGGCGAGGGCTGGCTGTATCTGGCCGCCGTCCTCGATCTGGCCACGCGCAAGATCGTCGGTTGGTCGATGCGCGATCACATGCGCGCTGAGCTGAGCGTAGCGGCATTGATGATGGCCGCCCAGCGGCAGCGGCCGGCCGCCGGGCTCATCTGCCACTCGGATCGCGGCAGCCAGTACGCGGCCGAGGCCTATCGGAAGCAGCTCGCCGCAATGGGGGCCAGGCCGTCCATGAGTCGGACCGCCTGTTGCTACGATAACGCCCCGATGGAGAGCTTCTTCCACACACTCAAGGTCGAGCTCGTCCATCAGCGACGATGGGCGACCCGGGATGAAGCGCGGCGCGATCTGTTCGCTGATCCTCCCTCGGCATCGCGGACACCTCTGATACGCTCATGCTGAGCGGGGAAGGTGTCGGATGACCGAGCCGCGGTTTACACAAGTTTGCCGCATCTAGAAATTGAGAGCATGATTGCCCGTCAAGCCCAAAGTCGATCGACGCTTCGGCGTGCTGCGAAGTTTGGAACGCCTATGAATGACCGCCTCCATCTAGCAGATCGGAGCCTTGAGGTTGCCCGCGAATTGCGTGCGGCGGCCGAGGAAACAAGGCGGACGCTGGATGCATCGCGTGAGCTCGTCCGGCGCTCACGGGTTCAGTCGAACTCCATGGCTGGCTCAGCGACGCTCAGCGACGACGTTGCGCCCTCGCAGTATCTCGTGGAGTGCCTCATCGACGCCTACGAGGCCGCGAAAGATGAGCCCGACGTACTGACCCGCAACCTCCTCGGTCAGGTGCTCCATCATGTCGGTTGTCGCATCGCGAGAGCGTTTGGACCAAAGGCGGTCGGGCTCGCAACGCATTGATCGACGGCCCGCAAGCGTCAGTGGAGGTGCCAGATGAACGGCGACGATCCGCAGGCCGGCTGTGACACTGACGCACTGGACCGCATTGCGCAGGCCCTGGGTGTTCCCGTCGCGGCTTTCCTCGCAGACAAACCGGATGAGGCCCCCAACGTCGCAAATGCGGTAATGGCAATGGGTGATCCGGCTCACGTTGTGACGTTGCTGCGCCTGTTCGCGCGGCTGAAGAGTCCCGAAGCGCGGGCCCGCTGCCTAGCCTACGTCGTGCAGGAGGCCACGCGGGACGACTGATCCGCGCGGTTGGCCTCGACAACGGGTGAGAACGCAGGATGCTGAAACCCGACGAACGGGGTGGCATCGATCCGGGGGCTCAGAACGGGGTGATGGACCAGGACCACTTTCCAGTTGTCGGCATCGGCGCGTCCGCAGGCGGCATCGAGGCGATGCGGAGCTTCTTCCGAGGGGTGCCCGAGACGCTCAGGGCCGCCTTCGTGGTCGTGACGCATCTCAGCCGGGGACATAAAAGCCAGCTCCCGAACGTGCTGGCCCAGTTCACGTCGCTCGAGGTCGAAGCCGCCACCGACGGTGTGCCGGTCCGCCCGGGCCACGTCTACGTCATGCCTGCCGGTTTCGTCATGGGCATCGCGGGCGGCCGGCTGACTTTGACGCCGCTGGAGCCAGCGGGCCGCGAGACCAAGCCGATCGACCTTTTCCTGACCGCCCTGGCCCTAGACCAGGGCGAGCGTGCGGTCGGCGTGATCCTGTCCGGCGGCGACGGCGACGGTGCCATCGGCGTCAAGGCGATCAAGGAGCACGGTGGCCTGACCCTGGCTCAGACCGCGGATGGTTACGGCCCCGAGACCGCGGACATGCCGCTCAGTTCACTCCGGACCGGCTTCGTCGATTTCGGCGAGATGGCCGACCGGATGGGCGAGCGGATCGCCGCGCACGCCGCCGCGCACCTCGCCGCCGCGCCGGACGCGCTGGCCACCCAGGGCGACGCGGACGCGCGGGGGCTCGACGCCGAGCTGCTCACCGAGATCTTCGCCATCCTCCGCCGCCAGGTCGGCCACGACTTCTCGGGCTACAAGCCCAGCACCTTCGTGCGCCGCCTTCAGCGCCGCATCGGCATCGTCGGCGCGGCCGGGCCGAACGGCTACCTCAAGCTGCTGCGTGCCGACCCGGCCGAGGTCGGGGTGCTGTTCCGGGACCTCCTGATCGGCGTGACGAACTTCTTCCGCGACACCGCCGCCTTCGAGTCCCTGGCCACCCAGGTCATCCCGAAGCTGCTCGACGCACGCGCGGCGACCGATGTCGTGCGGATCTGGGTACCGGCCTGCTCGACCGGCGAAGAGGTCTACTCCCTGGCCATCCTCCTGCGCGAGAACATGCTCACCATGGCGGATCCACCGCGGGTGCAGATCTTCGCCACGGACATCGACGAGCGTTCGCTCGCGGTAGCCCGGACCGGCCGCTACCCGAGGGCTTACCTTGATGCTGTCTCTCCCGAGCGGATCGCGCAGTACTTCGTTGTCGAGGGCGACAGCGCGGTGGTCGCGAAGTCCGTGCGTGACCTGTGCACGTTCGCCCCGCACAGCGTGCTGCGCGACCCGCCGTTCTCGCGCCTCGATCTCATCTCCTGCCGCAACCTGATGATCTACCTCGGCGTCGAGGCCCAGCAGCAGCTGATGCCGGTGCTGCACTATGCCCTGCGGCCGCGCGGCTACCTGTTCATCGGGATGGCCGAGAATGTCACGCGGTTCGAGGATCTGTTTGAAACGATCGACAAGCGGAACCGCATCTTCCAGGCTCGCGACGCGATCCCGCCGGCGCGGCTGCCGCCGATGTCAGGGCCGGACACGCCGACCTTCACGAATACCGGCCAGCCGCACCGGCGCCAGGTGACGACGCACGCTGCCCTGCGGCACGCAGTCGAGACGCAGATGCTGTCCGAGTTCACACCGCCGCACGCGGTTGTGACGCGGACGGGCGAGGCCGTGCACTACTCGTCGCGGATCGGCGATCACCTGGAAGTCGTGCCTGGCCAGCCAACCCGGGAACTAGCCGCGATGGCGCGCAAAGGCTTGCGCCTGGATCTCCGGACAGCCCTGCGCGAGGCGATCGAGGGCAACACCCTGGTCTCGCGTGGCGGCATCGGCGTCGAACTGCCGGACGGCCGTCTCCAGTCGATCTCCCTGGTGGTCAAGCCGCTGAACACGCCCGGCGCGATCGAGCCGCTTTTCTTGGTCGTTTTCAACGAGGCCGCTGCCCCCATCGAGAAGGAGCGCCAGCAGGCGCTGGAGGCGAACGAGCGGGACACAGCGCTGCAGGGCCTTGAGCGTGAATTGAGTGTGACGCGGGAACGGCTCCAGGCTGTGATCGAGGAATACGAGACCTCCCTCGAGGAACTCAAATCGTCGAACGAGGAGCTGTACTCGGTCAACGAGGAGATGCAGGCCGCCAACGAGGAACTGGAGGCGTCGAAGGAGGAGACACAGTCTCTGAACGAGGAACTTCAGACGGTTAATTCCGAACTGACATGCAAGATTGAGGCCATAGATCAGTTAATCGAAGATCAGGCCACGTTGTTTGAGGGCACGAACGTCGCGAGCGTGCTTCTGACTCCGGATCTCCACATCCGCATGTTCACCAACGCGGCGGCGCAGATTTTCGGCCTACAACCGAGTGATGTAGGGCGCTCCCTGCGCAACTTCTCTGCGCCGATTCCTCTAGCTTGGATGTTGGACGAGATCCCGACGGTGTTGGCGGCGAACCGGCCCTCCGAGCGGACGATCGAGGGGGCTGACGGCGCCCGCTACCGGGTCCGGCTGATGGCCGCGACCCGCAAGGGCAGCCGCATGCCCGGGATCGTCGCCAACTTCACGGACCTGATCGAGCAGGAATGACCGACCGGTTTGCACGCCGCGCCTGCGACCTCGGTGGCCCACACGCACTGGCGTGACGCAGACACAGTAGACTGCGCCAGCGCGTCGTAGGTTGCTACGGCATTGCAGGGCTTACCCGCCTTTGGGGTACAGGAGAGAGCGAATCCTGTCGCCGATCAAGGTCGAAGGTAGAACGTCAGCTATCTGGCGGCAGACTAAGCTCCGATTGCTACCCCGAGCCGAAGCTGTCAGTCGGCCGAGGTTATGACCGCTTATGGGAAGGGCTCCCCGCGCTCTAAGTGGCTGGGTTGGGTCGCCAACGGAACGTCCGCATATGCCCCCATCTTCAGAGCCTCGGTTCGGGTGTCTCCTTCCCGCGTCGGCATGGGCCGGCGAGGAGACAGATGATGGGACATTCAGCACACGATCCGGCTACGAAAGGGCGGCCGGCTTGGAACGCTGGCCGCAAGCTCGGCGCCAAGCGAGCCCTCAAACCTCAACAGGTCTGGGCCATCCGGTTCTGGCTCGACCGCGAACGGCGGACACGCGACCGGGCGCTGTTCGACCTCGCCATCGACAGCAAACTTCGTGGCTGCGACATCGTAAAGCTCAAGATCGGCGACCTCGTCAGCGGTGGTCGCGTCCGGAGCCGCGCCATCGTCATCCAGCGCAAGACCGGCCGACCAGTGCAGTTCGAACTGCTCGAACCCGCCCGTACCAGCATCCTCGCATGGCTGGAGGCCAGGGGTGGAACGCTCGACGACTATGCCTTCCCGAGCCGGCTCGACGGCGTCACGCATATCAGCACCCGGCAGTATGCGCGCCTGGTCGATGAGTGGGTCACAGGCATCGGGCTGCGCAGCGAGGACTATGGCACCCATTCCCTCCGACGCACGAAGGCGTCGTTAATCTACAAGCGGACCGGCAACCTGCGTGCCGTCCAGATCCTGCTCGGCCATACCAAGATCGATAGCACGGTCAGGTACCTCGGCGTCGACGTCGAAGATGCTTTGACCCTAGCCGAGGGAACTGAGATTTGAGCGTTCGGCCCCTCGGCTTCTGCGTCGAGGGGCTTCGAGACCAGCCCAGCAGCAATGCGCCCATTCCCGCCGTACAGCCTCACCCCAGCGCATCGCGGAAGCAGACGCTTCTTCAGCAGTCGAGACGTCGCGGGTTCGGAAGCCACGTGAACGTGCGCAATCTGGTCGAGACCATGAGTGGGAAGTTGGCCATGGCCGACTGCGGATAGCGCGTCACCGGTGGATGAGCATCAGCAGTTGTGAGGCGAGGCGCCGATGATCCGACGCAAAACCCGGCCAACCTGCGCGGCCGAATAGGGCTTGTGGATTAACTCGAAGCCGTGGCTGTCCTCCTGGGCCAGGACATGGCTGTAGCCCGAGGCCAGGATCACCGGCAGGGTCGGAATGCGCATGCGCAACGCTCTGGCGAGCTCAATCCCGCCCATACCTGGCATGACGACGTCGGAGAAGACGGCCTGAAAGCCTGCACCGTCCGTCCCGAGACGCTCGAGCGCCTCTTCCGCGTTGACGACCCACTCGGGTGCGTATCCGAGATCCTCCAAGATCTGGGTGCAGAAGCCTCCGACCTCCAGGTTATCTTCCACGAGCAGGATGCGCTGACCGAGACCGACCGGCGACAGAGCGGCGTCGGGGTCGGAGACAGGGGCTTCGGCTGTCTCGGACGAGACTTCGGGCAAGTAGAGGGTGAAGACCGTCCCCTGGCCGCTCTCGCTTGTCACATCCACGTCGCCGCCGGACTGCTTGGTAAACCCGAACACTTGGGAGAGTCCGAGACCCGTGCCGCGCCCGACGTCCTTAGTCGTAAAGAACGGTTCGAATATGCGCCCGAGTACCTCCGGGGGGATGCCCGAGCCGGTGTCGGCGAGCGAGACCGCCACGAACGGCCCCCGTGAGCCGGCATGCCCCCGGATCATCGGCATGGCCCGCCCGGCCGCCACCCGCATCGTCAGCGTGCCGCTGCCGTCCATGGCGTCGCGGGCGTTGACGGCGATGTTCACCAGGGCCGTCTCGAACTGGTTGAGGTCGGCGCGTACCAGGGCGGGTCTGTCCGACATCTCGACCCTGACTTGGATGCGCGTGCCGGTGATGGTGTCGAGCATCTCGGCCACGCCGCGCAGGCGTTCACCGACCTCGAACACCTCAGGCTTCAGGGACTGGCGACGTGCGAAGGCCAGGAGCTGTCCGGTCAGCTTGGCGGCGCGGTCGACGGTGTCGGAGACGGCGTCCATGTACCGCTTGCGCCGGTCTTCCGGCAAATCCGGGCGGCGGAGGAAGTCGACGGACGAGCGGATGATGGTCAGCAGGTTGTTGAAGTCGTGCGCGACGCCGCCAGTCAATTGCCCGACCGCTTCGAGCTTCTGGGATTGCCGCAGGTCCTGCTCCATCCGCTCGCGCTCGACCGCCTCGGCCAGGAGCCGAGCGTTTGCCTCAGCAAGTTCGGCTGTGCGGGCAGCCACTTGGCTTTCCAGGAGAACGCCCGCCTCGCGCAGGAGCACGGCTTGTGACTCCAACTCCGCGTGGAGCGCGACCACGCCCCGGTTCGTCTCGGAGAGTTCCTGGTTCAGGCGTTTGGTTTCCTCCTCACGTTCGGCCAGCGCGGCGAGGCTGCGCAGAAGCTCCCGGTTCTGCTCGCGCAAGGCGACCAGCGGTTCCTCAGTCCTGGCCCGGGCGACATACTCGGCTAGGGTCGCGAGCCTCGGTCCCGTAAAACGTCCGGTCCCGGATGGAAGCCGCTTCCCGAACGTCACGACAGTGCCGTTGCCGGCCACCGTGTCGACCTCGAAGCGGTCCATCAGCCGCCGTGAACCGGTGATGCCGATGCCGAGGCCCGTCGTCGAGCGGAAGCGCCCTTCGAGGATGGCGTCGAGATCGGCGATGCCCGGTCCCTTGTCGCTCACCCTGATGACCAGGAACTGCTCGCCTCTGTCCCGATCGAGCTGATCGAGGCCGTACTCGATGCGACCGCCACCGGCGTAGCCGTAGGCGTTGCGCGCGATCTCGGACACTGCCGTGGCGATGCGGGTCTGGTCCTGGATCTCGAAGCCCAGGCGCTCGGCCAGCCGGCGCACGCGCTGGCGCACCGTCGCGATATCGTCCTCGTGCTGGATAGCACTGGTGAGGAGCGGCCACCTCATCGCGTCCCATCCCGCACGACGAGCACGGTGGCATCGTCCCGGGCCCTGGCGAAGTCGCGATAGATCACCCCGGCCACGAGCGTCGGATGGGCGGCGGCGATGCCGGGATGGGCGTCCAGCGACCAAGCCGTGGCGATCCCGTCTGAGCACAGCACGAACAGGTCGTCCGGCCGCATGGGGTACTCGAACTCCTGGATGCGCCGAGCCGCGTGCCCTGCCGTCCCGGCGAGGCTGACCGTCCGCTTGGTCACGGTGCCGGAGACGACCGCACCCAGCACGTTGCCGATGCCGGCAAACGCGAGAGTGCCCCGGTTCCGCTCATACCGCGCGACGGAGATCGCACCCCCTCGCGTGTGCGACAGGCCTGCATGGATGGCGGACAGAATCGCGGCGGGCGGCTTGTCCTGATGTCTCCGGAACAGCTTCAGCGCTTCTTCGGAAGCCTTGGCGGCCTCCGGCCCGTGGCCGAGGCCGTCCGACACCACGGCGGTCCAGCCGTCGGCGCGCTCGCGCACGGCGTAGGCGTCGCCGTTGGCGGTCTCACCCTTCAGGGGGACCGCCACCGCCCCATAGCCCGGCACGGCGTCCGAAACGGTCTTCCTGTCGATTGAAAGGCGCGCCAACACCGCCGTGCCCAGCTCGGGGCGGGACACGATGTCGAAAGCGTCGGAGATGCGGCGCACCGCGCCAAGGCCCTCGCCCGCGCTGCCGCCAGTGGAGTGTCCGTCCGTCAGGGCCAGACCGAGATTCGAGAACCCTTCGCCCTTGTCGAGCACGAGGATCTCGACGCCCGAGCCTGTCCCGTCCTCGTAGGTGCCGACCAAGACCTCGCCCGGCACGCCGTACTTGACCACGTTGGTGGCGAGTTCGGTCACTACGAGCGCGATGCGGCCAGCCGCGGTCTCGTCGAAGCCAATGGACTGAGCGACGGCCACTGCGCGTCGTCGGGCCTCGGCCACTTGGCTCGCTTCCGTGACGGTGACCCGGTCCATGTTCATTTCCACCGGGTGATCATGACGCGCGTTCCGACGCCGGGGCTCGATTCGATCTGAAATTCGTTCGAGAGGCGCTTCGCCCCGCCCAGGCCGAGGCCGAGGCCCTTGCCGGAGGTGTAGTGGTCAGTCATCGCCTGCTCGATGTCGGCGATGCCGGGGCCCTGGTCCTCGAAGGTCAGGCGCAGGCCCTTGCGCGTTCCGGCCTGGACGATCTCCGCGCGGACCTCACCGCCACCCCCGTAATCGAGGGTGTTGCGCGCGAGCTCGCTCGCGGCGGTGATGATCTTCGTCTGATCGACGAGCCCGAGGCCGATGTCGATGGCGAGGGCACGCACGCGTTGCCTCACGCGGACGACGTCGTCACCGGACCGGACGGGGATGGTCTCAGTCTTCGAGACCGTCACGGTCGCTCCAATGCCCCGCGCCGTCCTCGGGCAAGCGCGCCTTCAACAAGGCCATGCCGCGCTCGACGTTGAGGGCTGTCCTGATGCCGGTAAGCTCCAAGCCAAGCTCGACCAAAGTGATGGCGACCGCCGGCCGCATACCGGCCAGGACCGTTTCCGCGTCGAGGACGCGCGAGACAGCCGCGATGCTCACCAACATGCGCCCGATGAAGGAATCGACGATCTCCAGCGCCGAGATCTCGATGAGCACGCCGCGCGCGCCGGTGCGCGCGATCATCGCCGTCAGATCCTCCTCCAGGGCCAGCGCGAGGCGGTCGTGCATGTCGACCTGGATGGTGACGATCAGCGTGCCGCCGAGCTTGAGGATCGGGATGCGGTCCATGGCCTCAGCGGCGCTCCTCAGCCGACTGCTGGCGCACAACCTTGCGGCCAGTCCGCCTGAGGGCGAGCGCGAAGGCGTCGGCCAACGTCGCCTTCGAGATAACGTTCAGCTCCACGCCGAGATGGACCATGGTCTGCGCGATCTGCGGCCGGATGCCGGAGACGATGCAGTCGGCGCCCATCAGGCGGGCGGCCGCCACGGTCTTGAGCAGGTGCTGCGCCACCAGGGTGTCGACGGTCGGCACGCCGGTGATGTCGATGATGGCGATCTCGGCCTCTTCGTCGACGATGGCCTGGAGCAGGTTCTCCATCACGACACCGGTGCGGGCACTGTCGAGGGTGCCGATGAGCGGCAGCGCCAGGATACCGTCCCAGAGGCGAACCACGGGCGTGGAGAGCTCGGCGATCTCCTGCCCCTGGCGCCCGATGACCTCTTCGCGGCTGGCTAGGAACACCTCCATCGTGAGCAGCCCGAGCCGGTCGAGTACCTTCCCCGCCGCCCATACGCCGGCGGCCAAGGCCGAGGCGTCCGCGGCCGACTTGCGCAGCAGCGCCTCGAAAATCGGCTCTTTGAGCGAGAAGACGAAGTTGGCGGTGTCGGTCGGCGTGAACCCCTGGATCGCCCGCGAGCGGGAGATATCGGCGAGGTTTTCGCGCAGCGGGGTATAGCTTTCCGCGTCCGCGTCGACCCCACCGGACGAAAGTCCGTCCCGAAGCAGGCCGAACACGGCCTTGGCCTGGGTCTGGAGCTCGGCCTCTCGGATCCGACCGCTCTGCAGGGAGGTCCCTTTCCGGAGAGATATGTTCCAGGCTTCGAGGATGGCGGCCTCGTCTTCCGTGAGCGTCCTTTTCAGGACCTCGACGCCGTCCATTCGCATCAGGTTTTTCCCATCGTTATGATGCAGTCTCTATCCCGGTATTGAGCCTCTCGATAGGCGGCATCGCTACAAAGGAGCTGACCGCGGCAAATTATTTCCCGCCTTCGGCTCTACTTCTTGTCTCGTTAATTTCGGTAACAGGGATCGCTGCATTGCCGCCGCGGACGCCTCACGTCCACTGGGCGCGGCCCCCAGACCAAGATAATTTACACAAAAGTGTGGCCTGACTGATTATCAAAGTTTTTATCAATGCGGCGGCAGCGGCGACGACAAGACAGCGCCAGCATATGAGAAGGCGTCTTCCTGGATCGACAGGGACTACCCAAATCGAAGCGGTTGCTTGTGGAGCAGCGCCTCTGCTTTCCCGTCCGACCTCCTCCGGAATTTACCAGCGGCTGACGCCAACTTCAGGCGATCAGATAACCCGAGGACGGGCGTCTCCAAGAGCTACTTCCGGTCGCGAAAGACTCTCGCATCAGGTACGAAACGCCAGGTTCGAAAGACTACGTCCTCAACTGTTTCGGGTGCCTCTCGTCCGGCAGTGTTTTGCGGACATGATGCCGGACGATCTCGGCGCTGAACGGTTTGCCGATGAACGTCGCGCCCTCCGGCAGGTCGCCGGGCTCAGGCGCGGCCCGGCCCGAGGCGACCACGACCGCGATGTGCGGCCAGCGCTCATTTGTCTGCCTTGCCAAGTCGAAGCCGTCGGCATTCCCCGGCATGTGCACGTCAGTGAAGAGTAGTTGAACCGCGTCATGATGCTGATCCAATATTCGCAGAGCCTGGACGACGTTCATCGCCTCCAGCACCTGGAACCCCGCATCCTCAAGGATACTGGTCGCCTCCATCAGGATCAGGGCGTCGTCGTCGACGACGAGGGCGTGGGGCGCATCGCCCTTGGAATCATGTGTCACACAGCTAAAGCTCGCTCGGGAGCGGAAGGTTGCCTCCCGATGGAACCGTGATCTGGGCAGATCGTCCAATTTTCAGGGCCGGTACGTGGCTGGATCCATGCTAGGCTGCGTCGCGGCAGCCTGCATGCCGTGCACAGCCGGGCCGGACCGAAGGGACAGATTTTTGATCGACCTGCGTATCCGCCACCAGACGATGTACCGCTATCGCCAGCCCGTCAATCTCGGACCGCACCGGCTGATGATGCGGCCGCGGGAGAGCCGCGACCTGCGCCTGCTGTCGAGCAACATCACCCTGTCGCCTGACGCCACCGTGACCTGGGCCTACGACGTCGCCGGCAACGCCGTGGCGACGGCCACGTTCGGGCCCTCGACTGATCGTCTCGTCGTGGAGAGCGTATCTCGGGTCGAACTCTCGGCCGAGGCTTATCCCGTCTTCGCCATCGCCGCCTCCGCCATCGCGTTCCCGTTCCAGTACACCGATGACGAGTGGACGGACCTCGGCGCCCTGACGATCCCGCAATATCCGGAGGGGGAGCCGAGCCTGCGGGCCTGGGCGCAGGGGTTCGTGGCGTCCTGCCCAACCGACACCCTGTCGCTCCTCAAGGATCTGAACGCCGGGGTCGGTGGCACTATCGCCTACCAAGGTCGGGAAGACGAGGGCACGCAGTCGCCGAGCCAGACCCTGTCTCTGGGGATGGGGTCGTGCCGGGACCTGGCGACGCTCTTCGTCGAGGCGGTGCGCAGCCTCGGCTTCGGAGCCCGGGTCGTGTCCGGCTACCTCCACGACCCGTCGCGAACGCTGCTCGGCTCCGCCGATGCGGGAGCCACGCATGCCTGGGCGGAGGCCTTCCTGCCGGGTGCCGGGTGGATCACCTTCGATCCGACGAACCGCAGCGTCGGCGGCGCGAGCCTGATCCCGGTCGCGGTCGCACGCGACATTCGACAGGCCATGCCGCTGGTCGGAAGCTTCGCCGGGCCGGCGGACGCCTTTCTGGACATGTCTGTGGAGGTCAGCGTCGGCGGGTAGGCTTGATGCAGCCAGAATCTGCCGCCTCAGGCAGCGGTCCGGCTGTGCCGGGTCCGGCATGGGGATCGACGTCGCAACGCTCCGGCGATCCAGAGGCCGGCACGCCGGACGAGGCGGCCATGCGTAGGGGAGACGGTTCGACCCGTCACAGCGCCCCGGTCCGGCGACGGCTCGGCTCGTGCGGCGCCAAGTTCGGGGCTACACGCGCGGGCGAACGACGCCGTCGGTGCAGGCTCGACCAGGGTCCCACACACCGAGAGAAGCCCGCTGTGTCCGGGCGATCGCGACCGCACCCGTAAGGTCAGAGATGCGGATCGTCGGCCGCGCGAAGCCTGCCCGCCGCGATGGCGTCCCGAAAGGTCCGATAATCCTCAGCGTTCCGTTCTCCGTAGGCCATAGCCCAGTCGGCCAGGGCTTCGCGCAGATCGGCACGGCCGTCATGACCGCAGTAACCTGCGATCGCTGCCGCATCCCCGGTTCGTGCGTGGGCCTTGGCGAGCAGCGCTCCGTACCCGTGCGAGAAGTACAGGAGTGATCGGCCTGTCATGCGCGCGACCGGGATCTCGCCCTTCATGTTCTTCATCTGCCGCACGTAGAACGGACGCCCTTCGATCTTCGTCCATCCCAGCAGCGGATCGCCCACGGCCTGCAGGAGGCGCTGACCGTAGATCACGCGCTCGCCTTCGTGATCGGCATAGGGCCTGGGCATGCCGCGCAGATAGGGCGCGTGCGCCGGCCGCACGGCTTCCTTCACTTGGAGGAAGAGGACGTCTCGATCGGAGTTGCCGCACAGCAGCGCGACGTAGGCCCGGGTCCCGACGCTCCCGACACCGACGACGCGGTGGGCCACGTCGACCACATGGTAGCGGCTGAGCATGAACCGCCGCTCGCGCGGCAGCGTCTCGGCGTAGCGCTCCAGACCGGTGGTCACAAGCTCGCGCGTGGCCTCATCGACGCGGACGAGGATCGGCGGCTCCTCGCGAAAGCGCCAGCCACCGTCCGTGCGACGCTCGCCAACCTGGTCGAGCAAGCTCGTGTTGTTCTTCCGCCGCGCCTTCTCGACAGCCCTGTGAACCACAGCCTGTGAGCGCGCGTCGATCTCGATGCCGGCGAAGGCGAGGTCCTCGGCGCGTGCCGCGCGCCGCCACACGTCGAGCGAGCCGCGCGGGGCGAGATCGTCCATCGTGTGCTGGTAACCCGCCACCGCGCTCAGTACCGCCTGCCGCCGTTCCGATGCGGCGACGTCTGCATCCCGCGCGGCGACCTCAATGCTCGCGCAAAGCCGCTTCAGGTCCCACTCCCACGGCCCGACCGTCACCTCGTCGAAGTCGTTGAGGTCGAGCACCACATCGCCCTGGGGCGATCCAAAAAGCCCGAAGTTCGAGATATGCGCGTCGCCGTTCATAACTACATCGATGGCGCCGCGCGGTCCCTGTGCCAGATCCCAGGCCATGACTTGCGCGGCGCCGCGCAGAAAGGCGAACGGCGAGGAGGCCATGCGGGCGACCCGCAGCGGGATCAGGTGTGATTGCCGTCCCGCGTGCGCCGCTTCGATGAGGGTCACCGGGTCGGGACGATCGCGGGCGATATTGAGGTTGGCATGGGCAGCGTGGGGCAGTTCCAGGCGCAGAACCTTGCCGGCCGCCCGGCGCTTCTCCCACGGCTCCACACCCGCGCGCAGGTTGATATGCGGGAAGTCTGCAAGGGGATCGAGGACTACCTCCTCGGCAGCCTCGATGACCGCATCGTGCTCATCGGTCACCGCCGATGGGGTATCCGTAGGCTGCGCTGACCGTTCCATCGACCTCGTCCGACCGCTCCACACCCAGGCAACGGTCCGGCCGCGGAATAAACCCCGCCGCTCAACGTGGACTTAATCGCGCACCCCCGCGGACGGCGAGTTGCCGCGCCGAACCAGACATCTATCGCACGCCCGGCTCGTTCATTCTGGCTGCCCGAGCATGATGACCGCGGCCCGCGTTCTGCGACGACCTTCGGCGTGCCCCGAGGCGGGTGCAGGACGCGCTCGCTTTGCAAAGCATCCGGCACGTGACACTCACGTCTCATGAGCAGCTTGCACAACCTGATCGGGACGGTCGCCCGCCGGCGTCACGCGCCGGTCACCGACTACAGCGTCACGCTGCTGTTTGTCGGCGCCATGACGTTCGTTCGGTTCCTCGCTCCGGCCTACGTCGCGCCGTTCCTGTTGTACATCCCGGTTCTCTTGCTCGCGAGCCTCGCTTTTGGCTGGGGTCCAGGAACGCTGGCCTTGTCGTTGTCCACCCTGATCGCCGCGTGGTTCTACACGCAGGACGGGATGCTCAACGGCGTCGACGATGCCTTGCTGTGTCAGTACGCATTGGTCGGCGCGACCATCGTGTGCATCTGCCACACCCTGCGCCGGTCCGTCGCGCAGAACGAAGCTACGCTGGGGCGGCTCCACGCTGCAAACCACATCCTCGTCGAAAGGGAGGCGGCGTTGACCCGCGCCAATGCGACGGCGGAGGCCGCTAAGGAAGCGGCCGAGCAGGCCAACACAGCGAAGAGCGATTTTCTGGCCAACATGAGCCATGAACTCCGCACCCCGCTCTCCGCAATCATCGGCTATAGCGAGATGATGGGTGAGGAGATCTCCGACGGCTGCGCAGCGTCGGACCTCGTGGTCGACATCGGCAAGGTCGAGCGCAACGCCCGTCACCTGCTCGGCCTGATCAACGACGTGCTGGACCTCTCCAAAGTCGAGAGCGGCAAGATGGAGGTCTACACCGAGGATTTTGCGGTGGAGGACATGCTGCGCGACGTCGCGAGTTCGGTCGCGATGCTGGTCGGCAAGAGGGGCAACACGCTCGAACTGCAACTCGCGGTCGGCCTGGGCCAGATGCATTCCGACCTGACGAAGACACGCCAGGTGCTCTTCAACTTCTTGAGCAATGCCGCCAAGTTCACGGAAAATGGGATCATCACGCTCGCCGCCTCGCGCATGACGGATCTCTCGGGCATCGACCGGCTCTCGCTCTCTGTCACCGATGCTGGGATCGGTATGACGGCCGAGCAGGTCTCGCGCCTGTTCCAGCGTTTCGAGCAGGCCGACGCCTCCACGACGCGCAACTTCGGGGGGACCGGGCTCGGCCTGTCGCTCACGCGTTCCTTCGCCGACATGCTGGAAGGGACGGTTACGGTCTCCAGCACGCCTAACCAGGGAAGTACATTCACGTTCACCGTGCCGGCAACCTTTGTTCCACCCGTCGATGAGCGAGCCTCGAACGATCCGGACATCATTGTTGACGACGAGCTGGATGGCGATGTCATCCTGGTCATCGAAGACGATCCGGACCAGCTCGCGCTCACGACGCGGTTCCTTCATCGCGAGGGCTTCCGGGTCCAGACAGCCACGAACGGCAGGAGCGGCCTTGACCTAGCCCGGAAGCTGCGACCGCGCGCCATCGTGCTGGACGTGATGATGCCGGGTGTGGACGGGTGGTCGGTGCTGAGCCAGATCAAAGCGGACGCGATACTTGCGTCGACGCCCGTAGTGATGGTGACGTCCGTCGACCAACGCAATCTCGCGGAATCGCTCGGCGCCTCGGACTACATGCTGAAGCCGGTCGACTGGTCCCGGTTTGGCAAGATTGTGAATCAGTTCAGGCTGTCGGGGACGGACCGGCGCGGCACCGTGCTCTTGGTCGAAGACGAGGCCGTGACCCGCATGGCGATGCGCTCCACCCTCGAGGAGGACGGATGGTCGGTCGTGGAAGCCTCGAACGGGGAAGAAGGCCTGCAGCACGTGGCAGCCACCAAGCCGGACGTGGTCATCGTGGACTTAAACATGCCCATCATGGACGGCTTCGGCTTCCTAGAGGGCGTGCGAGCCGTGCCCGGCTGCTCGGACATCTCGGTGATCGTATTGACGGGTCGGGAATTCTCGGCGGACGACCGGAGCAAGCTTCGCGGCGCGAGCCAGATCCTCAATCGTGGCGACCTCGCGTCGGCGAGTCTGGCAGAAAGGCTGAGAGGTCTGACCGCCTGAAAAGGGTGAAGGTGGCGCAGCAGCATCGGCATCGAGCCTAACCCGTAGTCTAATCTGAGGTCATCAGTTCAGAAGCCCGAATGACTGGGCCGGGTCGTAGGCCCTGTGTCCGCTTTTCTGACTCGTTTGCTCCAAAGCGGAATGACGGCTCTCGGCCAGACTATTACGTCACGCTGGATCTCAATCGCGCGCCGAACCGGACATTCGGCTTGGCGCCAATTCCAGTCATTCAAATGTGTGGAAAGACGGCTCCGAAGCGGACATCGAAGCCGTCGATTGCCCGGCATGGCCCAGCCCGTCCAACGCGAGAAGGCAGTCGGCGTCAACTCGGTTGCAACGTGTCGAGTCTCGCGTCGTCCTTGGCCGCGGCGGGTCACTTGCTGACGCGAGCTAACCTTGACTGTTGCCCGGTCAAATCCCGAGGTGCTTCGCGGCCGCGAGCGCGGCCTTGCGGGTCTGGCCGTCCATCCAAGTCCGGCCCGCGCGCATCTGCGTCATGCGCTCCGGCCCGACGAGCGTCGGCGTGCTTTTGTGGAACGACGGCTCGGGCTCGTACTCAAGGATCAGCTGCGCCCGCTCGGCCGCCTCCTGCCCGCGCAGCAGCACGGCCAACGTTAGGCCGAAATCGAGCTCCGCTGTCACCCCGGCCCCGGTCAGGCGGTTGCGGTCCTGCACGACGCGGGCCTCCTCCGGAGGTCGCCCCCATGAGCGGCAAGAACTCCCTAATTCCCCATTGGCCCGTCGCCTTGTAGCCGTGCAGCAGCCCGGCGGCGGCGAGCACGAGGAAGCCGGTACAAACGCTCGTGACGTAGCGCGTCCTGGCGCCGCGGTCGTCCGGCGACATTGCCGGACGTCGCGGGAGGGCTGGAGATAATCGATTCAGCGACCCCGGGCCATTCGGCGAACCGACTGCGGAGAGTGGCCGAAGACCCGGATGAAGGCGCGGCGCATCCTCTCCGGGTCGCCGAAGCCGGCGGCTTCCGCGATATGCTCGATCGGCTCGGCCGAGAACTGGACACGTTCTCGGGCAACCTCGATCCGGAGGCGTTCGACGGCCTTCGAGGGACTTATTCCGACCTCAGCCGCAAAGGCCCGCGCGAAGTGCCGTGCCGACATCCCTGCCTGGGTCGACAGAACCTCGACCGTCAGAGAGAGATGAAGGTGATCGCGGATCCAGAGAAGAAGCGCCGCGAACCTGCCGCTCTGGCTCTTCATCTCAAGAAGTGTAGAGAACTGCGACTGACCTCCGGCACGGCGATGATACAGGACGAGCTGACGGGCCGCATCCTGTGCGAGGCCGTCGCCGTAATCGGCCGCGATCATCGCAAGGGCGAGATCGATGCCGGCCGATATGCCGGCCGATGTCCAGACCGAACCATCGCTTGTGTAGATCTGGTCCGGCATCAGGTCGACGCCCGGAAACCGCGCGCTGAAGTCTGCCGTGAGCGACCAATGCGTCGTCGCGCGGCGGCCGTTGAGCAGCCCGGCCGCGGCCAGGAGGTAGGCGCCGCTGCAGACGCTGGCGACCCGCGCGCCTCGCGCCGCCATGGTTTCGACGAAGGCGAGGAGCTTTCGGCTCAGGAGCGCGTCGTGAACGCCCTCCCCACCGGCCACGATCAAGGTGGACAGAGCGGTCACCGATTGCAGATCGTCGGCATGCATCATCACACCCGACGAGCTGCGCACAGGACCCGCTCCGTCGGCGATGGCCTGCACATCCAGAACGCGGGGCTCACGGCGACGGGCGACTTCGAGGGCTGCGATCGGCCCTGCGGCATCCAGGATCTGAAATTCGGGGAAGATAAGGATGCCGATCATCTGTGTCCGAAATCGAGGGAAATACGCCATTCGGCCAGCGGCGAAACCATGTCAGTCTGACCGGGCAGTGACGATGACGAGCCGGAGACGACCTTGGCCCGCCCCCTTCAAATTGGTCTGCTAGTCTTCCCGGACGTCACCCAACTCGATCTGACCGGGCCAGTTCAAGTCTTTGCTAGCCTGTCCGACGCCACCGTACACCTCGTCTGGAAACGCGTCGAACCGGTGAAGAGCGATGGGCCAATCGTTCTGACCCCGACCACGACCTTCGCCGAGTGTCCGCAACTGGATGTGCTCTGCGTGCCTGGCGGCTACGGCACAGACGCCCTCATGGAAGACGGCGCCGTGCTGGACTTCCTCCGCAAGCAGGCGAGGGGCGCCTCCTATGTTACATCCGTGTGCACGGGATCGCTGGTCCTCGGTGCCGCCGGCCTGCTGGAGGGATACCGGGCGGCGACGCACTGGAGTGCCAGGGAGGCGCTGCCGCTGTTCGGCGCGAGCGTGTCGACGGAGCGGGTCTGCATCGACCGGAACCGGATGACCGGGGGAGGCGTGACGGCGGGGATCGATTTCGCGCTGACGCTCGTCGCGCAACTCGTCGACCCGCATACCGCGCAGGCCGTCCAACTTCGTCTCGAATACAATCCGGCCCCCCCGTTCCACTCCGGCTCCCCAGATACGGCCCCTCCCGACGTGGTCGCGTTCATGGAAGAGAAGATTGCGAATGCCCGGGCTCGCCGGCTGGAGGTCGTGAAACGCGTCACCGGACGCTGACGTCGCGCCGAATCATTCGGAAATCCGAGGGGTCACCATGTCGGTTCTCCATCGCGGATCGACGCGCATCATGAAGAACGCCCGTCGGCTCACCCTGTTGATGCTGGCGTGCCACCTCGCCACAGGCATCGCGAACGCCGCCGCACTATCCGACGGTGCCGTGCGGATCGGCGTCATCAACGATCAATCCGGTCCGCTTTCCGATCAGGCGGGCGTCGGTTCGATCGCGGCAGCTCGCTTGGCCGTGGAGGATTTCGCGCGAGAGCATCCCGGCCTAAAGGTAGATGTCCTGACCGCCGACCATCAGAACAAGCCGGATGTCGGCTCGGCCTTGGTGCGCCGATGGTTCGACGTGGACAGTGTGGACGTCATCGTCGACGTCGGCAACTCCGCGGTCGCCTTGGCGGTGCAGGCTATCGCGGGCAAGCAGAACAAGATCGTCCTCTATTCTGCCGTGGCGACGACGGAGATCAGCGGGAGACAATGCTCCGAGACGGGGCTCGCGTGGCTACACGATTCCTACAACCTCGTCGCGGGCCCAACCAGACGCTTGGTCGCTCAGGGCGCCGACACTTGGTTTTTCATCGGTGCGGACTACGCGTTCGGGCGCAACATGGTCTCCGAAACGCAGCGAATCCTCGCCTCCGCCGGCGGACGGTCGCTCGGAGCCCTCTTCCATCCTCTGAGCGAGGCCGATCACAGCTCGTATCTCCTCCAGGCACAAGCCTCCGGCGCCAAGGTCGTCGCGTTCGCCAACGCGGGAGCTCAGCTCGTTAGCGCGATGAAGGAATGGCACGAGTTCGGTATGGATTCCGGCGGCCAGATTCCGGTCGCCCAGCTCATGTTCCTCACCGACGTCCACAGCATGGGCCCGGCGACCGCGAAAGGGCTGACGACGCTAACGGCGTGGTACTGGAACCTCAACGACGAGACCCGGGCGTTCGCGAAGAGGTTCTCCGCGTTGCGCGGTGTGATGCCGACGGCTCCTCACGCCGCCGTCTACTCATCGGTGCTTCACTATCTCAGGGCCGTGGCCGCGGCCGGGACGGATGCGACGGGCCCGGTCCTTCAACAGATGCGGGCGCGCCCCGTCGATGATTTCTACGCACGCGGCGCTAAGCTGAGGGCCGACGGCAAACTCGTTCACGATTTCCTATTGGTGCAAGTCAAAAAGCCCGAGAATGTGAAACAACCATGGGATTACTATGAGGTCGTCGAACGAGTGCCGGCCTCCGAAGCATATCCGCCCCTGTCCGATAGCGAGTGTCCCCTCGTCAGCCCGGTCGCGGCGCGACCCAAGGGGTGAACCATGTGCAGACCAGTCGATGCGGCACGAGGCGAGCAGGTAACGTCATGCATGATCTTATCCTGAGCGGTGGTCGGATCGTCGATCCAGAGACCCGCACCGACGTCATTGCGGACCTCGCGCTTGAGGATGGTCGGATCGTCGCGATCGGCCACGATCTGGGCGCGACCCGGTCGATCCTCCCGGTCGACGGGCTCATCGTCGCCCCGGGCTTCATCGACCTGCATGCACATGGACAAAGTTTGCCAGCCGACCGGATGCAGGCCTTCGACGGGGTCACGACCTCGCTCGAACTCGAACTCGGCGTATGGCCCGTCGCCCGCTGGTATGACGAGCAGGCGGAGCAGGGGCGCCTGCTGAACTACGGTGCCTCGACCGGCTGGGTCTTCGCCCGTATTGCGGCCATGACCGCCCAGCAGATCGACTCCAGCATTGCCGGAATGGGTCGCGCCATGCAGGATCGCCGCTGGGCCGACGACGTTGCGAGCGTGGCGGAGACTGCGGACATCGTCGCCCGCGTCCGGTCGGGCCTCGACCAGGGCGGCCTCGGCATCGGCTTTCCGAACGCCTATGCCCCGGGCACCGGCCTCAAGGAACTCTCAGAACTTTGCAGCCTTGCCGCATCCGCCGGTGCGCCGACCTTCACGCATGTGGCCTTCATGTCAAACATCGACCCGGAAAGCTCGGTCGAAGCCTACACCCGGTTGATCGGCCTCGCGGGCTCCACCGGCGCGCACATGCACATCTGCCACTTCAACTCGACGAGCCTGCAGGATGTCGAGCGTTCGGCCGACCTCGTCCGCAACGCCCAGTCGCAGGGCCTGAAGGTCACGGTTGAGGCCTATCCCTATGGCACGGGCTCGACCGTGGTCGGAGCTGCTTTCTTCGCGGACCCGGCGTTCCCGGAGCGCACCGGCGGTGATTACGGCACCGTGGAGACGCTCGGCTCCTGCCATCGTTTCGTCAGCCGCGACGACCTCCTCGCGGCCCAGGCGGAGGATCCCTCGGCGCTAGGGCGTCTCTGCAAAGTCATCTGAGCCAGAGCATGGTCATGCCGAGCGTGACCATGGCGAGGTAGTTCGCGGCTCGCTTCTCGTAGCGGGTGGCGATGCGGCGATACTGCTTGAGCCGGCCGATCAACCGCTCGACCTTGTTGCGCTCGCGGTAGGCGGCTTTGTCGAAATCGAGCTGGCGGGGCTGATCCTTGCGGGTGGGGATCACCGGCTCGACCCGGCGTTGTCGGAGGCGACGACGGGCCGGCGGACTGGAGTAGCCCCGGTCGCCTGCCATCCGCCGGGGACGTAGGCGCGGGCGGCCC
>NZ_FOCS01000039.1:0-31774 GCF_900110155.1 Methylobacterium sp. UNC300MFChir4.1 | reverse complement strand
CAGGCACGCCGTACTCGCACGCCGTGCCCGCACCTCCGGAACCCGCATCGGCGCCGTGGCCTTCCAGCCGTCCCCCGCCTCGTAGTGGGCGGGTCCGCAGGTCGCTCAGGGTCGGCCCAGAGGCGGGTCGGCGCGGGGGCATTTCCTCACCCCGCCGGGCAGAGTGCCGCCCGGTCTCACGCCCGCGTCCGAGGCACGCCCCGCACCGGTCCGTCGCCCGGGTCGATGGCGGCTGAGAGCCACCGACGCGGGCGCCGCCCCGTCCCCGGACCCGCACGGTCAGCCACCGGGCGGGCCCCCGAAGGACGCCCCGGGATCGCTCCCGGGCCGCCGCGGACAGGTGCGGTCAGGAAGCACAAAATAGGAACATTGTCAAGGCAATTCGAGCCACGCGCCGCGGTCGACGACGCTTCTCCGTCATCGCGAGCGCAGCGAAGCGACCCAGGGTCGCGCAACATCGGCAGGCGTCGCGCTGCTGGCTCGCTCCGCTCCGCTCGCAAGGACGTCGGTGCCGAGAAACCATCGGCCGCTGGCACCGTCACATGGGCCGAGCCCTGCCGTCACTCCGGGACGCCGCGGCGCGACTTCGGGATGACGGGCAAGCCGTCGCATCTGCTATGTCGGCACTCCGACCCTCCACCGAACGCGACGCCCGTGGCCATCGACCATATCGATCTCAGCCGGATCGACCTGAACCTGCTGGTCGCCCTCGACGCGCTGCTCGACGAGCGCAGCGTCACGCGGGCCGCCGCGCGGGTCGGGATCGGCCAGTCGGCGATGAGCTCGAGCCTCGCCCGCCTGCGCCGCCTGTTCGACGACGAGCTCCTGACCCGGGCGCCGGACGGGATGCGGCCGACGCCCCGCGCCCTCAAGATCGCCGAGCCGCTGCGCGCCACCCTCCGGCAGGTGCAGGCGCTGGTGCACCGGGAGGAGCGGTTCGATCCGGCCACCGTCGCGCGCACCTTCACGGTGAGCCTGCCCGACAGCGTCGAGGCGCTGCTCGGGCCGCGGCTGATCGCGCAGCTCCGGCGGGACGCGCCCGGCATCCGGCTGCTGCTGCGCTCCGTCGACCGGACCCGGATCCTCGACGAGCTCGACGCCGACCGGGTCGACCTCGCCATCGGCCTGTTCTCGGAGGGGCAGCTCCACCACAAGCAGCGCCTCCTCTACCGGGACAGCTACGTGGTGCTGTTCAACGCCGCCCTGATCGGCCTGGAGCCGCCGATCGGGCTCGACGATTACCTGCGCTTCCCCCACGTGCTGACGTCCCTGCGCGAGACCGCCCACGGGGTCGTCGATGACGCCCTCGCGCTGATCGGGCGCTCGCGCACCCTGGCGGTGACGACCCCGCGCTTCCTCGTGGTCCCGTTCATGGTCCGCGCGGCGCCGGTGATCGCCACGATGCACGCCCGGCTCGCGACCTCCTTCGCCAGCGCCCTGGCGCTGAGCGTCAGCCCCGTGCCGGTGCCCCTGGACGACGTGCCCGTGTCGATGCTGTGGCACGCCTCCTACGACCACGACCCGGCCCACCGCTGGCTGCGGGACCTCCTGGTCCGGCTGGCCCACGAGCCGCCGGCGCCGGGCATCATCTGATACGCTTTCCGCTTGAACGCGACGGTCGACGCATTCCGTGCCGTCCTCACGAGCGGAGCGAAGTGACCCAGGACAGCGCGAGGCTGGCCGGCGTCGCGCGATCTGGATCGCTTCGCTCCGCTCGCGAGGACGGACGTGCGGACGGCATCGACCGGCCGCGAGCAGACCGCACCGTCACAGGCACGGATCTGCTGCGGCCTCCAGGCGGCCGCGCGCGATCGCCGCGCGGAACAGGGCGAAGTCGGCCGCATTGCGCTCCGCGTAGGCCGCGGCCCAGTCGGCGATCGCCCCGCTCAGGTCGTGGTGCTTGCCGCTGCCGCAATAGCCGGCGATCGCCGCCGCGTCGCCGGTCCGCGCGTGGGCGCGCGCCAGCAGCGTCCCGTAGGCGTACGAGAAGGTCAGGAGCGGCGCGCCGGACATCCGCGCCAGCGGGATCGCGCCCTTCAGGTTCTTCATCTGGCGCACGTAGAACGGCCGGCCCGCGATGCTGGTCCAGCCGAGCAGCGGGTCGCCCACCGCCTGGAGCAGGCGCTGGCCGTAGATCACCCGCTCGCCCCCGTGCCCGGAGAACGGCGCCGGCACGCCCGGCAGGTACGGCGCGTGCGCCGGTCGGACCGCCTCCTTGACCTGCAGGAAGAGCGCGTCGGCGTCGGAATTGCCGAACAGCAGGGCGAGGTAGGCCCGGGTCCCGACGCTGCCGACGCCGACGACGCGGTGGGCGACGTCGACCACGTGGTAGCGGTCGAGCATGAAGCGCCGCTCCCGCGGCAGGGTCTCGGCGTAGCGCTCCAGTCCGGTGACGACGCCCTCGCGGGTCGCCGCGTCCACGGGTGTCAGGATCGGCGCGTCGGTCTGCAATTGCCAGGTGCCGTCGGTGCGCCGCTCGGCCACCTGGGCGAGCAGGCTGCGGTTGTTGCGACGCCGCGCCTTGTCGACCGCCCGGCGGACCACCGCCCGGGCCTCCGCGTTCATTTGGAGCCCTGCGATGTGCGGGCCGTTGGCGCGGGTGGTCTGGTACCAGACGTCGAGGGAGCCCTGCGGCGCGAGGCGCCGCATCGTGTGCTGGTAGCCGGAGACCGCCTCCATGACGGCCGCCCGCCGCTCGCCCGCCGGCAGGCCCGCGTCGTCGGTGGCGACCGCCAGCCCGGCCGCGAGGCGCTTGAGGTCCCACTCCCACGGGCCGATCGTGACCTCGTCGAAATCGTTGAGGTCGAGGACGATGTCGCGCTGCGGCGTGCCGAACAGGCCGAAATTGTCGGTGTGCGCGTCGCCGTTCATCACGACGTCGATGCCGCTGCGCGGCCCGCGCGACAGGTCCCAGGCCATGACGTGCGCGGCCCCGCGCAGGAACGCGAAGGGCGAGCTCGCCATCCGGGCGACCCGCAGTGGGATCAGGTGCGGCTGGCGGCCCGCGTGGGCGGCCTCGATCAGGGCGATCGGGTCGGGCCGGTCGGGATCGGAAGCCAGCGCGGCCTGGCCCGCGTGGGGCACCTCGGCGCGCAGCCGCTTGCCGGCCTTGCGCCGCTTGTCCCAGGCCTCGACGCCCGCGCGGAGGTCGATCCGCGGGAAATCGGCGACCGGTGCCAGCACCGAGTCCACGGCCGGGGCATCCGCATCCCGGTCCCCCGGCGGCACGGTCTTGTCGCTCTCGATGCGATCCATCGCTGTTCCATCGCGGCAGCCGGGTCGGCCCCGCCGGTGCGCTCGACCGGCCCGAAGCCGGGGCGGCGGACCGCACGTTAGCATCCGGCCGGCTCTGTGACGTCACGGGCCCGGACGGCCCTTGACCACCCTATAGGGGGGCCCTCTAACGAACCGAGTATTCGGGGGGTGTTCCTCCGTCTCGTGTCGTTCACGGCCTCGCGATCACAGTGCCGGAATCGACCCGGACGGCCGGGGAACACCGTTACATCAGCGAGACGTCGCATGCCCAAAGGTTCAGATCTCCTCGTCGCGGCCCTCGAGAACGAGGGCGTCGACCGCATCTTCGGGATTCCCGGGGAGGAGAACCTCGACGTCGTCGAATCTCTGCGCAACTCCAAGATCGAGCTGGTCCTGACCCGCCACGAGCAGGCGGCTAGCTTCATGGCCGCCACCCACGGCCGACTCACCGGCCGCCCCGGCGTCTGCCTCTCGACGCTCGGCCCGGGCGCCCTGAACTTCTCCACCGGCGCGGCCTACGCCCATCTCGGCGCCATGCCGATGATCATCATCACCGGCCAGAAGGGCATCCTGTCCTCGCGCCAGGCCAAGTTCCAGATCGTCGACGTGATCTCGTCGATGAAGCCGATCACCAAGATGGCCCGGCAGATCGTCTCGGCCTCCTCGATCCCCACCATCGTGCGCGACGCCTTCCGGGTCGCCACCGAGGAGCGGCCCGGCCCGGTGCTGCTGGAGCTGCCCGAGGACATCGCCTCCGAGGAGGCCGAGGCCGACCTCGTCCCCTCGCACCCGATCGACATCCCGGTCGCCCACCCGACCGCGATCGCGCGCGCCGCGGACATGATCCTGAAGGCCAAGCGCCCGCTGATCATGCTGGGCGCCGCCGCGAGCCGCCCCCGCGCCACCGGCGAGCTCGGCGGCTTCGTGCAGCGCACCGGCATCCCGTTCTTCACCACCCAGATGGGCAAGGGCACCGTCGCGGGCGGGACCGACCTCTACATGGGCACCGCGGCCCTCTCCGAGCGCGACTACGTCCACGAGGCGATCGATAAGGCCGACCTGATCATCGCCATCGGCCACGACACGATCGAGAAGCCGCCCTTCTTCATGGGCCAGGCCGACCAGAAGGTCGTCCACATCGGCTACATGCCGGCCAACGTCGAGCAGGTGTACTATCCGGATGCCGAGGTGGTCGGCGACCTCGGGCCGACGCTGAAGCTGCTGGCCGACAAGCTCGACGGCAAGCTCCCGAACGCGGGCGCGCTGCTGCACCTGCGCGAGCACATCCTCGGCCATATCGCCGATCGGGCCGGCGAGGACCGCTTCCCGGTGACGCCGCAGCGCCTCGTGCGCGACGTGCGCCGGGTGATCCCGGAGGACGGGATCGTGTGCCTCGACAACGGCATGTACAAGATCTGGTTCGCCCGGAACTACCGAACCTACGTCGCCAACACGCTGCTCCTCGACAACGCGCTGGCCACGATGGGCGCGGGCCTGCCCTCGGCCATGATGGCGGCGATGCTCTACCCGAAGCGGCGCGTGATGGCCGTCTGCGGCGACGGCGGGTTCATGATGAACAGCCAGGAGATGGAGACCGCCGTCCGGCTGAAGCTCAACCTCGTGGTGCTGGTGCTCGACGACTCGGCCTACGGGATGATCCGCTGGAAGCAGGCGGTCGACAAGTTCGCCGATTACGGCATGACCTTCAGCAACCCGGACTTCGTCCTCTACGCCAAGTCGTACGGGGCGACCGGCCACCGGGTCGAGTCGGTCAACGACCTCGTGCCGACGCTGGACCGGGCCTTCGCGGCGGGCGGGGTGCACCTCGTGGCGGTGCCGATCGACTACTCGGAGAACACCCGCGTGCTGGTCGACGAGCTGCGCGCCAAGGTGAAGGATTTCGAGCCGGCCGAGTGAGGCCGGTTTCGCAGATGGTCGGCACGCAAGACAGGGCAGCGCGATGAACCCGTTCACCTTCCAGACCACGCCGAACGTGCTGTTCGAGGCCGGCGCCGCGAAGAAGCTGCCGGAGATCGTCGGCAGCTTCGGGGCCAAGCGCGTCCTCCTCGTCACCGACAAGGGCGTGCGCAGCGCCGGCCTCACCCAGGCCGCCGAGGCGGCGCTGGCGGAAGCCGGCGTCACCCTCGACGTCTACGAGGACGTGGTCGCCGACCCGCCCTCGACGGTGATCGAGGCGGCGGCCAAGCGCGCCCGCGAGCTCGGGACCGACCTCGTCCTGTCGATCGGCGGCGGCTCGGCGCTCGATACCGCCAAGCTCGTGGCCTACCTCGCCAAGTCCGACGAGCCGCTCGACGCGATCTACGGCGTCGGCCTCGCCAAGGGCGACCGCCTGCCGCTGATCCTGGTGCCGACCACGGCCGGCACCGGCTCGGAGGTGACGCCGATCTCGATCGTCACGACGCCGACCACCGAGAAGAAGGGCGTCGTCGCGCCGAAGCTCCTGCCCGACTGGGCGGTGCTCGACCCGGAGCTGACGCTCGGCCTGCCGTCGCACGTCACCGCGGCGACCGGCATCGACGCCATGGTCCACGCCATCGAGGCCTTCACCAGCAAGAACAAGAAGAACCCGATCTCCGACCAGCTCGCCAAGCAGGCGCTGGCGCTGCTCTCGGCCAACATCCGGACCGCCTGCACGGACGGGAAGAACCTCGAGGCGCGCTCCGGCATGCTGCTCGGCTCGATGCTCGCCGGCATGGCCTTCGCCAACGCGCCGGTGGCGGCGGTGCACGCCCTGGCCTACCCGGTCGGCGCGATCTTCCACGTGCCGCACGGGCTCTCGAACGCCCTGGTGCTGATGGGGGTGATGCGCTTCAACCTCTCGCACGCTGAAGGACTCTACGCGGAGCTCGCTCCGATCCTCGACCCCGCGGCCGCCGACCTGCCGCGGTCCGAGGCCGCCAAGCGCTTCGTCGAGAGCCTCGACGCGATCTGCCGCGACTGCAAGGTGCCGGCCTCGCTCGCCGAGGTCGGCGTCGCCCGGCAGGACCTGGAGCGCATGGCCACCGACGCGATGAAGCAGACACGCCTCCTCGTGAACAACCCGCGCGAGGTCACCTACGACGACGCCTTCGCGATCTACGCCGAGGCGCTGGGAGAGGCGCGGCCGGCGGCGTGAGCATGACGACGGCGGTGATGCTGGGGCTGTCGCCCGATCAGTCCAGCCCACACCGTCATCGCGAGCGCAGCGAAGCGACCCAGGGCGGCGCGCCGTCGTTGAGCATGGCGCTGCTGGATTGCTTCGCTCCGCGCGCAAGGACGGCGGGTTCGAAGTCTTCAGCCTGAGGCTGTGAGGAGAGACGCCAGCATGGACCAGTTCGACGCGTTCCGGGCGATGAGCGAGTTCTGGACGCGGGCCGGCGCGGGCTTCTTCACCCCGGGCGCCGGGCAGTCCGCGCCCGGGTTCGGCTGGCCGACCTTCCCGGGCGGCGACCTCGCGGATCTCGCCGCGGCGCAGGCCAAGCTGACTGAGGCCTGGACCGCCGCCAGCGCCCTCTCGCAGACGCTGACGCGCTCGCTCCAGGGCGGCCCCGGCGCGCCGGACCCGACGGCCGGAGCGGTGCTCGCCCGGATCTTCGATCCGCAGGCCTGGCTCGGCGGCTCGGCCGAGTTCGACGCCGCCCTGACCCGCATGGCTGAGGGGCCGCAGCTCGCCGACCTGTGGCAGACCGAGCGGCGCTACGCGGCGCTGTTCACCGCCTGGGCGAGCCTGCGGCGGGCGCAGAGCGAGCATCAGGCCGTGATGCTGCAGGCCTGGACGCGGGCGGCTGGGACCTTCGCCCAGGAGGCCAATGCCCGCGCCGAAAACGGCGAGAGCTTCGCCTCCGCCCGCGACATGATGAGCCGGTGGATCGAGACCGCCAACGCGGTCCTTCTGGAGGTCCAGCGCTCCGACGCGTTCCTGGCCTCGCAGCGGGCGGTCCTGCGGGCCTCCACGGACCTCCGGCTCGCCCAGCAGGACGTCGCGGCCTTCCTGTCCGAGTTCTACGGCCAGCCGACCCGGGCCGAGCTCGACGACGTCCACAAGAGCCTGACCGAGCTGCGCCGGGAAGTCCGGGCGCTCCGCCGCGAGCGTCGGCAGGCCGGCAAGACCGCGAGAGCCGGCGGTTCACGGGTCGGGGAGGACGCCCATGGCTGATCAGGAGAAGCCGAAGGGGCCGGCCGCCCCGCTGAATCTCACCCCGGCCGCGTTGCTGGCCGAGGTCGGCACCCTCGGCCGCCGCATCAGCGAGGGCGCCAGGCTGTTCGCCGATGTCAGCGACGCCGATGTCGAGATCGCCACCACGCCGAAGGACCTGGTCTGGAGCCAGGACAAGGTCAGCCTCTACCGCTACCGGCCGCTCGCCGAGAGCAAGGGCCTGCCGCCGGTGCTCATCGTCTACGGCCTGATCGGCCGCTACACGATGGCCGACCTGCAGGAGGACCGCTCGCTGGTCCGCAACCTGCTGAATCTCGGCCTCGACCTCTACGTCGTCGACTGGGGCAATCCCGGCCGGGCCGACCGCTACGTCACCATCGACGACTACGTGGACGGCTACCTCGCCGAGTGCGTCGCCTTCATCCAGGAGGCGGCCGGGCGGGATAAGGTCAGCCTGCTCGGCATCTGCGAGGGCGGCGTCTTCACCACCTGCTACGCGGCGCTCTACCCCGCGACCGTCAACGCGATGGTGCTGACCATCACGCCGATCGACTTCCACGCCGACACGCGGGAGAACCGGGCCGGCCACGGCTTCATCAATGTCTGGACCCGGTCGCTCACGCCCGAGGACGTGGACCGGCTGATCGAGGCGCAGGGCTCCCTGCCCGGCGCCTTCATGGGCTCGGTGTTCTCGATGATGACGCCGATGCGCACCATGACGAAGTACAACCTCGACCTGCTCGACGCCCTCGACGACAAGAAGAAGTTCCTGAACTTCCTCCGCATGGAGAAGTGGATCGCCGACCGGCCGGACCATCCCGGCGAGGCCGCCAAGCAGTGGCTGAAGGACCTCTACCAGGACAACAAGCTGGTCGAGAGCACCTTCGAGCTCGGCGGCCGGAGGGTGGACCTGAAGGCCATCACCTGCCCGGTGCTGAACGTCTTCGCTCAGGACGACCACATCATCCCGCCGGCCACCTCGCAGGCGCTGAAGGATAAGATCGGCACCACCGACTACACCGAGATGGGTCTGCCCGGCGGCCATGTCGGCGTCTTCGTCGGCGGCAAGGCACAGAAGCTGCTGGGCTCCGGCATCGCCGACTGGCTCGGCAAGCGGGGGTAGGATGTCTGCCCGACGGTCCTCGATGAGCGCGACGCCCCTCCCCTCCCACCTCTGCCGGGACGGCCACTGGATACGCACATCGTGCGCGGCGCCGTGGCGGCAGGATCGAGCGCGGGTTCCCTCTCCCGTGCGGGAGAGGGACAGGGTGAGGGATCAGGTTGGTCCGGAGAAGCCGCGCCATGCACGCGCTTCGACGGCGCGCTCCATCCTGAAGCTTCTCGTCCCTCACCCCGACCCTCTCCCGCACGGGAGAGGGGGCGTGTCGCGGTCTGTCACCAACGCCAGCGATCGATCCAGTCCGGCGGACATCATAGCCTCCCTGCGCGGGAGGCGAACCGCATCCCGGGCGCCGAGGACCACCCGATGGGCAGCCTGAAGAACAAGATCGTCAGCGCCGACGAGGCCGCCGCCATCCTGCAGGACGGCGACATGGTCGCGGTCTCGGGCTTCGTCGGGATCGGCACGCCCGACGAGCTGATCCTGGCGCTCGCCCGCCGCTTCGAATCCGGCAACGGCCCGCACGGGATCGGCCTGATGTTCGCCGCCGCCCCCGGCGACGGCAAGGAACGCGGCCTCAACAAGCTCGCGATCCCGGGCCTCGTCCGCCGCGTCGTCGGCGGCCACTGGGCGCTCGTGCCGAAGCTCGGCGCCATGGCGGTGGCGGGCGAGATCGAGGCCTACAACCTGCCGCTCGGCGTGGTCTCGCACCTCTACCGGGAGATCGCCGCCCACACCCCCGGCCACATCACCAAAGTGGGGTTACGCACCTTCGTCGACCCGCGGCTGGAGGGCGGCAAGCTCAACGCCGTGACGCAGGAAGACCTCGTCAGCGTGGTCGAGCTCGGCGGCGAGTCCTGGCTCCACTACAAGGCCTTCCCGGTCAACGTCGCGCTGATCCGCGGCACCACGGCCGACCCCGCCGGCAACATCACCATGGAGCGCGAGGCGCTCACCCTCGACAACCTCGCCGCCGCCATGGCGGCGAAAAATTCCGGCGGTTTCGTCATCGCCCAGGTCGAGCGGCTGGCCGAGGCCGGCTCGCTCAACCCGCGCGAGGTGCAGGTGCCCGGCGTGCTGGTCGATTGCGTGGTCCTGAGCAGTCCCGAGAACCACCGCCAGACCTACGGCACGCCCTACAATCACGCCTTCACGGGCCGCCAACGCGTGCCGCTCGACCGGATCGCCCCGATGGCGCTCGACACCCGCAAGGTCATCGCCCGCCGCTGCGCCTTCGAACTGCCGCCGGGCGGCGTGGTCAATCTCGGCATCGGCATGCCCGAGGGCGTCGCGGCGGTCGCCGCCGAGGAGCGGGTGCTCAAGTACCTGACGCTCACCGCCGAGCCGGGCGTGATCGGTGGCCTGCCGCAGGGCGGCCTGGATTTCGGCGCCGCCCTCAACCCGGCCGCGGTGCTGCATCAGAACCAGCAGTTCGATTTCTACGACGGCGGCGGCCTCGATCTCGCCTGCCTGGGCCTCGCCCAGTGTGACGCCGAGGGCAACGTCAACGTCAGCCGGTTCGGCAAGAAGCTCGCGGGCGCGGGCGGGTTCATCAACATCTCGCAGAACGCCAAGAGCCTCGTCTTCGCCGGCACCTTCACGGCCGACGGCCTCAAGGTGGCGGTGGAGGACGGCGGCATCCGGATCCTCAGCGAGGGCCGCTCGCGGAAATTCATCGCCGCGGTCGAGCAGGTGACCTTCTCGGGGGCCTACGCGGCCGAGCGCGGCCAGCCGGTCCTCTACGTGACCGAGCGCTGCGTGTTCCGCCGGACGCGGGCCGGCATGGAGCTGGTCGAGGTCGCGCCGGGCATCGACATCGCGCGCGACATCCTCGGCCAGATGGGTTTCACCCCGATCGTGCAGGATCCGCAGCCGATGGATCCGCGCCTGTTCCGCGAGTCCGTGATGGCGCTGGAGCCGTGGCTGCTGGGCCTCTCGCTGTCGGAGCGGATCAGCTACGACCCGGAGCGCAACATCCTGTTCTCGAACCTCGAGGGCTTCCAGGTCCGGACCATCGACGACGTCGAGCTGGTGCGCCGCGAATACGAGCGCGCCTGCCAGGAGATCGGCAGGAAGGTTCACCTGATCGCCAATTACGACGGGTTCGAGATCGACCCGACGGTGAGCGACGCCTACTTCTCGGCGATCGCCTATCTCGAAAACCGCTATTACGAGACCGCGTCCCGGTATACCACGAGCGCGTTCTTGCGATTGAAACTCGGCGCCTCGTTGGCGAGCCGCGACCTGGCTCCCCATGTCTTCGAGACAAAAGCCGAGGCGCAGGCGAGGAATACGGCCCAGAGCGTGCCTCTCAAGCCGCGGCCCGGCATGTCCCAGCCCGACATGCCGCGGCCGCCGAAGGAACCGTTGGATGCCTGAGTTCGAGACCCCCGCCCTGAAGGACCGCGCCCTGCTGGTCGATGCCTGCCTGATCGGCGGCGCATGGTCGAAGGCCGGTTCCGGCAGCATCGACGTCACCAATCCGGCGACCGGCGCGCTGATCGCCCAGGTGCCGAATGCCGGCGCCGACGAGACCCGGCAGGCGATCAAGGCCGCCCACGAGGCCTACCCGGCGTGGCGCGCCAAGACCGCCAACGAGCGCGCCGTGCTGCTGCGCAAGCTCGCGGCGCTCGTGACCGAGCATCAGGAGGATCTGGCGCAGATCCTCACCGCCGAGCAGGGCAAGTCGCTGACCGAGTCCCGCGGCGAGGTCGCCATGTCGGCCGCCTACGTGCTGTGGTTCGCGGAAGAGGCGCGCCGCGTCTACGGCGACGTGGTCCCCTCCCCCTGGGGCGACCGCAAGATCCTCGTCACCAAGGAGCCGGTCGGCGTCGTGGCGGCGATCACGCCGTGGAACTTCCCGTCCTCGATGATCGCCCGCAAGATCGCCCCGGCTCTGGCCGCCGGCTGCCCGATCGTGATCAAGCCCGCCTCGCAGACCCCGCTCTCGGGCCTCGCCTGGGGCGTGCTGTGCGAGCGCGCCGGCTTCCCGGCCGGCACGGTCTCGATCCTCACCGGCTCGGCCCGTGCGATCGGCGCCGAGATGACCGGCAACCCGCTCGTCAAGAAGATCACGTTCACCGGCTCCACCGAGGTCGGCAAGGTGCTGCTGGAGCAGGCCGCCCACACGGTGAAGAAGGTCTCGATGGAGCTCGGCGGCAACGCGCCCTTCATCGTGTTCGACGACGCCGACCTCGACAAGGCGGTGGCGGGCGCGATGCTGGCCAAATACCGCAATTCCGGCCAGACCTGCATCTGCACCAACCGCTTCCTGGTGCAGGACGGGATCTACGACGCCTTTGCGGAGAAGATGGCCGAGGCGGCCAACCGCCTGAAGGTCGGCAACGGCGTCGAGGACGGCGTCGCCCAGGGGCCGCTGATCGACATGGCCGCGGTGGAGAAGACCGAGGCCCATATCCGCGACGCCGTCGAGAAGGGCGGCCGGGTGGTGGCGGGCGGCCACCGGCACGCGCTGGGCGGCCAGTTCTTCGAGCCGACGGTGATCACCGGCGCCACGCCCGCCATGGCGGTGGCCCGGGAGGAGACCTTCGGGCCTCTGGCGCCGCTGTTCCGGTTCCGCGACGAGGCCGAGGCGATCCGCATGGCCAACGACACTGAGTACGGCCTCGCCTGCTACTTCTACACCCGCGATCTCGGCCGCACCTTCCGGGTGGCGGAGGCGCTGGAATACGGCATGGTCGGGATCAACGAGGGGATCATCACCACCGAGGTGGCGCCCTTCGGCGGCGTGAAGGAATCCGGCCTCGGCCGCGAGGGCTCGTACCAGGGCATCGAGGATTACCTGAACACCAAGTACCTGTGCGTGGGCGGCCTCGGCGCGTAGGGCCGGGGCACACGCCGGTCCGGATCGGGACCTGACGGGTTCTCCCTCCCCCCACGGCAGCGGGAGGGAGAACCGGCGGGGCCTACTTCCCGCTGGGCGCCGCGCCGCTGCCGGTGGCGCCGTTGCCCGAGCTGCTGCCGGCGGGGGCGCCGGGCGTGCTGACCCGCGGGCCGCCGCTGGTGCCGGGCGCCATGCCGGCGCCGGTGGACCCGGTGCTCTCCATCGAGCCGGTCCCGGTCCCGGTGCCGCCCACCGCGCCGGACTTGTTGACGTTGCCCTGGTTGGCGCCGCCGGTCTGCGGCGCCTGGGCCAGCGCCGCCCCGGACGTGGCGAGTACGAATGACGTGGCGAGGGCGAGGATCGTCTTCGACATGGGGCCTCCTGACAGGTCGTTGGGCTGTGGTGTGAGGCCAACCCGGGCGCGCCCGGATGGTTCGGTCGCGCCTTCAGCGGGCGAGCGCCTCGCGCCACGCCGTCCAGGGCCAGCGCAGGGGTGCCCCGCCGGCCGCCGGCGCGATCGAGACCGTCGCGGTCCGGCCGCTCACCAGCCGCGGGTCCGCCGTGCCGCCGTCGAGGCTGATCCGCACCGGGATGCGCTGGGCGAGGCGCACCCACGAGAAGGTCGGGTTCACGTTCGCGAGCAGGTTGGAGGCGTCGCTGCGGCCGGTCTCGCCGATGCCGCCGGCGATGCTGGCGACGTGGCCGCGGAGCGCCCCGTCCTCGCCCATGAGCTCGACGGTCACGGGCGCGCCGACGCGGATCCGCGGCAGCTTCGTCTCCTCGAAGTAGCCCTCGATCCGGACGGTGTCGCTGTCGATCAGCGCCATGACGCCGCGTCCGGTGGTGACGTAGGCGCCCGGCCGCAGCTCCATGTTGGTGATCCGGCCGTTGACCGGGGCGCGCACCGCCGAGCGCTCCAGGTTGAGCTTGGCGAGGTCGCGATCCGCCAGGCCCTGCTCATAGGCGGCCCGCGCCGACAGGTCGGCCGCCTTGGCGGCCTCGACCCGCTGCTGCGACACCGCCGCGTCGGAGAGCCTGCTGTAGCGGGCGTAGTCGGCCGCCTCCTGCTCGGCGGTCGCCTTGCGGCCCTCCACCATCGCCTCCGCCTGCCGCAGCCCCAGGCGGAACCGGTCCGGATCGATCCGGAACAGGATGTCGCCCTTCCGCACGACCTGATTGTCCTCCACCAGCACCTCGGTGACGAGGCCGGAGACGTCGGGGGCCACCGCCACCACGTCGGCGCGCACGCGCCCGTCCCGGGTCCAGGGGGCGTCCATGTAATAGTCCCACAGGCCGAGGCCGACGATCAGCGCCGCGGCGACCATGCCGAGGGTGACCAGGAGGCGGCCGAGGGCGGAGAACAGGGCGGTCATGGCAGGGTCCGGTGGGCGAGGGTCACCACGCCGCCGAGCAGGACGACGTAGAGGGCGAGGTCGAAGAGCGGCCGGTGCCAGACGAGGCGGTAGAGGCCGGTCGCCGCGAGCAGGCGGCGCAGCGGCAGGCCGAGGGCGAAGGCCAGCGCCATCCAGAGGGCGAGGCCCGGCACGAACACGCCGCAGAGGTCGATCTCGCCCATCATGCCGCCATCTCCCGGTGGTCCAGGGCTGGCACCGCCCGGTAGGCCGGCGCGTCGGCGAAGAGCCCGCGGCGCAGGCCGGTGAGGCCGATCAGGGCGGCGCGCCGCTCTGGCGACGGGACCGCGCCCGCGACGGCGTCGAGCGCCTCGTCCAGCGCCGCGAGCAGCGCCGCGTCCGGCCGGTCGGTCCGGCCGCGCAGCTGGCGCGCCGCCAGCGCGAGGACCCGGTCGACGGTGTTGCGGGCCGGGCCCGTCAGCCGCCGGCGCACCCGGCGGACCTCCACGAGGTTGATGCCCACCCGGACATCGGCCAGCAGGTCGCCCACGGAGGCGGACGTGTCCGCGGGCAGGCTCGCCAGCCGCGGCGCGATCAGGCCGACGCGGTCGAGCATGAGGGCCGCGAGTTCGAGCCCGTGGCCGGCGCCGCGCCCGGCCGCGGCGGCCGCGAGGCTGCGCCGGTTGATCCCGATCAGCCGCCGCGCGCTCCAGCCGGCGCCGACCGAGCGGATCACCCGGGTCACCGCGGCGGCGACCCACATGCCCACCACCGAGGCGATCACCCCGTTGGCGAAGGGCGCGAAGTCCCCGCTGTAGCCGTTCTGGAGGGCCAGCAGGGTCGCGCCGTTCAGCGCCGCGCCCATGCCCATCGGGGCGGTGCGCGGCTGCGTCATCATCAATCCGCACAGGATCAGGGCCGGCGCGAGCGCGAGGGCCAGCATCTCGAAGGAGGTGGCGAGCGGCAGCACGGCGAACAGGTAGAGGCCCGCGCCCAGGGCGCCGACGATCGCCGAGTTGGCGAAGCTCAGGATCTGCGGCGCGGGATCGTCCTGCGCGGCGAACAGGCAGCAGGCGACCGCGCCCATCATCGGCGCCGCGGAGCCGTCCGGCCAGCCGGTGGCGATCCAGACGGCGCAGCAGGCGAGCAGGCCCGCGAACACCCCGAAGGCCGAGAACGCGGCCAGCCCGTGGTCCCGGTGGCGGATCGACCGGACGCGGGCCGTGTAGGCGAAGGCGAGCGGCGCGCGGGGCGCGGTGCCGGCCGCGAGGTGGCCGCGCAGTGCCCGTAGATCCTGGCGCAGGTCGATGACGTCGCGCAGGCGCGCCGCGAGGCTCGCGAGGAGGAGCGTGTTCCAGTCCGGCGCTCGGCCGAGGGCGGGCTCGAACCCGTCGATCCGGTCGCGCAGCCGCGCGGCGCGATCCGGATCGTCGACCTCGTCGGCGAGCCAGGCGATGAGGTCCGACAGGAAGGCCCGGACCCGCGCCGGAACAGCGCCGGCTTGCTCGAGGGCGGCGACGCGGTCCGCCACGGCGGCGACGATCGGCAGGACCATCAGCATGTGCTGACGGAGCGGCGCGAAGGCCTCGGCGGCGTGCTCCGCGCCCGTCGCCTCGTTGCGCAGGGCGAGGCCGAGGGCGTCGAGGCCGATCGCGTCCGAGGCGAGGCGCAGGCGCCGGCCCTGGCTCGGCCCGGCGGCCTCCGGCGCGCGGGCGGCCGCGAGGGCGCTCCGGATCCAGGCCCGGGCCTCCGCCGACCAGTCATTCAGCCGTCCGACGATGAGTGGGGCGGCCGATTGCGGCAGGATCAGCGTGGCGGCGAGGCTGGCGCAGACGATGCCGAGGGAGATCTCCTCGGCCCGCGCCACCGCCGTGTCGAAGATCGCCCCGGGATCGTCGACGGCGGGGAAACCGATCAGCGCCGCCGTGTAGCCGGCGAGCATCGGCAGGTAGCTCGCGGGGGTCCGGTCGAGGAGGGAGACGTAGAGGCAGAGCGCGACCCAGAGCGCCACCGCGAGGCTCAGCAGGAGCGGCGCGTTCACGAGGTTCGGCACCAGCACGACGCTGACCGCCGCGCCGAGCACGGTGCCGCAGACCCGGTACGCGGCCTTCGCGCGCGTCGCGCCGGAGAGGACCTGGCTGGTGATGTAGACGGTGCCGAGGGCCCAGTAGGGCCGCGGCAGGTCGATCCAGAGCGCGAGGTACAGGGCGAGCATCGCCGCCGCGTAGGTCTTCAGCGCGAAGGCCCAGTCGCGCCATCCGGGGACGGTCACGGCACCGGCTCCGGCTCGCGCGCGGCCCCGACGGCGGCGCGGCGCCGGTGGCGGCCGGTGGTCAGGAGGGCGTGGGTGTCGATCTGCTGCAGTCGCCCGCGCGTCGTCGGACCATCGATGCCGGTCACAACCTGATCCACCGTCGCGAGGAGCCGGCGAGGTCACCGGTTCAATCGGCTCGCACGCCGATAGATAGCCTCATATCGATCTTGATTGAGGGATGCCGCGAGGGGATCAGGGCTGCGCCAGAAGAATGAGTCGACCCATAACTTGGGTTTGTTCTGCGATAGGCACATATGATCCGGTCGCTGCACGGGGCGCGTCCGGACGCGCAGCCGCGGTCGCGGCGATCCCCGAGCCGCAGGCCGGATCCCGCGATCGCGTCGTTAGGCCGAGTGGCTGTTGTGGATCTGATCGAAGTCGAGGGACGCCGTGTCGATCACGATCTGCGTGCGGCTGATGACCTCGAGCTTGCGCAGGATCTCCGAGACGTGCGCCTTCACGGTCGAGTCGCCGACCTGGAGCTCGTGGGCGATCTGCTTGTTGAGCTTGCCCTGACGGATCATCATCAGGACCCGCAATTGCTGCGGCGTCAGCCGGGCAAGGCGCTCGGCCAGCGGCGCCTTCTTGGACCGGGGCGCGGGCGCGCCGGCCTCGGCGAGCCCCGGCGGCAGGAACAGCGCCCCGCTCATCACCTCGGTGATCGCCCGGGTGAGCGTCGCCTTGTCCATGGCCTTGGGGACGAAGCCCGCCGCCCCGTGCTGCAGGGCCTCGCGGACGATGCGCGGATCCTCGTGGCCGGAGACGATCAGGATCGGGATGCGCGGGAAGCTCGCCCGGATGGTGATCAGCCCGTCGAAGCCGGTGACGCCCCGCATCGACAGGTCGAGGAGCGTCAGGTCGATGCCGCGGTTCGCGGCCAGCACCGCGCAGGCCGCCTCGATCCCGTCGGCCTCGTGCAGCACCGCGTCCGGGTGCGCGAGGCGGATCGTGGCCGCCAGGGCGTCGCGGAACAGCGGGTGGTCATCGACGATCAGGAGATGCACGGAGACCTCGGTCCTTCGCTCGAGATCCTCACAGGATCCGCCGAATACGCGGGCGGGAGGTCCGAAGGTGATCGATGCGGCCCCGGGGCGCAAGCGGGTGTTGAGACGACAGCCCGGCCCCGGGACCTGGGCGTGCCGGCCCGCGGGGACCGGCACGCTTTCGGTTGCGGGCCCTCAGCGCGACGCCACCGTCTTCGGCAGCTTGAACGCCCAGAAGCTGCCGCCCTGGTTAATGCCGGCCGTCGACTTGGCGACCTCGCCGCCCCAGAGCGGGACCGCGCCGCCCCAGCCGGCCGCGACGCCGACCCACTGCTCGCCGTCCTGCTCCCAGGTGATCGGCGAGGAGACCACGCCGGTCCCGACCTGGAACTTCCAGACTTCCTCGCCGGTCTTGGCGTCGAAGGCCTTCAGGAAGCCCTCCGGTGTGCCGGTGAAGACGAGGTTGCCCGCCGTGGTGAGCACGCCGGCCCAGAGCGGGGCCTTGTTCTTGTACTCCCACACGACCTTGCCGGAGGCCGGGTCGATCGCCTTGAGCGAGCCGATATGGTCGTCGAAGACCGGCTTGATGGTGAAGCCGGCACCGAGGTAGGCGGCACCCTTCTTGTAGTTCACCGGCTCGTTCCAGATATCCATGCCCCACTCGTTGGAGGGCACGTAGAACAGCTTGGTGTCGGGGCTGTAGCCGATCGGCATCCAGTTCTTGCCGCCGAGGAAGCTCGGCACCGCGAAGACCGACTTGCCCTTCTTGTCGTCGCCGGTCGCCTTGCTCGGGTCGCCGGGGCGGTTCTCCTCGTTGTAGATCGGGCGGCCGTTCTCATCGATGCCTTTGGCCCAGTTGATCTTCTCGACGAACGGCGTCGCCGAGATGAACTTCCCGTTGGTCCGGTCGAGGACGTAGAAGAAGCCGTTGCGGTCGGCGGTGGCGCCGGCCTTGATGGTCTTGCCGCCCTTGTTCAGGTCGAACGGCACGAACTCGTTGACGCCGTCGAAGTCCCAGCCGTCGTGCGGGGTGGTCTGGAAGCCCCAGACGATCTCGCCGTTGTCGGGGTTGAGGGCGAGCCGCGAGGAGGTCCACTTGTTGTCGCCCGGCCGCAGCCAGGAGTTCCACGGGCCGGGGTTGCCGGTTCCGAAGTAGATCAGGTTGGTCTCGGGATCGTAGGTGCCGCCGAGCCACGTGGCGCCACCGCCGAATTTCCACATGTCGCCGGGCCAGCTCTCGTTGACCTTGCCGGTCATGGTCGAGGGCTTGCCGTTGAGCTCGCCCATGTGACCCTCGATCACGGGGCGCTTCCACACGACCTCGCCGGTCTCGGCGTCGCGGGCCTCGATGCGCCCGATCACGCCGAACTCGCCGCCCGACACGCCGGTGATGATCTTGCCCTTCACGATGATCGGGGCGGCCGTGTAGCTGTAGCCGGCCTTGAAGTCGTCGATCTCCTTCCGCCAGACGACCTTGCCGGTCTTGGTGTTGAGCGCGACGAGCTTGGCGTCGAGCGTGCCGAAATAGACGTTGTCCTTGTAGAGCGCGGCGCCGCGGTTCACGACGTCGCAGCAGGGCAGGATGCCCTCCGGCAGGCGGGCGTCGTACTCCCACTTCTTCTCGCCGCTGCGGGAATCGATCGCGTACATGCGCGAGTACGAGCCCGTGACGTAGATGATGCCGTCCTTGACCAGCGCCTGGCTCTCCTGGCCGCGCTGCTTCTCGCCGCCGAACGAGAACGACCACGCCGGGACGAGGCCCTTGATGTTGTCGCGGTTGAGCGTCTTCAGCGGGCTGAAGCGCTGGGCCTGCGGGCCGAGGCCGTAGGTGACCACGTCGCCGGGCGTCTTGGCGTCGTTGATGATGTCCTGCTCGGTGACCCCCTGGGCCATGGCCGGCAGGGCGCCGCCCGCCACGAGGGCGGCGACGCCCACCGCGGCGAGGAACCGGGTCCGCATTCTCATGACGTGTCCTCCGTATTCGGCCCCGGTCCGTGTGGCCGGGGCATCCGGGTTTCGACGCGGGCCGCACGAGTCGCGGGGCGCCCCCTTGGAGGACGAAGCTATCGGGCTTCTCAGGAAAGTCTTATTGGCCATTGGTCCAATAAGGCCACTCTGCGGACCGGTGAATTCAATGTATTCGTCGAGATCGGCGCTCGGATTTGCGCGAATCCGAGGGAGGTCTCGTTCGGGAGGTCTGATTTTCGCTGTTACCGTCATCGCGAGCGCAGCGAAGCGACCCAGGGCAGCACAGCATCCCACGATGGCGCGCTGTCTGGATCGCTTCGCTGCGCTCGCGATGACGGATGCGCTCAATACCCCTTCGGCGGCGCGTACGTGACGCCGTAGCTCTCGCAGATCGCCCTGAGCCGACCCTCCGCGTTCAGTGCCGTGATCGCGTCCCCGACCGCGTAGGCGAGGTCGCGGGAATCGATCCTCACCGCGCCGCCGATCTCCCAGCGGGTCTTCACCAGCCCCGTCGACGGGACCGTGGCGATCGGGTTGTCGTCCTTCGGGGCCTTCGCGGCGGACAGCGCCGCCTCGATCGCCGCGCGGCTCCCGGCCAGGATCGGCGCCTCGCCGGCGAGGTAGGCCTTCGCGGCCTCCTCGAAGCTCCTGTAATGCTTCAGGTTCGGGCGGAAGCGGCCGCCCTGGGCGGTCAGCAGCATCAGGTCGGCGGCGCCCGTGCCCTCCAGCGCGACGCTCCGGTCGCCGATGTCGTCGAGGCTGTCGAAGCCGTCCAGCGCGCCCTTGCGGTACGCGAAGGCGATCTCCTGCTCGAAGTACGGCGCCGTGAAGAACACCTGCTCATTGCGCAGGGCGAGCTGCCGGTCGGTGGGCACGTGCAGCATCAGGTCGGCGAGCGGCGTGCCGGCGAGGTCGCCGCGCCACAGGTTCAGGCGCAGGTCGCCGTCGACGTTCTCGCCGGCGTCGACCACGCGCAGGTCGAGCTTCACCTTGAGCCTGTCGGCGATCGCGCGGGCGAGATCGACGTCGATCCCGCGGGGCTTGCCGGTCTCCTCCTCGGAGAACGGCGCGTTGTCGCCGTAGACCGCCACCCGCAGGGTGCCGTCGGCCACGACCTGGTCCAGAGGGCGCGCGGCCGCCTCCGGCTGGAACCGGAGGGCCGCGAGCAGGCCGCAGGCGAGGAGGAGCCGCGCGCTACTCCTCATGCTTCGACTCGATGTAGCTCCGGATCGCCCACAGGCCCTCCTGCGAGATCACACCCTCGAAGGCCGGCATCTTGGTCACGCCGTTGATGACGGCGCCGTGCTTCATGCGCTCGACGAAGTACTCGTCGCCCTCCTTGCCCTGCGGCAGGTAGCGCAGGTCCGGGGCGAGGCCGCCGGAGATCATCTCCAGGCCATGGCAGCGGGCGCAGTTCTGGTTGAAGCCCGAGGCGCCGATCGCGATGGCGTGCTTGTCGCCCTTGTAGGGGTTCTCGGCGACCCACTCGGCGCCCAGCGGCTTGAGGCCGTCGGTGTTGACCGGCTGGGGCTGGACGTCGCCGTGCCCGAGGGCGCCGGCGGTCGCCAGCGCCAGTCCCAGCGCCGCGAGCACGCCGCCCGCCGCCGTCTTCATCGTGCGCATCCGCCCCTCCCGTCGTCGTTGCTCGACGGTTAGCAAGTACCGGGCGGCGGACCCATTATGCTTTGGTACGGATCGGCCAGATTAGCGCCATCCACCACTTGTGTTGCACTGCATCAAACCCGGTTTGTGCACCTTGGTCTAATATCGGAGGGCGCAACTCCGCTCCTAGACTCCCGGCCAAAGACGAGCGCCGCGGGGCTGGAGGAGACGGGCGGGGATGGTGTCCTCCGGTGCGCGGCGGCCCGGGATGCGCGGCGGGCCATGGGCCGGCCTGCGGCGCGCCGTCGTGCTGGCGGCCGTGGCGGCCATGGCGACCCTGGCGCCGGTCGCGCAGGGGCGGGCCGCGCCCGCGCCGGCGGGCCCGCCCCTGACGATCCGCTACCTGGAGCGGCGGGTCGAGCGGCCGGCGCCGCTGAACAACGAGGACCCGATCCCCGACGACGAGGGCGCCAAGGGCGCGGAACTCGGCCTGCGCGATTCCAACGCCACCGGCCGGTTCCTCGGCCTCGGCTTCGACCTCGGCACCACGATCGTCGAGCCGGGCGCCGACATCCGCCAGGCCTTCCGGGACCTCGCCGACCGGCGCTTCGTGGTGCTCAACGCCCCGGCCGCCGACGTTCTCGCGCTCGCCGACCTGCCGGAGGCGAAGGGCAGCGTGCTCCTCAACATCGGCGCCCCGGACACGCGCCTGCGCGACGCCGATTGCCGAAGGAACCTGCTCCACGTCCTGCCGTCCCGCGCCATGCTGGCCGACGCGCTGGTGCAGTTCCTGGCGTTCAAGCGCTGGACCCGGATCCTGCTGGTCACCGGTCCGGAACCGGGGGACGCGCTCTTCGCCGAGGCGTTGCGGCGCAGCGCGAGGAAGTTCGGCGCGCGGATCGTCGCCGAGTCGCGCTACGACCCGCAGGGCGGCGACGTCCGCGACACGGCCCTGCGCGAGTTCGCCCTGCCGACCCGCGGGCCCGAGCACGACGTGGTCGCGGTGGCCGACGAGGCCGGCGCGTTCGGCGCGAGCCTCAACTACAACACCGCCTCGCCCCGGCCCCTCGTCGGCACGCAGGGCCTCGCGACGGCCGCCTGGGGGCGGCCCGTCGAGGCCTGGGCCGCCGTGCAGCTCCAGGGGCGGTTCCGCAAGCTCGCCGGGCGCGCCATGCGGCCCGTCGACTGGGCCGGCTGGATGGCGGTGCACGCCGTCGGCGAGGCGGCCGTGAAGGCGCGCAGCACCGACCCCGCGACGGTCCGCGCCGCCCTGACGGCGCCCGGCTTCGAGATCGGCGGCTTCAAGGGCCGCCCCCTGAGCTTCCGCGCCTGGGACGGGCAGCTGCGCCAGCCGGTCTTCCTGCTCTGGCCCGGGGCCGTCACCGCGACGGCGCCGATCGAGGGCTACCTCCACCACCGCACGGAACTCGACACGCTCGGCCTCGACGCGCCCGAGAGTGCCTGCCGCGCCTTCTCGGGGACGTCAGAATGACCCGGCTCGCCGCCCTCGCGCTGCTGCTTTGCCTCGCGGGCCCCGCGCGGGCGGAAGAGATCTTCGTCTCGAACGAGCGCGACAACACCGTCTCGGTGATCGACGGCGACAGCCTGGAGGTGCTGCGCACCTTCCCGGTCGGCCGTCGGCCCCGCGGGCTGACCTTCTCGCGCGACGGGCGGTCGCTCTACGTCTGCGCCAGCGACTCCGACGCCGTGCAGGTGATCGACCCGGAGACCGGGCAGGTGCGGCACGACCTGCCCTCGGGCGAGGACCCGGAGCAGTTCGCCCTGGCGCCCGACGGGCGCACCCTGTTCATCGCCAACGAGGAGAACGCCACCACCACGGTGGTGGACGCGCAGACCCGCCGGGTGCTGGCGCAGATCGACGTCGGCATCGAGCCGGAGGGCGTCGCGGTGAGCCCGGACGGGCGTACGGCCGTCACGACCTCCGAGACGACCAACATGGTCCACTGGATCGACACGCAGACCCTCGCGGCCGTGGACGCGACGCCGGTCGGGCAGCGGCCGCGCTTCGCCGCCTTCACGGCCGACGGGTCCCGGCTCTGGGCGTCCTCGGAGATCGGCGGCACCGTGTCGGTGATCGACGTCGCCACCCGCGCGGTGATCGCGACGATCGAGTTCGCCGTGAAGGGAATCGCGGCCGACCGGATCCAGCCGGTGGGCATCCAGATGGCCAAGGACGGGCGCCACGCCTTCGTGGCGCTGGGGCCGTCCGACCGGGTCGCCGTGGTGGATACCGCGACCTACCGGGTGGAGAGCTACATCCTGGTCGGCCGCCGGGTCTGGCAGCTCGCGCTCAACGCCGCGGGCACGCGGCTCTTCACCACCAACGGCGTCTCCGGCGACGTGACGGTGATCGACGCCGCGACGTTCCGGCCGATCAAGACCGTGAAGGTCGGCCGCTTCCCCTGGGGCGCGGCGGCGCGGCCGATGCCTTCGGCGCAGGCGACGGACGGGCGCGCCGCCGGTGCGGTGCCGTGACTCGTCCGCAGTCCGGAGCGCGGGTCCCCTGTCCCGTTCGGGAGAGGGACAGGGTGAGGGACGTGCGGCATCCGGGACACGCTCTCCCGGCCCGCACGTCGACAGCGTGCTCCATCCTCGACGTCCCGATCCCTCACCCTGTCACTCTCCCGAACGGGACAGATGCCCGGTCGCGCACTGCCGCCGGCGACCGTGCTCGGTCCGGATGGGTGACCGACGCGGCCAGGGGCGGAGGGAGGGATAAGGCGCGGCCGCTGCGGAGCGCAGCGTCTCCCAGCCCATCCGCGCTCCGAACCGCGGTAAGCCTGGGCGCGGGCCTGCTCCTACGCGCCGCACTGCTCCTTCTCGCCCTGCTCCTGCCGTCCCTCTCGGTCGACGCAGGCCAGCTCGATCGCGCCGCCCTCGAACGCCACTTCCCGCCCCCGCTGGTGGTCGGCGAGAAGGACGACAGGCTCCCGGTCTGGCCGATCCTGAAGCAGCAGGCCGGGTCCTACGAGGTCTTCGCCTACGCGTTCGAATCCGTCGACCTCGCGCCGATCCCGGGCTTCGGGGGCACGCCCCCCGACCTGCTGATCGCGCTCGCCCCCGACGGGACCTTCCGGGACGTGACGGTGCTCGCGCACCACGAGCCGGTCTTCCTCGAGGGGCTCGGCCCGGAGCCGCTCCTCGCCTTCGTCGAGCAGTATGCCGGCCTGTCGGCCCGGCAGGCGATCCGGGTCGGGCGGCCCAATGCGCGGGCCGCCGGCGCCGCGCCGCAGACCACCGTCGACGGCATCTCCATGGCCACCGCCTCGACCCGGGTGATCAACCAGTCGATCCTGGCCTCGGCGCTGGCGGTCGCCCGCGCGAAGCTCGGCTTCGGGGCGGCCAATGTCGGCCTGAAGGTCGAGGCGAAGCCCGACCTCTACGAGCCCCTGTCCCTGGCCGAGCTTCTTGCCCGGGGCTGGGTCCGGCGGTTGACGGTCACGAACGCGGACGCCGCCGCGGCCTTCCGGGGCACCGGCGTGGCCGATCCGTCCGAGGGGCCGCCCGACGCCGTGCTGACCGACCTGTACGTCGCCGCCCTGGACCCGCCCTCGATCGGCCGCAACCTGCTGGGTCCGTCGCGCTACGAGGCGCTGATGCGCGAGCTCGGCGCCGGCAACCACGCCGTGATGGTCGTCAGCGCCGGGCCGGAGGACGCGCCCGAGAACCCGGTCGGCGACCGGTTCGTGCTGGGCGCCGTCCCCGAACGGCTGGCGATCGGCCAGGCCGGCCTGATCGTGAACGCGCGCGACATGGCGGTGGAGCGCCGCGACGCCGGCCTCGCCGAGGGGCTGCCGCCCGGCCCCTGGACGATCCTGCGGATCGACCAGGCCGCCGGCTTCGACCCGTCCGCGCCCTGGGTGCTGACCGAGACGATCGTCCGCGAGCGCGGGCAGATCCTGTCGGAGAAGATCGCCAGGAGCTTCACGGTCGAGACCGCCCTGCCCGCCGACCTGTTCACGCGGGTCCGGCCCGATGACGGGCCGAGCTGGACCGACCCCTGGCGGGCCCGGGCGCCCGAACTCGCGCTGATCGGGCTGATGCTCGCGGTGCTGGTGCCGGTCCTGAGCCGCCAGCGCGGGCTGGTGGCGGACCAGCGCCGCTTCCCCCTCTTCCGCCTCGGCTTCCTGGCGCTGACCCTCGGCTTCGTCGGCTGGTACGCGCAGGCGCAACTCTCGATCGTGACCCTCGTCGGCCTCGTGCGGGCCGCCACCGTGACCCACGACCTCGCCTTCCTGCTCTACGACCCGCCCTCGCTGGTGCTCTGGGCCTTCGCGCTGGCCGCCCTGGTCGCCTGGGGGCGCGGCACGTTCTGCGGCTGGCTCTGCCCCTTCGGCGCGCTGCAGGAACTCGTCGCGCTGCTCGCCCGGCCGCTGCGCATCCGCCCGGTCGCGGTGCCGCCCGGCCTCGACCGGGCGCTGCGGTCGCTGAAATACGTCGTGCTCGCCGGCATCCTCGGTGCCGCCGCCGCGGGGTCGCCCCTCGCCGACACCCTGTCCGAGGTCGAGCCGTTCAAGACCGCCGTCACCCTGTACTTCGTCCGGGCGTGGCCGTTCGTCGCCTACGCGGCCGGGCTGCTGGTGCTCAACCTGCTCGTCTACAAGGGCTTCTGCCGCTACCTATGCCCGCTCGGCGCCGCCCTCGCCCTCCTCGGGCGGGTCCGCGTCCTCGACTGGATCCCGCGCCGGGCGGAGTGCGGCTCGCCGTGCCAGCTCTGCAAGGTCCGCTGCCGCTACGGCGCCATCGCGCCCTCCGGCCGGGTCGACTACGCCGAGTGCTTCCAGTGCATGGAGTGCGTGACGATCATCCACGATCCCGGGCAGTGCGTGCCGCAGGTCGTGGCGCGCAAGCGGGGCCGCCGCGCCGCGCCCCGGCCGGTGACCGTCGGATGAGCGCGCCGCCGCACTTCGCGCCGGCCCGGCGCCGACTCCTCGTCGGGGCCGCGGGGCTGGCCGCGCTCGGCGGCGTCGCGGCGTTCCGCGCCGCCGCGGCGTCGCGCGGGCTGGCGCTGCGCACCCGCGCCGGCCTCGCCTTCGGCACCACCGTGGCCCTGACCGCCGCCGGGCCCGACACGTCCGCGGTCGAGGCCGCGCTCGACGACGGGTTCGCGGCGATGCGCGCCGTGGAGGCGGCCGCCAGCCTGTTCCGGGCCGACAGCGCCCTGGCCCGCCTCAACCGGGACGGGTCCCTTGAGGCGCCCGACCCGCACCTGCTCGCCCTGCTGCGCTTCGCCCTCGCCCTCGCGGCCGAGACCGGCGGCGCCTTCGACCCGACCGTCCAGCCGCTCTGGCCGGTCTGGGCCGGCGCGGCCGCCCGCGGCGAGCGCCCCGGGGCGGAGGTCCTGCGGGGGGCCCTGTCGCGGGTCGGCTGGCGGCGCGTGCGGGTCGCGATGGACCGGATCGTCCTGGAGCCCGGGACGGCCCTGACGCTGAACGCCTTGATCCAGGGCTACGCGGCCGACCAGGTCATGGCGGCTTTCCGGGCGCGCGGCATCGACGACGCCTTCGTGGATACCGGCGAGTTCGGCGCCGCCGGCGCGCATCCGGACGGCGCGCCCTGGCGCCTCGGGCTGGCCGATCCCCGCCATCCCGGCGACATCGCCGCCGTCATCGCCCCGTTCACCGGCTTCGCCGCGACCTCGGGCGACTACAACATGAGCTTCTCGCACGACCGCACCGACCACCACATCTTCGACCCGGCCACCGGCCGGTCGCCGCGCGGCCTGTCGTCGGTGACGGTCACTGCGCCGACGGGGCTCGTCGCCGACGGGCTGTCGACCGCTTGCATGGTCCTGGGCCGCGCGCGCGGCGCGGACCTCGTCGCGGCCCGTCCGGGCTGCGCCGTGCGCTTCACCGGGAAGGGCTGACACATCCGGCCCCGTCGTGCGGGGCGAGCCCCGAACCGCGGCGCGCGCCCTGCCCTCGCGGGGCCGATGGCTCTACGGAGGGTCCGATCTGCGGCGCAGGCCCTGCATGCGCCCGGACCGGAGAGGACCGTCAGGAGACGCGCGTGACCGAAGCGACCGGGCCGTACTGGCCGACGGATGACTGGGCGGAGCAGGACCCGGGTGCGGCGGGGCTCGATGCCGGGCGGCTCGCGGACGCGGTGGCGTTCGCGCAGGCCCACGAGAGCGCGTGGCCGCGCAGCCTGTACTATCCCGACGGGCGCTACGTCGGGATCGTCGAGTGGAACGAGACGGGGCCCTGGAGCGCCGTCGACGGGCCGGTGCGCCCGCGCGGCGGCCCGGCGGGCGTGATCCTGAAGGGCGGCCGGCGCGCCGCCGCCTGGGGCGACACGGCCCGCCCGGACATGACCTTCTCGATCGCCAAGAGCTACCTCGCGGTGCTGGCCGGCCTCGCCCACGACGACGGCCTGATCCCCGATGTCGACGCGCCGGTGCGCGACAGCGTACCCGACCCGCTCCTCGACGGCCCGCACAACGGCGCGATCACGTGGCGCCACCTCCTGCAGCAGTCGAGCGAGTGGCAGGGGACCCTGTTCGGCAAGTCCGATCAGGTCGATCATTTCCGGCAGATCGGCCCGAGCGCCGACAACAGCCGCAAGGGCGAGGCGCGGGCGCTGCGGCGCCCCGGCACCTACTACGAGTACAACGACGTCCGGGTGAACCTGCTGTCGTACTGCCTGATGCGCCGCTTCGGCCGGGCCCTCCCGGACGTGCTCCGCGAGCGGATCATGGATCCGATCGGCGCCTCCCGCGACTGGGCGTGGCACGGCTACGACACGGCCTGGGTCGCGGTCGACGGCGCGCGGGTCCAGTCGGTCCCCGGCGGCGGCCACTGGGGCGGCGGCCTGTTCATCGGGGCCGACGACCACGCCCGCTTCGGTCTCCTCGTCGCCCGCGGCGGCGCCTGGAACGGGCGGCAGCTCCTCTCGGAGCGCTGGATCCGCGCCATGCTGACGCCGTCCCCGACGCTGGACAGCTACGGCTATCTCTGGTGGCTGAACCGCGGCGCGGCCGCCAAGCCGCAGCTGCCGGCCTCGGCCTTCAGCGCCCTCGGGGCGGGCAACAACGTGATCTGGTGCGATCCCGAGCACGACCTCGTCGCGGTCCTGCGCTGGATCGACAAGGCGGCCCTCGACGGCTTCCTGCTGCGCCTCGTGGCGGCCCTGCGCCCGTAGGCGGGCCGGCGGCGCTAGCGGCCCCGGACGTGATCGACGAAGCTCCGGAGCAGCGGCCGCATCTGGCGGCGGCTCGGGTAGTAGAGGAAGAAGCCCGGGAAGGGCGGGCACCACGCGTCGAGGACCCGGATCAGGCGGCCGGCCGCGATGTCGGCCGCCACCTGCGCCTCGAAGAGGTAGGCGAGGCCGGCGCCGCCGCGCGCCGCTTCGGCCACCAGCCCGTCATCGTCGAGGACGAGGGTGCCGGTGACCGGGATCGACTGGGCGATCCCGTCCTTCTCGAGTTCCCAGAGGTAGAGGCCGCCGCTCGGGAAGCGGCGCCGTACGCAGACATGCCGGTGCAGGTCCTGCGGGTCCGCGGGCGTCCCGTGGCGGGCGAGATAGTCCGGCGCGGCGACGATCGCGCCGCGCTGCGGCGGGCCGAGCGGCACCGCGATCATGTCCTGGTCCAGGCTCTCGGCGAAGCGGACGCCGGCATCGAACCCCTCGGCGACGATGTCGCGGAAGCCGTCCTGCGCGCGGATCTCGATCTCGACGCCCGGATGCGCGCGGGTGAACGCGACGGCGAGCGGCACCAGCAGCATCTCGGCAGCCGACCGCGGCACCGAGATCCGCAGCGTCCCGGTGAGCCGGCGCTCCGCGGCGGTCGCCACCTCGACCGCGTCGGCGATCGCCGCGAGGGCGGGCTCGAGACCGTCGAGCAGGCGCTGGCCCGCCTCGGTCGGGGCGACGCTGCGGGTCGTCCGCGCGAGGAGACGCACGCCGAGGCTCGCCTCCAGGCCGTTGATCGCGTGGCTCACCGCCGAGACCGAGAGCCCGAGATCGCGCGCGGCGCCGCGGAAACTCCGGCGCGCCGCGACCGCGGCGAAGAGCGACAGGGCGGGGAGGTCGGCGCGTCTCACTGTTGAGCCGCATAGAACAGCCTGCGCCGCAGGTCACGGATTATCGCCGCCGTCGGCCCGTGCGAAGTCCGGGCCGCATCACGGGAGGCCCGCATGAATCACCGCCGACTCGGAACCGAACTCACCGTCTCCGCCCTCGGCCTCGGCTGCATGGGCATGAGCTACGCCTATGGCGGCCAGCCCGAGGGCGAGGCCACCGCCACCCTGCGCCGCGCCGTCGACCTCGGCATCACCCTCTTCGACACGGCCGAGATGTACGGCCCCTACGAGAACGAGAAGCTGGTGGGCAAGGCCCTGGCGCCGGTCCGCGACCGGGTGATCATCGCCAGCAAGTTCGGCTTCAAGATCTCCGAGACCGGCCAGGGTCCCGACCGGATCATCGGCGTCGACAGCCGGCCCGAGCACGTCCGGGCGGTCTGCGACGCCTCGCTCCGGCGCCTCGGCGTCGACGTCATCGACCTGTTCTACCAGCACCGGGTCGACCCGGCGGTGCCGATCGAGGACACGGTCGGCGCCATGGCCGATCTGGTGCGTGCCGGCAAGGTCCGGGCGCTCGGCCTGTCCGAGGCCGGCGCGGCCACGATCCGGCGGGCCCACGCGGTCCACCCCATCGCCGCCGTGCAGAGCGAGTACTCCCTCTGGAGCCGCGATCCCGAGGCCGAGGTGCTGCCGACCTGCCGCGAACTCGGGATCGGCTTCGTGCCGTACAGCCCCCTGGGGCGCGGACTCCTGACCGGCGCGATCCGCGACCGCGACAGCCTCGCCGCCGACGATTACCGCCGCACGATGCCGCGCTTCGCGACGGAGAACCTCGCGGCCAACCAGCGGCTGCTCGACACGCTCGCCGCCCTGGCGCGCGACAAGGGCGTCACGCCGGCCCAGCTCGCCATCGCCTGGGTGCTGAACCAGGGCGACTTCATCGTGCCGATCCCGGGCGCCCGCAAGATCCGGAACCTCGAGGAGAACGCGGCGGCGGCCGGTCTCGTCCTGGCCGAGGCCGACCTGCGGGCCATCGCGGACGCGATGCCCGCCGAGGCGGTGACCGGCGACCGCTACGGCGCCGCCGGGCTGGCGATGGTCGGTCTCTGAACCGTCAGAGCGCCGCGATGGTCTCGGCCACCGCGCGCGCCCGCGGCACGAGGCTTCCCACCTCCAGGTACTCCTCGGGCGAGTGGGCCTTGCCGCCCACCGGGCCCACGGCGCAGAGCGTGGGGCAGCCGACGCTGGCGGTGAAGCCCGAATCGGCGCAGCCGCCGGCGAACTCGCCGGTGACGGGGTTGCCGCCCTCCGCGCTCACCCTTGCGTAGGTCTCGAACAGGGCCCGCGAGGCCTCGTCCTGCACGAGCGGCAGGAACTCGCCCTTGATGGTGAGATGCGCGGTCGTGTCCGGCACCGTCGATCCGGCCACGATCGCGGCGATCCGGTCCATGGCGGCCTCGCGGTCGGGCGGGGTCACGTAGCGCAGGTCGATCTCGCAGGTCACCCGGGGCGCCACGGTGTTCACCGACTGGCCGCCGGAGACCAGGCCGACATTCACCGTGGTGCCGCGGTCGAGGTCGGTGAGCGCGTGGAGCGCGACGGTCTTGTGGGCGAGCTCCAGGATGGCGCTGCGCCCGTCGGCGTAGTTGCCGCCGGAATGGGCCGCCCTGCCGAGCACCTCAAGGTGCATGAACACCCCGCCCTTGCGGCCGGTGACGACGTTGCCGGTCGGCCGCCCCGGCTCGGAATTCAGCACCGCGCGGGCGCCCCGGGCGGTCTCCTCGATGATCGGCCGGCAGGCCGGCGAGCCGATCTCCTCGTCGCTGGTGAACAGGCCGACGAGCGGCACCGGCGCGCCGCCGGCGCGGTGATAGGCGGCCAGAACGAAGGCGTTCATCACGAGGCCCGCCTTCATGTCGGCGACGCCCGGCCCGTAGGCGCGGCCGTCGGCGACCCGGAACGGCCGGCGGGCCGGCTCCCCCTTCGGGAAGACGGTGTCGCGGTGGCCCATGAGCACCACCGGCCGGTTGCCGCCGCCCGATCCGGCCACGCTCGCCTTCAGCGCGTCGCCGTAGCCGTCGACCGGGATCGTGGTCACCGGGATGCCGTGGCCGGCGAGGAACTCCGCGATGCGGATGCCGACCGCGTCGACGCCCGGCTTGTCGTAGGAGCCGGAATCGATGTTCACCAATTCCTCGAGGAGCGCCAGCATCGCGCCCTCCTGCCCGTCGAGCCAGCGGAGGACGTCGGTGTCATGGGCGGTCATGGGGGCCTCGTACCGGGGTCAGCAGGATTGCGCAGACCGTCTTTGCGAGCGCAGCGAAGCAACCCAGCGTCGCGCAACCTCTGGCAGCATAGCGCAGACTGGATTGCTTCGCTCCGCTCGCAAAGACGGCGCCGCTTCCGAACCGGACGTGGGTGCGATCGGCGGCGGCTATTCCACAGTGACCGACTTGGCGAGATTGCGGGGCTGGTCGACGTCTTTCCCCATGAACACCGCCGTGTGGTAGGCGAGCAGCTGGATCGGCACCGCGTACACGATCGGCGCCACCGTCGGGTCGAGCGCCGGCATGGTGAAGGTCGCGAGCGTGTCGAGCCCGTGCTCGGCCGCGCCCTTGGCGTCGCCGATCAGCACGATGCGCCCGCCGCGGGCGGCCACCTCCTGCATGTTCGAGACGGTCTTCTCGAACACCGCGTCGTGCGGCGCGATCACGATCACCGGCACGCTCTCGTCGATCAGCGCGATCGGCCCGTGCTTCAGCTCGCCCGCCGCGTAGCCCTCGGCGTGGATGTAGCTGATCTCCTTGAGCTTCAGCGCGCCTTCCAGCGCCATCGGGTAGCTGGTGCCGCGGCCGAGATAGAGCACGTCCCGCGCCTTCGCGACCTCCTGGGCCAGACCCTCGATCGCCGCCTCGTGGGTGAGCGCCTCGGCCATCAGGCCCGGCGCCTTGATCAGGCCGTCGATCAGCCGCCGCTCGCCCGCCGCGTCGAGGGTGCCGCGGGCCCGGCCCGCCGCGATGGCGAGGCAGAGCAGCACGGTGAGCTGGCACGAGAACGCCTTGGTGGAGGCGACGCCGATCTCCGGCCCGGCCAGCGTCGGCATCACCACGGAGGATTCCCGCGCGATCGTCGAGGTCG
>NZ_FOCS01000036.1:0-39079 GCF_900110155.1 Methylobacterium sp. UNC300MFChir4.1 | reverse complement strand
GACGACTTCCCGGCACCGGTCGGCCTTCGAGAGGTCGGCGACCCGGGCCAGCGTCCTGTCCGCCCCGATCCCGGCGGCGACCCGGTCGAGGCCCTCGCCGTTCATGTCGGCGAGGACGAGGTTCGCCCCCTCCTCGCCGAAGCGGCGTGCGGCGGCCTCGCCGATGCCGGACGCGGCACCCGTGACCAGGACGACCTTGTTCGAGAAACGTGACATCGCGATTCCTGAATTTGGACGCCGGGCAACCCGCCCGACGCCGTGATAAAGGGCGGCCTCAGGCGCTGCGAGCCTGGTCCGGATGGCGGCCCTCGGCGAACTCCTCGACGATCTTGGCGCAGAAGGCCGGCAGATCCTTCGGGTTGCGGCTGGTGACGAGGCCCTTGTCGACCACTACCTCCGCGTCGACCCATTCCCCGCCCGCGTTGCGGATGTCGGTCTTCACCGTCGGGAACGAGGTCAGCTTGCGACCCTTCACGACGTCGGCCTCGACCAGGGTCCAGGGCCCGTGGCAGATGACGCCGACCGGCTTGGCCTGTTGGAAGAAGTCCCGCACGAACTTGACCACGGCCTCGCTGCCCCGGAGCTTGTCGGCCCCGACGCTGCCCCCGGGGATAACGAGTCCGTCGAAGTCGGAAGCCGACACGCCGTCGATGGCCTTGTCGACCGGGTACTTACCGGCCGGGTCGAGGTCGTTGTTGACCGTCTCGGCCTCGCCCGCCTCAAGCCCGATCACCGTGACGGTCGCGCCGGCCGCGAGCAGCGCCTCGCGGGGCTTCGTGAACTCAGGCTCCTCCGTCCCCCGGGGGGCGATCAGAATAGCGATGGTCTTGCCCTGAAGGGTCATGGTTGGCTCCTTTGTGCGTGGCGGGAAAGGGGTCGGCCTCAGGCCGGAATGCTCTCGGGCGAGGCGGTGTTCTCGGCGGTCACGCCGTTCTCCCGTTGGCGGAAGTCGCTCAGCGCCCGGTAGACCTGGAGCCGCGCCCGCATCACCGAACCGAGCGGCCGGTGCGCCGCCAGGCTGTGCGCGGGGCGGAAGGTCATCACCTCGTCGAAGTAGCGCACCCGCTCGGGGGAATAGGCGTCCTGCCGGGGTAGGCGGAGCGTCGCCACCGTGCGGTACGGGCTGATCGCGACCGGCCAGTCGACCGAGGCATCCTCGATGGGCTGGCGCTCGGCATCCGCCCAGAGCTGCGCCTTGAGCTCGAACACCACGTCGTCGTCCCGGAAGAACGCGACCGTGGCATGCCGGAAGCCATCCTCGTCCACGTGCGGGTCGAGGCGCCATTCGGCGAGGTCCCGCTGCGCCTGCGTCGCCGGCACCGCACCGAGCTTGGCGACGTAATCGCCGAACCGCATCGGGGCCTGGCTGAAGTAGCTGTCGGCGAGCGGATGGCTGTAGGGATGGCCGAAGAAGTCCGCCATGGCGCTCTCCGTGCCGAAGGCGTGGAGCACCTTGTTGAGGGTGCGGGCGCCGGCCGAGACCGCGCTCTTCACGCCCTCCGGCATGCCGGTCGACTTGCCTATCACCGTGCCGTCGCGCAGGAAGCCCGCCGCCGTGCCCGACGGGAAGGTCGTGCCGGTGGCGAGCACGAAGTCCTGGGTGTCGACATCGTGCCCGGGGAGCTTCTCGCCCAGCACTCCGAAGACCTTGATCGACATGCCCCGGTGGGTCGACACCCGGTCGCCCAGGGTCTCGCCGGGCCCCTGCGCGAAGCGCACGGCGACGGGGTGCGTGCCAGGCTTGGCGAACAGGCCTTGCGCGAGTTCCGGGGGCAGGTTCTCCGAAACGACCAGCTCCCCGACGACGCAAGCCGAGCTCTTGGCGTGGCTCGCGCGGACCGCGTGGTGCTCGCGCTTCTCGACCGTCTGCGACTGCTGGGTCATCCCCTGGATGATGCCGTCGATGGTCTCCTGTTCATCCGGCGCGGGCCGCTCGATGTCGGGAGCGTAGCGAAGGCTGGACATGGCGGTCTCTCCGTTGCGGTCCGGCCGCGGGAAGAGCCGAACGCATGACGTTCCTGGCCCGACCTCAGGCCGTGGGACTGCAAGTCCGCGAGGGTTCACCCCGCGGCTGGCAACCCGGCAACGCGACATTCCCGAGATCGTTCACGGGCGATTGAGTGGCCCGCAATCCGGAACGTCGCCCGTTCCGCCCGGTTCTGTCCGGAGCCGAACGAAGGAGGCCCGACCTTGCACGCACCTGTCCGCTACAGCCCCGACGTCGAGAACGTGATGCCTGACGAGGGCGAGACCATCGCCGGGCTGAACGAGACCTTCGACACGATCCTTGAGAGGGTCGCGAAGGACTCCGGGCACGCGGTGCGCTCGGTGCACGCCAAGGCCCACGGCATCCTGGAAGGGACCCTGACTGTGGAAGCGGGCCTTCCGCCCGAGCTCGCCCAGGGCCTGTTCGCGACGCTTGGCGAGCACAAGGTCTTCATGCGGCTGTCCACCAATGCGGGCGACATCCTGCCGGACGCGGTCTCGCTGCCGCGTGGCCTGGCCTTGAAGGTCCTCGACGTGCCGGGCGAACGCCTGCCAGACGCCGAGGGCACGACCCAGAACTTCATCATGGTCAACGGGCCCGTCTTCCAGACCCCGAACGCGAGGAAGTTCCTGGGCAGCCTGAAGCTGCTCGCTGGCACCACGGACCGGGCCGAGGGACTGAAGGTCTTCGCCTCGACGGTGCTGAGAGGGGTCAACAAGGCGCTGCAGGCGGTTGGGGTCGAGAGCCCGACCATCGGCTCGCTCGGCGGCGCGCCGAACGTCGACCCGCTCGGCGAGACCTATTACAGCGTCACGCCGTTCCGGTACGGCGACTACATCGCCAAGTTCTCCATCGTACCGGTTTCGCCGGGCTTGACCGACCTGACCGGCAACGAGATTGACGCTTCCGGTCGCCCGAACGCCATCCGCGAGACGGTGCGGTCCGAGATGCGTGCCGTCGAGGGCGTGTGGGAGTTCCAGGTGCAGCTCTGCCGCGACCTCGAACGCCAGCCGGTCGAGGATCCCACGGTGGAATGGAAGGAAGACGAGGCACCCTTCCGTAAGGTCGCGACGATCCGGGTCCACCCACAGGACAGTTGGGAGCCCGGGCGTGTCGACGCCGTCGACGAACGCATGCGGTTCAGCGTCTGGACCGGGCTGGAAGCCCACAGGCCACTGGGCAACATCAACCGCGCTCGCAACGCGCCCTACAAGCACTCCGCGGAATTCCGGCAGCGGTTCAACGGCTGCCCGATCCACGAGCCCACGGGGCGTTGAGCTCGCCCTGAGGAGCATGCAGGAAGGCGCCTGGGGCAAGTCGCTCTTCGTCAACCTTCCCGGATGCCATTGTCGATCCGCGCCAGGAGGTCGAACGAACTCGATGGAAGCGAACAAGGACTTGGTCCGCCATTACTTCATGGCATTCAGGGACCGCGACGCGGCTTGGTGGGAACGCTTCATCGCCCCCGATTTCATCCGCCACGACCCCGGCCTCGACTTCGAGGTCCGGGGGCCGGCGGGCGTCGCCAGGCTCAGCGAGGTGCTGCACGGGGCCTTCTCGGACATCGGGATGCACGTCGCCGAGGTAATCGCGGAGGGCGATAGCGTGCTGGCGCGGCTGCGCTTCACCGGCCGCCACACCGGCGATTTCCAGGGCAAGGCGGCCACGGGCAACACGGTCGACATCGCCGTCATGGATTACTTCCGGGTCTCGGACGGGCGGCTTGCCGAGCACTGGGCGCTCATGGACAACCTGACCCTGCTCAAGCAGATCGGCGCCGTCGAGACCTAAGGCGCCGCCGCCTACGATGATAATGTCAAACTCGCTTGCCATGAGGCTGTACGTGAGGCCGACGATTGGGTGCCACAAGCACCAAGGCTCGCGGGGGGCGGCATCGTTCGAGGTGGCTCAGCGCTACTTGGACTTTGTCGGCTGAGCTGCAGTGTCCGCTTCGGAGAAGGCACCGGAGTTGGCTGAATGGCCGAGATGGGCGCTTTGCTGCCGGGCTGGTTTCGAAGCCCCTCGACACAAGGGCCGAGGGGCCGAACACTCAAATCTCAGTCCCTTCGGCCAGGGTCAGAGCATCTTCGACGTCAACACCGAGGTATCTGACCGTACTTTCGATCTTGGTATGGCCGAGCAGAATCTGGACGGCACGCAGGTTGCCGGTCCGCTTGTAGATCAACGACGCCTTCGTGCGACGCAGGGAATGGGTTCCGTAGTCCTCGCGTCGCAGCCCGATGCCCGTGACCCACTCATCGACCAGGCGCGCATACTGACGAGTGCTGATGTGCGTGACGCCGTCGAGCCTGCTGGGAAAGGCATAGTCGTCGAGCGTTCCGCCCCTGGCCTCCAGCCATGCCAGGATGCTGGTGCGGGCAGGTTCAAGCAATTCGAACTGCACTGGTCGGCCGGTCTTGCGCTGGATGACGATGGCCCGGCTAAGGACGCGCCCCCCACTGACGAGGTCGCCGATCTTTAGCTTGACGATGTCGCAACCGCGCAGCTTGCTGTCAATGGCGAGATCGAACATCGCCCGATCGCGCGTGCGGCGTTCGCGATCGAGCCAGAACCGGATAGCCCAGACCTGCTGAGGTTTGAGGGCTCGTTTGGCGCCGAGCTTGCGGCCGGCGTTCCAGGCCGGCCGCCCTTTCGTGGCCGGATCGTGTGCTGAGTGTCCCATCGTCGATCTCCTCGCCGGCCCATGCCGACGAGACGAGAAGAGACCCGAACCGAAGCTTCGGAGAGCGGGCATATGCGGACGTTCCGCTTGCGACCCAAGCCAGTCGGTCGGAGCGGTCTGGCGAAAGCCCAAAAGCGGACCTAAGCTGTAAGGGGCGTCACCTCCAGCGGGTATCCTCCGTAATCGCTGTCAGCTCGCGTACCGCATTTTCGATCTGGGCTTCGGCTAGCGATGAGCAGCCGATCACGAGCACCTTGTCCCGCGCGTCGAGGTTGAGGTGATAGGCGGCTCGCTGGTACCAACGTTTCAGCGCCGCCTGACGCCACGACCTGACGCACGAAGACGTTGGGTGAGCCGCAGCTACAAACCCGGTATGCCGGATGTGAAACGGCGCAGCCTCCTTGAAGGGAATGACCGAGGCGATCCCGCCAGATGGCTGCAGGCGCACCGGCGCGAGGGAAGACCCTACTGCGCCACCGCGCCTGCCACGTTGTCAGCTACAGGTGCATGCCGCCGTTGGCCTGGATGAGCTGTCCGGTGATCCAGCTTCCTGCCGGCGAAGCCAGGAACGTGACCACGGATGCGATGTCATCGGGCTTTCCGAGCCGTCCCAACGCCGTGGATGAAGCGATAGACTCCAGCACGCCGGGATAGTCCCTCACCGCATTGATGAAGTCGGTGTCGGTTGCGCCTGGCAGCACCGCGTTCACGGTGATCTTCCGTTTGGCGAGCCCGGCGGCGAGCGACCTCGTAAAGCCGTTCACCGCTACCTTCGACATCGAATAGACGATGTAGTCGGGATAGGCGGCAATCGACACCGTGGACGAGGTGTTGATGATGGCGCCGCCGTCCCGCATCTTGGGGACGAGGGCCTGCGTCAGGAAGAACATCGCCTTGACGTTGGTGTCGAACACGGCATCGTATTGATCCCGCGTGGTCCCGAGGACGTCCGCTCCACCTGCGATGCCGGCATTGTTGACGAGGATGTCGATTGCATCGACCTGACCAACCAAGCGGTCGCTCGCTGCGGCGTCACGCAGGTCCGCCTGCACGCTCCGCGCCTGCCCGCCATTGTCCGTGATCGCGGCGACCGTCTTATCGGCAGCCGCCGCGTTCCCGGAGTAGTGAACCAAAACCTGCGCGCCGGCTTCGGCGAGATGGACGGCGATGGCCCGCCCGATGCCCCCCGACGCGCCTGTGACAAGCGCGACTTTTCCACCGAGTGTTTTCTCAGTCATTTTACCTATTCCCATTTAGATTGGTCTTCGTCAGGCAGCGTCGTCGGCGCCGCTTGATTTGATCCCCGCAATGAAGATCGAGGTCGCGTCGACGATGTGCGCGTGGATTTCCGCGGCACTCGGACGATCATCGAAACCACAGACCGCACGCAGGTGAATGTCCGCCCGAACCATGCCGATGAATTGCTTCGCGGCGACGATTGTATTCGGGCAGGTTATTTGACCGATGGCCTCGAAGTGCGCCAATCCACGCGCGACGGCCTCGTTGCTCGGGTCCAGCGCACTTGCGATGTAGATCCGAGCTATCTCCGGATGACGGATGCCCTCGCTGAGTACCAGCCTGCTGATGTCCAGTGCGGTGGGTTCAAGCATTCCCAGAAGCAGCTTGTTGCCCGCTTCGATCAGGTAGTCACGGACTCCCTGAAACTCATGCAGGCTGGCGTTAAAGTCAACGAACAGATCCTTGCAGCATTGCAGCATGACAGCCTCGAATAGCGAGGCTTTCGTGTCAAAATACTTGTATAGAGTTGCCTTGGAGCCGCCGAGTTCCGCGGCAATTCCCGACATCGACGTGCCGCCATACCCATCCCGAAAGAACACCTTACGCGTGACGTCGACGATATTGGCGCGTCGATCCTCCGGGGAGAGGCGACCTAGGCGTGAGTTAGTGACCACTCCGTACACTTAGGCCGCCGCCGCACGACATGCAACCGCCTTTCGCGATGAATTCACCCGACCCATGGGGAATGTCGGTGGGCGGTCCGGCGCGCAGCAGGACCGCGGATGGATGGCTGAACCCTGCGGAATGTCGAGCTTCGATGGCATCCCAGGGGAAGCATCCGGTCAGTGCGCGATGGGTTGGAGGACCGGGACGGCGATGCCCCTGTCCGGGTGCGGTACAGCGGCGCCCCGGTCGGCAAGCCTGACTACCTCGGCCCCTTCGACGGAGCCTCCACGTGACGTCCCCCCTGACGTTCACCCGCCCGCTCCAGTCATGGATCTTTGTCCGCGAGGTAGCCCGGAAGCGGACCTTCCCAGAGTCTGCAACGGGTCGTGATCGGGTACGGAGGCGATGTCCGCTTCCATCGACTACTGCCCAAAAGCAGACCGGCAGCAAACCACCCATCGGAGACGCTCAGGCGAGCGGTGCGTGTCGGCTGGATCTGGCCGAAAGCAGCCCGGCAGCTTTCAGCAGAGAGGGCATGAAGAGCGGATAGACGCATACCATGCACAGATCACACGGGATGAAGAGGCCAGACAAACGCAATTAGAGGAATACCGACCACGATCACGATGAGCGAGAGCGGTAGCCCGAGCCGCGCATAGTCACCGAAACGGTAACCACCCGGGCCCATCACGAGCGTATTACACTGGTGGCCAATCGGCGTGAGGAAGTCACAAGCGGCGCCCAGCGCTACCGCCATTAGGAAGGGATCCAGGCTGAGGCCCAGCCTGGTCGCAAGCTTCGCGGCGATTGGACCCATCACGAGAACCGTGGCGGCGTTGTTGAGAAACGGCGTGACCGCCATCGCCAGGATCAGTACGGCGCCGAGGGCTGTGATCGGTGAGAGACCCTGCACCAAGGCCGTGAGTTGGCCGGCAATCAGGTCGGCGCCGCCCGTGCTGCTGACGGTCTCGGAGATTGGGATCAAGGCACCCAGGAGGACGAGCACGGGCCATTCGACGGCTTGGTAAGCCTCGTGCGGCGTCAAGCTCCGCAGAAGCAGCACGGCGACCACCGCACCGAAGAAGGAGACAGCGACGGGCACGACGTGAAGGGCGACGAGGCCCATGGCCAGGAACAGGATCGCGGCCGGCAGCCAACTCCGGTCGTTCCGGCCGAGGGCTATCTCCCGAGCGGCGAGGGGAAGCACCTTGAGCGTCCCGAGGGCCGATGCCAACGCCGCACTGTGCCCGCGCACCACGACGACGTCCCCAGCCCGGAAACGGACGGCGGACAGGCTCTGTTCGATGCGGCGGCCGCGCCGGCTGACGGCGAGGATGCCCAGACCGGAACTGTGCTCCAGATCGAGTTGAGCGGCCGTGCGCCCGACGAGTTCGGACTCCGCCGTCACCACGCCCTCCATCACCACGGCCTCCGCCGCGGGCGCGGCGCCGGCTAGGGCCAGTCCGGTGCGTGCCACGAAGCGCTCGAGGGCGTCCGGCTCGCCGTTGAGCAGGAGCACATCGTCGCCCCTAAGCCGGAAGTCCGGGCTGGCCGGGTAGCGCCGAAAACGCTCGCGCAGGATGGTGGCGACGCTGACATCCCCGTCGCCCTGGGCCTCCAGGAAGGCCACCGTCCGGTCGACCGCCGGATGCTCCGGCGGGAGGCGCGCCTCCGTCGTATAGCGCTCCAGCGTGAACGCCGCCTCCATCGAGCGCGTGCCTCCATCCCGCCGGGGCAGCAGGCGCCATCCGAGGCAGAGAAAGACGAAGCCTGCCGCGGCCACGCACAGACCCACGGGGGCGTAGTCGAACATGCCGAAGGGTTTACCGGTCAGGTCGGCGCGGACCTTTGAGACGATGACGTTCGGCGATGTGCCCACCAGCGTGACGATGCCGCCGATGAGCGAGGCCGAGGCCATCGGCATGAGCAGCGCCGAGGGTGTTGTCCCGCTGCGGCGGGCGACTTGTAGCGCGATCGGCATGAAGATGGCGAGCGCACCGACGTTCTTCGTCACCATCGATAGAAGGAGGACCCCGGCCACGAGGATCGGCACTTGGCGGACCGGGCTGGTCATGTACGGCATGAGCGGACGCATCAGGGTCTCGACCGCGCCGGAGCGAGCAATGGCCACCGAGAGGACGAGGGCAGACCCGACGATGATCACGATGTCGTCGGAGAATCCCGAGAACGCCTTGTCGGCGGGCACGAGCCCCACCGCGATGCCGACGGCGAGGGCAGTCAGGGCCACGAGATCGTAGGGCAGGCGATCCCACACGAAAGCGGCTACCGTCAAGCCGATCAGGCCGAAGGCGAGCACTTGATCGACGGTCATCCAGAGACACCTGTTCGGGACACCGTCGCAACGGCGCGGGCTGAGAGGGGTAGGCGTTGGAGCAGGCCGGGGAACGACGAGATCATCCGGCAGGGGACGGGGGAGCGGACGCGGTCGATCGCCGGCACCGCGCTATCCCCCCCGGCCGGCGGCAGATCCTCGAGGTGGTCGGGCAAAAAGTCGTCCATGGCTTTTTGCAGAACCGCCACCAGACCCTTATGCCGCTGAGTGTCAATCTGGCGCGGCTTTCCGGCGCGGAGCGCACCGCCCTCGCTCGCTTCGCCGCCGTGGTGGCCCGGTCAAGCGGTCCAGCGCCGGTGCTCGATCCGATCCGGGCTTGGCTCGTCGCCTCGGGGGCCGACGCCGAGATCCTCGCGATGTTCGATGCCGCCCTTCGGACGCCGCCGCCGCTCGACGAGGCGTTGGCGGGCCTGAGCGAGCCCGACACCGGCCTGATCGGCTTCATACTCTGCTTGATCGCCGCCCGGCACACCGGGCCGCCGGGATGGGCCTTCGCGGACTACGTCGCCTTGCATCGCGGCCTGCCCACCACGGCCGTGCGTGCCGCAGAGCGCCGCTACCGCGTGTGATCATACGTCCGTTGCGCCTTCCGTGAGCGCCTGCAGGGATACCTGCAAGGCATCGTCGCTCACGAGCAGGTGGCGCGAGATGTCGGCGAGGGTCAGCCAGCCCACCACCTTTCGAGTCCCATCGACCACCGGAAGGCGCCGAACGTAGTTCGACCCCATGATGTCGAGGGCCGCGCGGAGGGAATCGCCGGGATCGCAGGAGAGGACGGGGCGCGAGGCGACCTCCTGGACCGCCACGGAGGTGGGATCGCGCCCACGGGCGACGACCCGATAGAGCAGATCCCGATCCGTGACGATGCCGACCAGCTGATCGGCCGAGCCGACCGGCAGCGCCCCCACCTCGATTTCGCCCATCAGGACCGCCGCAGCCTGCACGCTCGATTGCGGCTCTATGAACTCGACGTCGCGGGCCATCACGTCGGCGACGCGAAGGTGCTCGGCGGACAGTTTCGGCATTGCGCCCTCTGCAAGGTGGGGGACCGGTGTGACAGCCGCCGTGATCGCCTCGGCGATGACGGCCGATCATCACTTTCTCAAAGCCAGGACGACGCCTCCCAGCGTCAGCGCCATGGCCAGCATTTCCCGCGGACCCAAAGGCTCGCCGAGGAACAACGTCGCGGAGAGGATGCCGATGTGAGGGACGAGCAGCATACTCGTGGAAGCCGCCACGGGCGGCAACCGTCGAAGCGCCTCGAACCACGTGAGAAAGCAGGCAGCCATTGGGATCAGGGTGACGTAGACGAACGCCCATGCGCTCGCGCCGCTGAGCGCCATGACGGCCGGCCGTTCGAGCGTTATGCCGAGCACCACCATCGGCAGACAGCCCAGTCCGACTTGCCACGCGGTCATCGCGAAGGGGGGCACTGGCAGAGCGCGGCTATTAAGGACCGCGCCGAGCGCGAAAAGGACCGCAGCCGCGAGCGCGAATCCGATGCCGGGCAATTTCTCCTCGCCCAGGGCGCCTGCGCCAGCACCGAGCAGCACGCCGATCCCGGAGAGGCCGAGCACCAGCGCGAGTAAGCCCCGCAGCGTCGGGCGATGGCCGGACACCGCCCAGGCGAACAAGGTCGCCCAGACCGGCATCGAATAAACCAACAGGGCGGCCTCGCTGACGGTAATCCAGCGCAGGCTGAGCGACGAGAAACCCATCCACGCAAAGACGTTGGTGTACGCTGCCATCGCCAGCCGGGCGCGAGCCCCCCGGGGCACGGAGAGACGTTCGCCGCGCATCAGCGCTACAAGGGCGAGCAGCATTGCTGCGATCAGGCCCGCCGCGCCCCGCCCGAACAGCGGGGGCCAGCTTTGCAGGACGACCTTCATCGCCAGCCAGCCGAACCCCCACCCGAGCGCGGTCACGAGGAGCGCCGCAAAGCCGGTCGCGCGGTTCGTGTTTGCTGGTGACATGGTGGCTGGCGTAGCCGATCACGCTCCATTGTCGAGCTGCGTGATCGACGTATCTCAACGATTTTTGCGACCCTGACTCGTCTCGGATTCGCGATTTCCACATTCAGAAGTGTCGGCTCGGAAGCAGCCTTCCTGCTTTCGACCCATCTGAGACGTTCATGCGGGCGGTCAGCGTCGGCCGATCTTGGCCGAAACCTGCCATTCCGCTTCGGAATGCCGCCCGAAATGCGGACATTCTCCTTCCTACTCGACGGCGGCCCACTGACACGCGCAGGGTCATGCAGGAACGTAGCCCGTAGGCAAAAGGTAGCTTCGAAGCTACTGTTCAGATAGGTCGCATTTCCTTCGGCCGGCTTGATCACAATAACGCTTCAGATGGCGTCAGCCGAGCCTGCGTCGAAAGTCCTCCATTAGCTACGCGTCCACGCAGCATGTACGGCCCCAGTCGCCGTATCCGGCTTCGCCGCTCCGATGAAAATCACGACCGGACCATGAGAGTCGCGCCGAGGATCATAGAAATCGAGCAGGCCGGGATGGAGGCGCTGGATGAAATGTGGTTGCCGGCCGCTCCGGCGCAGCAGGTAGTCGATGACGACTTGATCGCCATGCACCGCGTTGGGCACCGGACCGCAGGACCCCGGACTCATCCAGCGGTCGGGGTCGGCCGCGAAGGTCGTATAAAGCGATGCAAGCTCGTCCCCGGACCAGCGCAGCAGCGCGCTGGAGAGGCGCCCCGCGTGGAAATAGTCCTCCATCGCGGCGAGGCCGGGCTCGGCCAGGGCATCGGCCGGGCCGGTCAGCACCGTATCAAGGTCGCACAGGAGGGTCGGACCCGTGCTGAGACCGGGCCGGAACGCCTCCATCTTCGCCCACCAGGCGGGCCAAGCGTGCCGGAGGGGGATCGTCTCCACGCCCTGGACGACCACCGGCAGGTCCGTGAGGCAGAGGATCCGCTCGAAAGCCGGGGCATGGCGGCGGATGCCGGCCGCGAGGCGGGCGACCCAGGTCGCGTCGTAGCGCCCGCCGCCCTTCAGGACGGCGATCAGGGTGGTCATGATATCATCGCTCGGTCGGAGATGGCGGATGCACACGGATGCGTCCGGCCGCCTCGGCCTCGGCGAACCATGCGCGCTCGGCCGCCCAGGGATGACCGGGCCAGCCGTCGAACCCGAAGCCAAAGGCCTGCACCGGTCTGGCACTCGCCGGGCGGCCGAGTAGCAGCGCGAGCGTCACGAGGAAGCCGGTGCTCGGATTCGGGTGTCCCACCGTGTGGGGGCCGAGTAGGGTGTTAGCCTGCTGGTGGAGCGTCTCGGGCAGGAGGAGAACCGGGCAGCCCAACGGTTGCAGCAGCGCTAGAAGCTCGCGGGTCCAGCAGATCGGCTCAGGGACGTTTTGCTCCGCCGGCAGCATCGGGAAGGGCAGGATGAAGGCCTGCGCGGCGCGGACCACCGGACGCTTGAGGAAGTTCCGGTCCGCCAGCCATTCACGCGTCTGGCCACCGCGGTTGACCAGTGCGAGATGCGTGATGCGGTGGCCGGCTTCGGCACCGAAACCGGGCGCGTTGTTGAAGCGGACTACGCTGTCCGGCGCATCGATCGCGGCTTCCCACGCACCCGTCCCGGGCGCGTTGCCCACGATGGCGAGGGACCCGTCGGCGGGCAGGCCGGCGCGTCCGGCGGAGAGGGGGTCGACGTCTGGGAGCACGTGCGGCAGGGGTTATGGAAACCGCGAAGGTAAGGCGCGGGCCGGACGCATCCAGGCCTCTCCTGCCGGATGGCGGGCGCGGGAGAGGGGATCATGCGGCGGTGTTTCGTCTGTGCGGCCACCACGATCGGGCCGAGTGACCGGACCTTGTCCTATCCGGATGGTGAGCGCCGCGCCTTCCCGCTCGCCTGCAACGCCTGCGGGATCCTGCTCGTGGAGAATGGGGATGCGGAGGCGTGCCGCGCGCATCTGGCTCGAAGCCTCGCCGGTCCGGTCTTCGTGCCGGACCGGGAAGCGCCCTACGGCCTCGATCTCTACACCCTGCGTAGCGCTGCGAGCCGTTGGCGGCTCGGCGCCAGTCCCCGCGACGAGGCCGGCCGCGCGGAACTCCGGCACCCCCACGGTACCCGGGCGGCCGAAGCTGAGCTGTTCGCCCTTGAAGCCGCCGACGGACGCCCGGTGTCCCTTGGCCTCATCTGCCGTCCGGCGGACCGGGACGCGGTCCTGGCCTCGCTGCCGGTGCAGGCTGACTGGACGGACGACGTCGTGATCCTGATCGACGGGCCGGCGCTGGCGGCGGAGTCGGTCATGGTCGCGGGCTTCGCCGCGGGGGCGGTGCGCGTGGCCGCCCGCCCCCTGAACGGGGATTTCGCCGCGCAGCGCAATACCCTCCAGGGCTTCGCCCGCCACAGCTGGATGCTGCAACTCGACGCCGACGAGACGCTCGAGCCGGCGACCGGTCGCTTGCTGCCCCCCTTGGCGGCCCTCGCAGAGGCGGAAGGCGTTGTCTCCGTTGGCCTCGCCCGGGCGAACCGGGTCGACGGTGTCCTCTCGGACGTCTTCCCGGATGTCCAGTATCGACTGAACCGCACCAGTCTGCTGTACGCCGGTCGCGTCCACGAGCGCCCTGTTCTCGACGGCGGCTGGCCGGGGAGTCTCATCGCTCTGCACGGTTGTATCGAGCACCGCCTCAGTTCGGCCCATGTGCGGGCACGTTCGCGACGCTACGAGGCGCTCGATCCCGGTCGCGGACGTCTGGAGGAGGAGGCCGCGCTGCTGCGTCGCTACGCAGACTAACGGGTCGGAGCAGGCCGGATCCGCGGCGGCTACACGATCAGCCGCCGCGCGCCGCCGCGATCGCCCGTTCGTAGAGCGCCAGGGTCTCGCGCCCGAGGCTCGCCCGGCTGAAGCGCCCGGCCGCCGACAGGGCGCGGGCGCGGTAGGCGCGGCGCAGGTCCGGATCGGTGAGGAGCGGACGCAGGGCATCAGCGAGGGCCGGTCCGGTCGCGGCCGAGGCCAAGGGACCGGCGCCGGGCGCTCCGACGAAGGCGCGGGCGTTCGCATCCTCGGCGCAGGCCACGACCGGTCGGCCGTAGGCGAGCGCCTCCTGATAAACGAGTCCGAAGCTCTCGTAGCGCGAGGGCGCGAGCACCGCATGGGCCTCGGCATAGGCCTCTGACAGCGATCGGCCGTCGATCCGACCCCTAGCCTGTATGTGCCGCCGCGCAACCTCGGGTAGATCGGCCGGAAGATCGTCTGGCGGGACCCCAACGAGGTCGAGCCGAAAGGCGGGCAGCGCACCCTGCGCATGCTCGGCACCGAGGATCGCGGCCGCGCCGAGGAGGGCGCCGAAACCTTTTCGCGCCTCCGCCCGCCCGACGAAGAGCAGGCGGACCGGTTCCGCCGCCTGGGGATAGGCGGCGCCGCGAGCGGCAGCGTCGACTTCGGGGGGAAGGCTGAGACCGATCACCGCTTCGGGCTGCCGTCCGGTCAGCCCGTAGACCCGAGCGATCACCGCCCCGTGCGCCGCGGTGTTGGCGATAAGCCCGGCGCTTCCGCCGGCCTGTCGGCGCTCCAGGCCGTCGGCCATCCAGCCATCGAGGCGGTTCCGCAAGCTGCCGGCCGGGTCGCGTGTGAAGGCGGCCGGCGTCGAGCTGCGGGTCACCAGCGGCAGGTCTCGACGGCCGGCCAACAACGCGGCCGGCGCGTACCAGTTCGTCGCCTCGACGACGTCGAACGGCGCCTCGTCGTGGGCGGCGAGGACGGCGAGCCGGAAGGCGAGCGGGGCGGCGAGATGACCGGCCGAGCCCCAGAGGCGCAGGCGCGCCAAGGGGCTTCCGGGCGCCAGGGCGAGGCCCGAAACCGCGACGCCGCTCGTCCGTTCATGTCCGGTCCGGTCGAAGGTAAAGACCGTCACCTCCGCGCCTGCCTCCGCGAGGCTCTCGGCGATCTCCCGGGCCGCGGTCGACAGGCCGCTAGGGGATGGCGGGTAATCCCAGGTCAAAAGGGCTGTGCGCATCAGGCGGCGAGCAGGCGCTGGTAGAGGGCCAGGTAATCCCGCGCCATGCGCTCGGCGGTGAACCGTTCCTCGAATCGGCGGCGGACTGTTGCGCGGTCAAGCTGCCCGATGCGGGCGAGGGCTGCGACCGCCTCGGCCTCGGTGGAGACGATGAAGCCCGTGACCCCGTCCTCGACGATCTCGGGAACCGAGCCCCGGTTCCAGGCGACCACCGGTGTCCCGCAGGCCATCGCCTCGATCATCACGAGGCCGAAGGGCTCGGGCCAGTCGATCGGAAAGAGGAGGGCCTGGGCGCCCCCCAGGAGCTCGCCCTTGCGGGCATCGTCGACGGGCCCGAGATAGGTCGCATCGGTACCGAGGAGGGGCCGCACCCGCTGATCGAAATAGTCCGGGTTGCCGACATCGATCGTACCGCCGAGCTGGATCGGCAGACCGGCGGCGCGGGCGATGCGGATCGCCACGTCGGGCCGCTTCTGGTCGGTCATGCGGCCGACGAAGGCGACATGTTCGTCCGGCGCTGCGCGGAAGGGGTAGCGCGCCCGATCGATCCCGTGATGGACGATGCCCGCCTGGTTCGTGGCTGGGATGCCGGCCGCCTGTGCGGCCGAGATCGCTGCCACCGGCAGGTCTGGGAAGCCCCGGAAGAACAAGGCCCGATCGAGTTCGTCCACTCGCCAGTGGATGGTGGTCAGGCTGTGCCGGCGACGCGTGCCCAAGAGAGCCGCATGCGCGAATTCGCCATGGCAATGAATGATGTCGAACGCATCCAGCCGCCGGCGAAGGGCCTCCAGCTGCAGGGCGTCCAGGGCGGCCGGTACCCCGGGTGCGACGCGCCCGTATTGCCGTTCCAGAGCCGCAAGGCTCGGGTAGTCGCCGACGCGCGGCAAGTCTGTCGCACTGTCCGAAGAAGCAAACAATGTTAGTTCCACGCCCAAGCTTCGTAGCGCCGTGCCGAGATCGTGCACAACCCGCTCGGTGCCGCCGTGATGGTCTGGGGGAACGGGAAAAATGTTTGGAGCGACCTGCGCGACGCGAAGCACAGCAACCTCTTTACATATGTTAAGCCGGGGCGCGGCGATCGCTTTACATAAGTTAAGCGCACAGAGCCGCTCGAGAGCCGCAGCGTACGCCTGATGTTCGTCCTGCATATCGCCCTGCAGGGCTGCCTGCGCGGCGACGGCGTCGTCTACGGACTCACCGCCGACACCGGCGGCCATATCCGCTACTTGCTCGATCTGGTTTCGGCCTCGGTGCAGGACCGCGATCTCACTCGGATCGTGGTAGTGACCCGTCTGTTTCGCGGCTCCCTCGGCGCCGCCTACGCCGTGCCCGAAGAGCCGATCGCCGACAAGGTCACGCTCGTGCGGCTCGCGAGCGCGTCCCCGGATTACCGCGTCAAGGAGGCGATGCACGCCGAGGTCGCGTCCTTCGCCGAAAATCTCATCACCTGGATCACCGCCCAGGATCGGCCGCCGGATCTCATTCACGCGCATTACGCGGACGCGGCGACGGTGGCGGCCCTGGTGGAGGATCGCCTTGGCATCCCCTTCGTGTTCACGGCCCATTCCCTCGGACGCGTGAAGGCGACGATGCTGGGCGCGGTCCCCATCCAGCCAGATCTCGTCCGCCGAATCGCCGCCGAGGAGGAGGCGCTGGCACGGGCCCAGCTCGTGATCGCCTCCTCGCGGGACGAGGCCGAGGTGCAGTACGCCGGCTATGCGGCCTACGATCCCGGGCGCGTCCGCGTCCTACCGCCAGGAAGCGACCTCGCGCGCTTCGCCGCGGCCAAGCCGCATCCCTGGGTCGACGCCGCGATCGACCGCTTCCTGAACGATCCGGACAAGCCAGCGATCCTGGCGCTCGCCCGGCCGGTGGCGCGCAAGAATCTTGCGGCGCTGGTGCGTGCCTACGGCGAGAGCCCTGCGCTCCAGGCCCGCGCCAATCTCGTGATCGTCGCAGGGACCCGCGACGACATCGACACCCTCGACGGCGACATGGCCGCAACCATGCGCGACCTCCTGGTCCTGATCGATCGCTACGACCTCTACGGGCGCGTCGCCTACCCGAAGACGCACCGTCCGGAGGACGTGCCGGCGATCTACGCTCATGCTCGGGCCCGGGGCGGCCTGTTCGTCAACCCGGCTCTTAACGAGCCCTTCGGCCTGACGCTGCTTGAGGCCTCTGCCGCTGGCCTGCCGCTGGTCGCCACCGACAGCGGCGGCCCCAACGACATCGTCGAGACCTGCGGCAACGGGCTCTTGGTCGATCCACGCGCCCACGGGGCGATCGCGGAAGCGTGCCTGCGGATCCTGGGCGATCCGGCCCTCTACGCACGCTGCGTGGCTGGCGGCGCCCGGGCGGCTGCGGCCTATGACTGGGACCGGCACGCCGCCCGCTATCACGTCCTGCTGCGCGCGCTGCTGGCCGCGGAGCCGTCCACCCAAACACCCCGGCAACTGCTCGTCTGCGACATCGACAACACACTGGTCGGCTGCGATGCGGCCATGGGGATCTTTCGCCGGTGGCGCAGCCGGCAGGCGGGGCTGGCCTTCGGCGTCGCAACCGGCCGGTCCTTCCACAGCGCGATGGCCGTGCTGGAGCAGCAGGACAGTCCACGGCCGCAGGTGATGATCACCTCGGTGGGGTCCGAAATCTACCACCTCGACGGCAACGGCGTGACCTACACGGGGGACGCCGCGTGGCGCCGGATCATCGCGCCCGGCTGGGATCGGCTCGCCGTGCAAGTGGCGCTCGACGGGCTTGACGGGCTGAGCCCCCAGGGTCCACTGGAGCAGCGGGTCCTGAAGCTGAGCTATTTCGGTGATACCGCGGCCGAACAGCGCGTCCGCGCGCGTCTGGCAGAGGCCGGTATTGCCGCGCGCGTGATCCACAGTCATGGACGGTATCTCGACGTCCTGCCCGAGGCGGCCTCGAAAGGTACCGCCGTCGACCACGTCCGGGCCCTGTACGACCTCCCGGAGCACGCCGTGTTCGTGGCCGGCGATTCCGGCAACGACATCGAGATGCTGGGCGCCCGGGTGCAGGCGATCATCGTGGCGAACTATTCAGACGACCTCGCGAGCCATGACGCCCTGAAGCACTCCTACGTGTCCCGCCGGACCCACGCCCGGGGCATCATCGAAGGGGTCTCGCACTTCCGCCGGATGCTCGCCGATGTCGGGTGAGCACGGGGGGGAGCCGGCACCCAGCGTCCTGACTCTGGTCCGCGGACGGACCGACCGCCTGCGCAACCTGATGCAGGGTCTCGCTCGCCAGACGCTGCCCCCGCGCGAACTCGTCATCGCCTGGATGCAGTCGGAGCGTGCGCCGGACCTGCCTGATCCCGGTTGCCCGGTCCGGCACCTCCACGTGCTGGGCGAACCGATGCCGCTGGCCGCCGCGCGCAACCGGGCCGCCGAGGCAGCGTGCGCTGAACTCCTCGTCTTCCTCGACGTGGATTGCATCCCGTCGCCGACTCTGACGGGCGCCTATGCGCGGGCCGGCGCCACGGCGCGGGGGCTGTTCCTAGGCGAGGTCCTCTATCTTCCGCCGGGAGCGGGCACCGATGGCTCCGAGCCGACGGTGCTGGACCGCCTCGGCCGTGCCCATCCCGCCCGGCCTGCTCTGCCCGAAACCGGTCTGCGGCCGGAGCCCGATGCGGGCCAGCTCTGGGGCCTGTCCTTCGCGCTGCCTGCTGCGGCTTGGCACGCGGCCGGCGGCATGGACGAGGCCTTCGTGGGCTACGGCGGTGAGGAGACGGACCTCGCCGCCCGGCTCGCCGCCTCCGGGCTGCCAACTTTCTGGGTCGCGGGCGCCCGCGCCTATCACCAACACCACCCGGTCCACGTCCCGCCGCTGCAGCATTTCGCGCCGATCCTCGCCAACGCGACGCGCTTCCGGGCACGACATGGACGCTGGTGCATGACCTACTGGCTGGGCCAGTTCCGCGAGGCCGGGCTGATCGACTGGGATGCCGACGCCCCTGCGATCCGCCTGATCCGCCTGCCGACCGGACCCGAGATCGCCGCGGCCCTGCGGCCCGACGCCCTGTTCTCTTGAGATCGAGCCCGACCCCACCGCCATGAAGAAGCCGATCGCGTTCTTCGTTCATCACCAGGGCCGCGGCCATGCCAACCGCACGATGGCTGTAGCCGCCGAGTTTGCCCGTGACCGGGCCGTCTCGGTGCTGACCGCCGATCCGCACCTGTTCGACGGCTTCGGCCGCGACATCGAGATCGTGGCGCTGCCCAACATGATCGGCGCTGCCGTGCCGACGCCGCGACTCTACGCCGAGCCGACGCCCCAGGTGATGCACTGCGTTCCCCTGGGTCTCGACGCGATGCGCCGGACCATGCGGGCTATTCTCGACCATCTAGACGAGCGCGGAATCGGCCTGTTCGTGGTTGATGTTTCGGCGGAGATCGCGCTGCTCGCGCGTATCGCCAGCGTGCCGGCGGTGCAGATCCGCATGCACGGCGACCGTTCCGATATCGGCCATGTCGGTGCCTACGAGGCCTGCGTCGGGATGCTCGCCCCCTTCGATGAGCGCTTGGAGCAAGACGAGTACCCGGCGCACCTGCGCGCCAAGACCTTCTATAGTGGCGGCCTGTGCACCAGCATCGACCGGGTGCCGGAGCGCGCGGAGGCCCGCGCCAAGCTTGGCCTCGACCCTCAGCGCGAGATCGTCGTGGCGGTGACCGGCGGCGGCGGCAGCGGCACGCCCTACGCGCCGCTCACGGTCGCAGCCCGCGCCGAACCCGATGCCCTGTGGCTTACGCTCGGGCCGACCCATCGCGAGGGCCACGAGACCGATTTCTCCAATCTGCGCGAACTTGGCTGGGTGCCGTCTGTGACGGACTACCTCGCCGCCGCCGACATCGTGATTGCCTCGGCGGGCGACAACACGGTCCATGAGGTCGCCCGCGTCGGCGGTCGCCTGATCGTCATGCCGGAATGGCGCTACTTCGCCGAGCAGACCCGCAAGGCCGAGGCGCTGGTCCGCCTCGGGGCCGCCGTGCAAGCCCCCATCTGGCCCGGCGATCTCCAGGGTTGGCGCGAGCTCCTCGCCCGAGCCCGCGCCCTGGATGGGACCGCCCTGCGCGGCCTCTATGCCCCCGAAGCCGCCGCCCGCGCCGCCGGCTGGCTCGAAGAGCTGACCGACGCGCTCTGGGACCTTGGACCCGCCGGGGTCAAACCCAGCCCGCTTCAGGACATCGCGGCCGAATGAACGCCTCCCTCCCCCCGCGTCGACCGGAGCTCGCCCCCCGCATGTCCACCGTTTCCGTCGTGACCCTCGCGAAGGGCCGGCCGGCCCATCTGCGCAACGTGCTCCTTGGCCTCGAGCGCCAGACGCAAGCCCCCGCCGAGTTCATCGTCGCGGTGATGCAGGACACGCCCTACGACCTGCCCGTGGTCGGCTTCCCCGTGCGCCAGATCCTCGTTCCGGGCCGTGAGCTGCCGCTGGCGGCCGCGCGCAACTGCGGCGTGGCGGCGGCATCCGGTGATGCCGTGGCCTTCCTCGACGTTGATTGCATCCCGGCCCCCGACCTCATCGCCGATTACGCGCGGGGGCTCGACGCGCTCGACGGGCTGCTGATGGGCGAGGTGCTGCACCTGCCCGAGCACGCCACGCTGGGGGCCTGGGACTATGACGGTCTCGATGCCGTGGCGGAGCGGCATTCCGACCGCCGCGGCCCCCCGGCCTCCGGCCTCGAGATCTGCCACGATTACCGCTGCTTCTGGTCGCTCAACTTCGCGATCCGGCGGGCGACCTTCCTGGCGACCGGCGGCTTCGACGAGCGCTACACCGGCTACGGCGGCGAGGACACCGACTTCGGCAAGATCCTCGACCAGAGCGGGATCCCGATCGCCTGGATGAAGGGCGCGCGCGCCTATCACCAGTACCACCCGCACCACATGCCGCCGGTCCATCACCTCGACAGCGTGGTGCGCAACGCCGAATTGTTCGAGGTCAAGTGGGGCTACCGCACCATGGGCCACTGGCTCTACGCCTTCAAGGTGATGGGCCTGATCGACGACACGCCGGACCGGCCGATCCGCATCCTGCGCCGGCCCGACGCGACCGATCTCGCGCTGACCGGCCAGCAGGGCCACCAGCCCTACACCAACTCAGCTTCGGTGATCCGGGCCATCGAGGCTAGGCAGGACGCCGAGACCCGGGCGGATGCGTCCGCGCTGGTGCCGGTGATGGTATGAGGATCGCCCTCCTCGCCCATCTGCGCCACCCGATCGCCCCGCCCTTCGCGGGCGGCCTCGAAGCCTACATTTGGACCCTCGCCGAGGGTCTCGCCGCCCGGGGCCATAGCGTCGCCCTGTTCGCCTCCGGTGACAGCGACGCGCGCTTCGCCCTGAAGCCTGTGATCCCGGTCCATTACGAGCAGAGCCATGCCGGCCTGGAGCACCGGGGCGATGCGGGCCTGAAGGCTCATCTCGACGATGGCTATGCCGCCGCCTGCGACCGCATCGCCGCCGGGGGCTTCGATGTACTTCACAACAACAGCTTGAGCCGATTGCCCCTGGAGAAGCGGCGTACCGCCGCGACGCCGACCGTCACGTCGCTGCACGTGCCGCCCTACGACGCCCTGCGCTGGTTCGTGCAGGCGAGCCCCGCCCCGGGACACCGGATCACCGCGACGTCCCGGTTGCATCTCGACGCGTGGTGGCCGGACGGGGCGCCCCCGGAGGCCTCGGTGCTCCACAACGGCATCGATCCGGCCGCCTGGCCTTACCGTCCGGACGGCGACGGCAGCGCGGTCTGGTGCGCACGGATCACCCCCGACAAGGGCGCGCACCACGCGATCACAGCGGCGCGCCGAGCCGGGCTGCCGCTGACCCTGTTCGGCCCGATCGAGGAGCCCGCTTACTGGGCGGCGCAGGTCGCGCCATTGCTCGGCGGATCGATCCGCTACGGCGGCCAGCTCAGCGGGGCGGCTCTGGCGGCGGAGGTCGGCCGCGCCTCCGTCTTCCTGACCACCCCGTGCTGGGACGAGCCGTTCGGGCTGGCGGCGATCGAGGCGATGGCCTGCGGCCTGCCGGTCGCCGGGTTCGCCCGAGGCGCCGTACCGGAGGTCGTCGGCGACGCCGGAGCCCTCGCCGTGCCGGGGGACGCGGCGGCTCTTGCCCGCGCCATCGGCGCGGCGCTCGCGATCCCGCGGCGCGTCCCGCACGGGCGCGTCCTGAGCCTGTTCACCCGCGCGCGCTGGCTCGACCGCTGCGAGGCGCTCTACGCGCAGGCCCGCGCCAGCGCGTAACCCCCGTAACCCCCCGCTCCTCCGAACGTCCGCTCATCCTGCGCCGTCCCCACACGTTCAAAAACCAGAGCCGAGACATGACCCGACAGGACCTGATCGCCGCCCTGTGGCACGGCCGCGACCCATTCGCGGATCCCCCGTCGGACCTGCGCGCCGCCGACCTTCAGGGCTGGCGCAGCATTCACCCCTACCTCGAGGAGGCGGTGATCGAGATTCGGCCCCGCGTGGTCATCGAGATCGGCACCTGGAAAGGGGCCAGCACCTTGTTTCTCGCGCGGACCATGGCCGAGCACGACGTCGACGGCACCGTGATCGCGGTCGATACGTGGCTCGGGGCGGTCGATCATTGGTCGGACGCGGCGCTTTTCGCGGAACTCGCCACCGAACACGGCTATCCTAGCCACTACCGAACCTTCCTGGCCAATGTGGTACGCAAAGGCATGACGGACTACATCGTGCCGTTACCGCTCGACTCAGTGAATGCCGCGGAACTTCTGCATCTGCGCGGCGTGACCGCCGACGTCATTCATCTCGATGCCGGGCACGAGGAGGCGTCCGTCGCGGCGGACCTGCGCGCCTGGTGGCCCATCCTGCGACCTGGAGGCCTCCTGATCGCCGACGATTACGACCGCCTGGGCGGCCGCTTTCCGGGTGTGACCCGGGCGGTCGATGCGTTCTGCGCCAAGGCTGGGGTGCGGGGACCGTGGTCACTGCGGGGCAAGTGCAAGTTCACCAAGCCGAACTAGGGCCAATCAAGTGCTGTGCCTGCAGGCCGGCGTCTCCGTCCGCGGTAGGCCGCCCTCCACTTGGTGGCAGAGAAACCAGCCAGAGTTGATGTCTGCTTTCGAGATGTCGGCGGCACGACCTCTTCGTCAGGATTGGGCGCTTTGCTGCCGGACTGGTTCCGAAGCCCCTCGACACGAAAGCCGAGGGGCCGAACACTCAAATCTCAGTTCCCTCTGCCAAGGTCAGGGCATCCTCGACGTCGACACCGAGGTATCTGACCGTGCTCTCGATCTTGGTATGGCCGAGTAGGATCTGGACGGCACGCAGGTTGCCGGTCCGCTTGTAGATCAACGATGCCTTCGTGCGGCGGAGGGGATGGGTGCCGTAATCCTCGCTGCGCAGCCCGATGCCCGTGACCCACTCGTCGACCAAGCGCGCGTACTGCCTGGTGCTGAGGTGCGTGACGCCGTCGAGCCTGCTGGGGAAAGCGTAGTCGTCGAGCGTACCGCCCCTGGCCTCCAGCCATGCGAGGATGCTGGATCGTGCGGGTTCGAGCAATTCGAACTGCACTGGTCGGCCGGTCTTGCGCTGGATGACGATGGCCCGGTTACGAACGCGACCACCACTGACGAGGTCGCCAATCTTGAGTTTGACGATGTCGCAGCCGCGCAGCTTGCTGTCGATGGCGAGATCGAACATTGCCCGGTCGCGTGTGCGCCGTTCGCGGCCAAGCCAGAACCGGATGGCCCAGACTGTTGAGGTTCGAGGGCTCGCTTGGCGCCGAGCTTGCGGCCAGCGTTCCAGGCGGGCCGTCCTTTGACGGCCGGATCGTGTGCAGAATGTCCCATCGTCTGTCTCCTCGCCGGCCTATGCCGACGAGGCGAGGAGACACCCGAACTGATGCTCCGGTGATGGGGCCGTATGCGGACGTTCCGCACGCGACCCATATGAGCCATTCGAGCGTGCCGCGGCGCTTCTCGAAAGCAGACGCCCGTCACCTGCGCTGCATGAGCGATAGATACAAATCCAAGACCGACGGTCGCCAACCCGACGGGCTGTGCCCGCCTGTATCATCGCATCTCGAAACATCTGAAGCGAGGCTGACCCAAACTGCTATTGGCCCGAACGGCCTAACGCCCTGAGGAACCAAGCTCGTGAGTTTGTGTTGGCGCAGTGTTTCTGTGTTGTTTCTGCAAACTGGGGGATGGCGGTATGGCAGTTCGGTTCCTGGGTATGGCAGCGGGTCTCACGCTTGCGGGTGTCGGTTTCGCGGCACAAGCGCAGTCGGTTGGCAGCAGGATTGATCAGCCAACTCCAGGAACCCTGCCTTCCGGGACACACAATGCGGACAGCTCCACCGCGCCGGCCAATCAGCCGACCGGCCGCGTCTCTGCGCCGAGCGCCATCAGCTCGTCCACTGATGTGATGAAGGGGGGACCGGTCCAGGGGAGCGGAAGCAACGGAAGAGTCGACCCTATCGAGCATCTGCCCGAGAACATGAAGCGCTGATCGATCAGACGAGCTGTGCAATCAACGGTTAGCGGATGATGGTTTTCCGCTGATCTAAAATCGATCCGAGTCCAGAATTCAACACAATGAGACGATCTAGAAGTATGATCAATAAAACCGAATGAAAATCGTAAATCGGGCCCGCGACCAAATTCTGGCGCTTATTCGGCGGTCTTTACGGGAGTTCATCGGCCTTCCACTGATCGTCGTTGCGGCGTTCCTGAGCCTATTCGCGCTGAGCTATCTGCTCGATGACGCGCTGTGGGGTCGCCCTGGCCCTACACCGCTCCCCTGGCTCGCCCATCTGCTTGGGGACACGGGCGCAATCGCAAGCCTGCTCGGTACCGTCGCGTCGGGTATGATCACGGTCACGTCGATCACGTTTTCCCTCCTGCTGATTGCCGTACAGCAAACCGCCTCGACCCTCTCCACGCACGTCTACGACCAATTCATCCAGCGACGCTCGAACAAGCTGAGTTTCGGCTTCTTCGTAGGTCTCAGCGTCTTCGTGCTGTTGACGCTTGGCAGCGCCAATCCCGACCATAAACCGATCATCGGGGCACTACTGTCGCTCCTGATGACGGGCGCGGCGCTGTGCATGGTGGTGATCCTGATCTACAGCACCATCGATCAAATGCGGCCGCATTCCGTCATCACCGCGATCCACGATCATACGATCAAGGCCCGCGCCGTGGACGGCGGCATGATCGCGGGCACCCGGCGTACACCGCGCGCCGGTCTGTCGTGGTCGCAGACCGTCCGAACGGACGCTTACGGCGTGGTGTGCGGTATCGACCTCGCGACGATCGAGCGGTCCGCAGCGGAGCATGACGCCGAGATCGAGATCATCGCCCGCGTCGGCACCAACCTCGCCTTCCGCGACCCGCTTTTTTGCATTCACGCTGCCCGATCCCTGCTGGGCGACGCGCTGCTGGCACTCGATCGGTCGATCACTGCCGCTATCAAGATCGAACCACGCCGGACGATCGACAGCGATGCCGGCTTCGGGATCGAGCAGCTTTACTCGATTGCCTGGACGACCGCCTCGACATCGAAGCAAAACCCGCAACCGGCGATCCTGGTGTGCCATTGCCTGCGGGACATCATCGCGCGCTGGAGTAGCGCCGATGCGATCCCGGAAAACAGCGCGTCCCGGATCGTCTACGCCGATCGGGGGGTGGATGATGCGATCCTGGCTATCGCGGCGATCGGCGTTGTCGCTTCCGAGAGCATGCAGAACACGCTGGCCGCCGAAGTCTGGCGGACCCTCGCGACGTTAATCGATGACGTGCCGACCGCACAGCTGCCGGCGTTGACCGACACGGTGCAGCGGCTACTATCGAGCCTCGGAGACCACGTGCTGACACGAGATCTCGAAGAGGAGCTGAGCCGCTGCCGGCGAAGCTTAGCGGGCAGGGGTGAGCCTGATGCCGCCGAGGCAATCCGGGCCGCAGCCGAAACGCTGGCCGAGAGCATCGGCACGCTCAACTCCCGCGGGACGCGCGTGCCGACATCCGCCTGAGCGCAGGCGTCCGTCACTTCTTCCCAGACGGGGGGCGTGACGACTCAGGTGACAGGCCTTTCGCCTCGTGAGCGCCAGTGCGGTGTACGGCCTCGCTGCCGATGATACCCCCTCCCACGGAGGAGGCCGGTACGCTTCCGCCGGAGGCTCCAGCCCCGGTGTCAAGGGTTTGGCGGGTTGTTGTGGTTGCCGTGCCTGCCGCGTTGGGTGCGCCTGTCTCTGCATGCGCAAGGCCCGACCCGACGGCGCCAATAACGGCAGCAACGAAGACTTTGGCAAACATGATGATCTCCAGCAGGTCGGCCTCAACGCTTAAAGATCATGCTGGTTTCGCTGGTCGGGCAGCGATCGCATCTGTCTGATCAGCAGCGTCCGCTTCCGCGCGTGGTCGCCCCTAAGCGGAACGTCGCAAAACCACCCATCTGCGACGTTCACGCAGGTAGTCTGCTGCTACCGGTCCTGGCCGAAAGCTGCCGCTCCGCTTTGGAGCCGTGCGACCGAAATAGCAGACGGCCTCCTTCCGACCCAGCCCGGTCATTCAGATGGTTTTGACGACGGCCCGCAAGCGGACACTACCAGCTAAAATCGATCATTCGCATACCAGCGGCTACCTGCGGTCGCGACGGCGATCTCGCGATACGAGACGGCTGATGGTGCTGAGAAGGCCGTGAACGACCGCTGACGTACCCCGTATCCCCACGACGTCCCAACGCCTTACAGCCAGATTGAGGACAATCTTGATCTTTGTTGGCTTTCAAGAGATCGCCAACTGCGTGCCCCATCGCAATCGGGCACAGGAGAGTCGATAGCGGCGAAAACCCTCAAGCGTTAGGGCAGCAGCTTCGATGCATGTCGCCAGGCCAAGCTATACAGCTACCAAACAGCATCACAGCGGATCGTCATCCCTGGAGGACATTTCCAGCGTCTTACGGGACATAATTAGAGATAGAAGTCTACCGGAAATTGTGACCGTGCACACCGGCCACTTCCTGAGAAACATAATTGAAAAACATAGTCACGAATTAAACAGTAAAGATACCGTCGCGAGTATCTTCTACTCGGGTGAACGGCTGTCGCCTATTATGGAAGAGCTGGCATATCAAGCGCGCGCTGCTATCGTTTTATGGGAAGAAGATGAATTAAGCTTCTGCGAAGTGACCGCGCGGGTGGCGCATTTGCAGATGATCGCCCGTTATCTGTTCTCGAATATAACTCGCAAAGCGTCATGTCACGAAAGAAGCATCTTGCTGATGCCATGCCCCGAAGAGACGCATGTCTTTGGGTTGCAACTTCTGGGAGCGGCATTCCACGATGCGGGCTGGGCGGTGACGATGTCCGCTACGAAGCCCGAGAGACCGAGGGTTTTGATCGAACGGCATCACTATGACGTTGTCGGACTCTCCTTGAGCAGGGAGAGCCTCCTTCCCCTTCTACGTGATGAAATCACCCGCTTGCGCCGCGCGTCCCGCAACCAATCTTTGCGCGTTTTAGTTGGTGGTCCGTGCTTTGACCGAGGTGATGCGGATGCCGAGCTCGTGGGGGCAGATGCGTACGCTCCGGATGCATGGAGTGCCCCTACGGTTGCCGGCGAGATCGTCAATGAGCAAAAATTAATTTGCGCGGGGATCCTGACCTCGTAGAACCGCAGATGGACATGCGAAATGCAAAGGTTCTACTTCGACGTTCAAAACGGAGAGGCTGAAAGTGATCATGTCGGCGTACTTTGTCGTGACATAGATGAGGTTCGTGCCTGTGCCGTTCGTACGGCGACTAGCATCGCCGCGGAGGAGGCCGTCATCCGCGATCCGTACGACATTATCGTCATAGCGCGAGGTGAGGACGGGCAGACCGCCCTTGAAATCTCGCTTCACATCGGAAGCAGGTGAAAATCCTGCGGCGGGGGGACTTTGTGAGATCCGATGACAACACCTGCATGGAAGTGTTCGTAGGCAAGCTGCAAAGGTCTTCGAATTTCGATCAAGAGGATCGGGAAGCCCTACTCAAACTTCCCTACACCATACGGCGCTTTGGGGCTCGGGAGGACATCTTCAGGTATGGGGAGAAGCCAGCTTATTGCTGCCTCGTCCTTGACGGATGGGTCCACCGTTACGGCATCGTCGGGGACGGCGACCGGCAAATCCTGCTCTTTTACATTCCGGGTGACGTCCCAGACCTGCAGCACCTGTTCCTTCCCCTGCTCGATCATACTCTGGCGAGCATCACGGCGAGCACGCTGGCCTTCATCCCGCACAGGTCCCTCTACGGTTTGGTCGAGCGGCGTCCGCGTCTGATGGCGGCGCTCTGGCGCGACACGCTCATTGACACCTCGATGTACCGTGAGCGTGTGATGTGTCTCGGCCGGCGGTCATCGGTCGGCAGGACGGCGCACTTCTTCTGCGAGATGTATCTCCGGCAGGAGGTCGCAGGATTGGCCGGCGACCTGCGTTGCTCGATCCCCATCACCCAAGGCGAGATCGCGGACGTTCTTGGCATCACGCCGGTTCACCTCAACCGGTCTCTTCGGACCTTACGTTCGCGCAACGTGATCGATCTGAACGGCGGGCACCTGAAGATCCTTGATCGGTCGGCACTCATCAAGGCGGCAGAATTCGACCCGGCCTACCTTCACCTGGGCGCCAACCTAAAATCCAGCCTCGTGTCCATGGGCAAGGCCCTCGCGGATTGAGGGGGGCGGAGCGTCAAGGCCTCTGCTGCATGCTGAGCTTGCCGCTCGGTTCGAGGATCAGCGTCGCGGCCATCCGGACAGCGTCCGTCTTGGATTGCCGCAGGGCTTCCTCCAGGTCCGCCGACGTCACGCCGTGACGGAGGCGCGGGCCTTCGAGGACCGCCCCATCCCTCACGATGACGACCGGGCGGCCTTCGAGGAGGCTCGCCAGGCGCGGCGAACGGGCTGCAGCCTGCGCTGCGAGCCAGTGCAGAAGCAGCAGGACGGTGCAGGCTACGAGGGTGCCCACGAGCGGAGCGCCCCCAGTCAGTGCCCGGCTCAAGGACGAGCCGAGGATGATCGAGACCACGATGTCGAGGGCCGACCATTTGCCGAAGGTCCTTCGCCCCGAGATCCGCACCAGCAGCAGCCCGTAGGCGAAAATCAGCGCGGCGCGGGCACATTCCTGCCCAACGCTCAGGTCGCGCCCGGTGCCGAAGACGGTCTCGAACACGGTCATCCACCCACCCTCACGCGGCGCGCGCCGCCACGACCGGTTCGGCCGCCCGCGTCGTAGGACTGGCTTCCGTGTCGTGAAAGCGGTGCAGTTGACGGCTGAGCAGCGAGCCGAGGATCGCGGCATCGCTCAGGCCGCGCAACATCGGGGCTGGCCTGGCCAGGCTCGCACCACGAACGTGGGGCCACAGCTTGGCGAAGCCGATCCCGCCGCCATCCCGGATCTCCAAGGCGACGTCGCCCGATCCGTCCGCCCGGTGCCGCAGCGCGACGCTCCGGAGGACTCGCAGGGGTATGTCGACCGTACCCTGCAAGGCGATGCCATGATGGATGACGAGGCGCAGGCTGGTGAGCGTGTAGGTGGCGTTGCGGGCGAGCGCCCACGCGAAGTAGGTCAGGATCAGACCGAGGCCGATACCCTGGACGATGATGAGCGTCAGGTCGGAGACCTCCTGAGGATGAAGGCCCCGGACCCAGCCGATCAAGGCGAGCTTCCAGGCGATCAGGCCACAAAAATAGGCCATGACCCACCGCGCCTTCAGGAGGTGCCGCCGCAGGGCCCGGGCCTGGGGCCGGCCCTGCCACAGAATCCGTTCACCGGGTTCGAGGGTGAAGCCGACCGCGCCGGCCCGGTCCGTCTGTGTCGTGATATCGCTCATGCGGGCCTCCTGATGAACAGTCGCTTCAACCCGTGCGCGTCACCGCCGCGCCGCGTCTCCTCCGGCGGTGTCTGACCGTACCGCCCCCGGCGAACGCCTTCGGCGAACATCTTGCCGCCGGCAAAGTAGGCGCAGATCCGGTCCTCCTCCCGGGCCGTGATCTGGTCCGGATGCTTTGTCTCCGGCACCGCCGCGAATTGCTCGGCGAAAATCGACCGGGTCTTCACCCGACGGAACTTCGGGCTGACGTTGGCGAAGAAGATCGGCATCAGCCGCCTTCCCCCGCCGGTGAGCTCGATCTCCAAGTAGCGCAGCAGCTTCGTGCCCCGGTCGACCCAGAGGTCGCGCACATGCCCGGCCACCTTGTCGTCCCGCCCGACCACTGGCATGCCGACCGGGTCGGAATCGCCACCCTGGACGTGCCACTCGTCGCCGACATCGCGCAGGGGGACGAGTTGGAGCCGCTCGCCTTCCTGCAGAAGGGGCTCGTCCTCGCGGAGCGCGTAGGCGGCGGGCCCGACCGGATCGCGCATGGGATTGGCGCCCGTCGGGATCCAGGCCGAACCGGGAAACGGATGGAGGTGCCGCGCCGGCACCTCGGGCGGCGAGTTGTGGTGCGGCATCGTCGCCGTCCCGCCCTTCATCAGCGTATAGGTCTTCGGCGGCGGCGCCGGAGGGAAGCCGACCAGCGGGTGCGCCCGCTCGGGCTGCGTCGGGTCCTCCATCGGGTACCCCTCGCGCTTGTCCTCGGCGCGCAGGTACCAAACCAGGGTGCCGAAGAAGAGCGCAAAGGCCCAGAACAGCACGACCACGCCGTCGAGGTTGTGCGTGATCGCGCCGAGGTGGAAGCCCCAGGACCCGACCGCCTCGCTCGCAGTCGTGCTGCCGACCATCCCGGTGGCGGGATCGATGCCGTGCCCGGCCGCCTGTGCGGCCTGGCCGGCGATCTGGCTCACTCCGTCATTCATCGCTGATCTCCCTGGCTCGCCGAGGCGGTGGCGCCGGCCGGGGCGTTCGCAGGTCCGGCACCGGCGTGCCCGCCGCGACCGGGCCCTTTGAGCCCCGGAAAGTCCTTCAGCAGTTCCGCGGCGTGGTCGTCGGGCTTGGGCAGGCCGTAATGGCAGCTGGCGCAGAGCACAAAGCCGTTGCCCTGCTGCGCACCGCGCATGCGCTCGGGCAGGACCAGGGTGTGGGGGTTGTCTGCGGTTTCCCGGATCTGCGGCATCCGAGCGGCCAGGGGCAACAGGGTGTTGCGGTTGATGTCGCGAGTCATCTGGATGCCGGAATACCCGGTCCAGCGCGCTGGCAGGCTCTGGCCCCAGTCGAAGAAGGCGCGCGAGTTATGGCAGTAAGTGCAGTTGACGCCGATGCCGGACGTCATCTGCATCATGTACTCGTACAAGCGCTTGACCACGACCTGATCCGACGCCTGCCCGTTGGGCAGGGCCGTGTAGGATTGAACGAGCCCAGGCGTGTCCTGCAGGTCGTAGAGTTCGTAGCCGTCGTTGGGGAAGAACTGGCGCACGCTGTCGCCGGACTCGTTCCAGTTCTCCGCCTTGTCCATGTGGGCGCCCTGCGGGTGCGGCGGGCGCGTGAACCAGAGTTCGGCCGGGACCGGCTGGCCGCGGTGGCAGGACCAGCAGGTCACGCCCGCCTCGCCTACATGCTCCTTCCAGTCCGCGTTGAGGTGACGGACCATCTTGATCATGTCGCGCGCCGCCGCCTTGGTGGGCTTCGCGTCAGAGGCGAAGTCATTGCCCACGTGGCAGAAGTTGCAGCCCTGCTGCGGGGCGACCCAGTTGGTGATCGCCTGCTGCAGCTGCATGAACTGGCCGGCGTTCAGGTCGGTCAGCACGGTGACGTTCTTGTACGCCTCCGTGGCCGGACGCGTGTCCTCGATCAGGGGCGGATTGGCCGGTGGCGGTCCGTTGCGGGTCTGGAACACCGGGCTGCCGGTCGGGGCATACTGCACCAGGGACGGACCGTTCGGGCCGGTCTGAACGCCCTTCACCGGCAGGTTCCAGGTCGGCACGAACACGATGAACAGGCCGGCGCAGACCGCACCGACGGCGAGGAGGGGAGGGCCGATCCTCATCGTCCGAGCACCTTGTCCTGCATGTGCTTCAGGGCTTCGGGCGGCGGCGCCTGCGGCAGGCCGGGCGCATGCCGGTATTGCGGCGCGAGCCCGTTCTTGACGCCCCACAGGTACCAGTTGTCGACGAGGGTGCCGGTGGCCAGGATGCCGATGCCGCCGGTCAGCGTGACCAGGGTGGCGAACCAGTACAGCCAGCGGTGGATCGACTCGTAGGTAGCGTTGAAGCCCATGGTCCAGCGCCAGAACAGGGCTGCGCGCTCGGCTGCCGTGCCACGGTCGACGATCTGGTGGGTCTCCCGCTCGCCGCCGAGCGGTGTCACCGCCAGGATCGTCCCGGCATGCATGGCGAACAGCATCGTCGATCCGTAGAGGAACGAGATAGAGAGCATGTGGAACGGGTTGTAGAACAGGTTGCCGTATCGGACCGACAAGGTGGCGGTCCAGTTGAGGTGCGGGATCACCCCGAACGGCACCGCCTCCGACCACGAACCCATGGCGATGGGGCGGAAGAAACCAAGGACGAGGTAGAGCCAGATCGCGCTGGCGAAGCACCACGGGATGTGGGTGCCCATGCCGAGCGCCCGGGCACGGCGGTACATCTTCACCCACCACAGCAGGATGGCGGCGGTGAGGAAGAAGCCTGCCATCAGCCACCAGCCGCCCTCGTTCAGGGGCGGGAACGGGTCGAGCCCGTACTTGGCCGGAGGCGGGCGGAGGGCGAGGAACGGCAGCAGGCGGATGAACCGGATCGGGTTCCAGTCCACCGAGGCCAGCATGTTCAGGCCGATGATCTCGATGGCGATGAAGCCGCAGAGCAGCGAGGCCACGCCCGTCGGTCCGAGATGGGTCGGCAGCACCTGCATCTCGCCGATGCGCCCAAGCCATTGGGAGTGGAACGGCTTCCCGATCCGGCTGGGCGATCCGATCTGGAGCGGGGGGCCCGATTCATCGGGGCCGCGCAGCTCGATATGCGTCCACAGGGTATGGAACTGCGGCATCCGGGTGAACTCCGAAGGGATGTCGTGCGGGGGAGTTGGGCGTCCGGCGCGGTTAGATCTGGCCGCCCGTGCTCCAGATCGGCAGGTTCAGGTACCAGTCCCACCAGTACGGCCAGCCCTGGGTCCAGAACGGTCCCGAGATGATCATGCAGATCGCGCTCCACAGCCCTGCGTTCAGGGCGAGGAAGTAGCCGAGCCGGTGGATGCCGATCTCGCCGATCGAGTACGTGATCGTGTCGCGGAAGTAGGCGCTCTCGTACGCACCGTACTTGACGGGCTTGCCCTTGCCAGGGTTGGCCGCAGACAGGATCTCACCGGCGTGCAGGCCGAGCGCGAACGTCGTGGTGAAGAAGCACGTCACCGCGATCATGTGCGCGGGATTGTAGTGGAAGTGGAGGTGCTGATAGCCGACGTTCGACACCCAATCGAGGTGGCTCATGATGCCGTACGGGAACCCGTAGCCCCAGGCGCCGAGCAGGAGCGGCCGAAAGGCGTTGAGCGTCGCGTAGGCAAGGATCGCGAACGAGAAGGCCGCCGGCACGTGGTAGCCGATACCGAGCTTGCGGCAGATCTCGACCTGCCGCAGCGCCCAAGAGACGAAGGCCCCCAGCGCGCAGACCGTGATGATTTGCCAGAGGCCGCCCTGCTTCAGCGGGGCGAAGGCGAGCCCGTTGGCGATCGGCGGCGGGTCGATGCTGATACGAAACAAGGCCCAGGTCGGGCCGATGGCTGCGCCGTAGATGATGAGCAGCGTGCCGAGCAGGGCGAAGATCGCCGTCGTGACGCCGAAGAAGCCGACGTAGAACGGTCCGACCCAGAAATCGAACAGGCTGCCGCCTAACAGGGTACCGCCTGCCACGCGGTACTTCCGCTCGAACGAGAGCATCGCCATGCAGCCATCCCCAGCCACCGTTGTGTCAAGCTACGTTGACGGTAGAGAGTGTCATCCAGCATTAACAATTATCAATGCGGTCGTCAGCATGCCCGCTATGGTGATCCGGAGGCGAGTAGTGCCCAGCAACGCAGAACGGGTCATCGCATGACGCTGTGTCAAAGCGTGTTGATGTCTGTCGGGATACTAGTGGGCATGGTAGGTTCGACTTGTGCGGAGCCGGTGAAGGCCCGGTTTGACACGTATTTCTATCAAGCGCCCCGGTACACCGCCCGCGTGCTCGATGAGGTGCAAACCCAAGCAAGATTGGACGTGATCTCGTGTGAGGGACAATGGTGCCGGGTCCGCTTCAGCGGGGCTGAGGGGTATGTGCGGGACTTGGTCGTCCACGGCCCTCAGATCGACATCTCGCACAAGGACAAGAAAAATCTGTCTGATTGCTTTAAGGCCGACCAGCCTGGGGGCAACGCCTGGCAGGTGGAGCGCTTCTGCCACTGACTGTGGCGGGCTACTTCTCTCGGCGAAGCCGGTGATGGCCGTCGCCTAAATCCTTCCGTGTGCCGACGCCCAGCACTCCGTCAGTGCAGTGATGCGTCGCAGCAGCCGCGTGGCGCCGGTCGCGTTGAACCTGCCCAAAGGTCAAACGACTCGGGATTTAAGAGGGCGACCCGAGTCCAGTAATCACTGTCAACACCGCGCTGGCCGCGATGCTGATCATGCTCCGAAGCGGACTAACTGCGTCGCCTAATTCCAGCCAACCGTCGAGCGTCCGCTTTTTCCGGTTTTGCTTCCGAAAGCTGAACAGCAGAATTCCACCCATCTGAGACGCCTGGAGGTCATCGGCGCCAGCGGACAGGAGCAGCCCCAGCAGCGAACTAACGTTCACCGACCCATTATGGTGACGCAGCGGTCCATTGCAGGTCTCCCGCACACGGACACTAGAGCGGTCACCGACCGGATTGAATCGTGTAGGGTTTCGGCCGTGGCGGTGATGTGATTCGATGGTCGGCTTTCCGAGGAGGAGAGCCGATGGCGTCTGCCCTGTCCGTTGATTTGCGCGAGCGTGTCGTAGCCGCGATCGAGGCGGGGGCTTCGCGCCGGGAGGCGGCGCGGCGCTTCGAGGTCAGCCCGGCCAGCGCCGTGCGCTGGCACGGGATCTTCGTGCAGGAGGGTCGGACACAGGCCAAGCCGATGGGCGGCGATCAACGCTCGCACACCATCGAGGCACAGGCCGACCTGATCCGGCAGACCTACGAAGCGCAGCCCGAGCTGTTCCTGCATGAGTTGCGCGACCGTCTGGCCGAACTGGGGCTGCGGGTTGGGGTCAGCAGCCTGTCCCGCTTCTTTAAGCGCCATGGCATCACGCGCAAAAAACACCGGCCACGCCGCCGAGCAGGAGAGGGAAGACGTGAAGGCCGCGCGCCTGTCCTGGTTCGACGGCCAGTTCGATCTCGACCCGGACAAGCTCGTGTTCCTCGACGAGACCGCCACCAACACGAAGATGGTCCGCCGCTATGGGCGAGCCCCGCGCGGCGAACGCTGCCGGGTCGCGGTGCCGTTCGGCCACTGGAAAACCATCACGGTCACTGCCGGTCTGCGCACCAGCGGCCTGACAGCCACCGCACTCTTCGATGGACCGATGACTGGCGCTCGCTTCCGTGGCTATGTCGAACAAACCCTCGTCCCAGCCCTCAGGCCCGGCGACACGGTCGTGCTCGACAACCTGCCCGCCCACAAGGTCAGCGGCATCCGCGAGTGCATTGAGGCAGCGGGAGCGAGGCTGCTCTACCTCCCGGCTTATTCCCCCGACTTCAACCCGATCGAACGCGCCTTCGCCAAGCTCAAGGCCATTCTTCGTGCCGAGGCCGCTCGCACGATCAGCGACCTCTGGGACACGATCCGACGAGCCTTCAGACGCTTCACGCCAGCCGAATGCCGCCGCTATCTCGCCGCCGGAGGCTACGACGCATATGATCCAATATGATCGGATGCCGCTCTAGCTCGGCATCACGTGCTCGGGCGAAGTCGATCGTCCTCGGGCTCTAGGGTCAGAACCGCACCGTGAATGACCCGGTGAAGCGCCTCGGCGATCCTGGGTAGACGCGGAACACGTTGAGCGAGCTCTCGTAGTAGACCGTGTTGAAGATGTTCTCGACGTTAAGGCCGAAGCGCAGGTTCTCGTAGCGATAGTAGGCCAGAGCGTCGGCCGCGATGTAGGCCGGCAGGACGAAACCGGATCCGGCCGCGTCGCCCGGACGCTCCCCGACGCCGCGCACGCCGCCCCCGATGCCGAACCCCTTCCAGTCCCCACCCTGCACCTCGTACACGGCGAGCAGGCTTCCCGAGTGGCGCGGCACGTTGATCAGCGGCGCGCCCACCGGCAGCACGTTGTCCTTGGTCACCACCGCGTCGGCATAGACATATCCGGCCAGGATCTTCAGTTCCGGAGAGAGCTGCCCCTGCGCCGTCAGTTCGAAGCCCTGGCTGCGCACCGCGCCCGCCGCGAGCGAGAAGCCGCTGTTGTTCGGGTCCGGTGTCAGGACATTCTGCCGGTCCACCCGGAAGGCCGCTGCAGTGAGCAGCAGGTTGCCCTCGAACAGCTCGGCCTTGGCGCCGATCTCGTAGCCCTGGCCGGTCTCCGGCTTCAGTGACTTGCCGGGCGACACGGCCGCGGCGTCGGGGCCGATGTTGGGCCGGAAGCTCGTGCCGACGTCGGTGTAGAGCGATAGCCACGGGACCGGCTGGTAGATAAGGCCCGCTCGCGGCGAGGCCGCGACCCTCGACTGGTCCGCCTGGCTGCGCGGGATGCGTTCCCGGAAGGAGTCCTCGAAGATGTCGACGCGCGTGGCCACCAGGGCCCTCCACTCCGGGCTCAGCACGATCTGATCCTGGGCGTAGAGGGCGGTGTTAGTGACCCGCTCCAGGTTGTTGCGCGGGATGGTCAGCGGCGGCAGCGCCTGCCCGTAGACGGGCGCGTAGATGTCGAGGGCGTAGGGGTTCGTGCGGAAGTTCGAGCGCAGGTACAGGGTGCGGCTATCGGTACTCTCGCGCTCGAAGCCGAGCAGGAGCGTATGGCCGATCCCGCCCGTGTCGAAGCGCCCGATCAGGTCCGCCTGCCCGACCGCGACGTCCCAGCGGTAATCGCGCACGTTCCGGTCGCGGGCCACCGTCCGGTTGTCGGAGGCGATAGAGCGGATCTCAGCGGACTCACCGTCCAGCGTTCCGGTGGCGAAATGCGTCGCCAGACGCATCTGCCAGTCCTCGTTGAAGCGGTGGTCGATGCGGGCCTGGAGGATGTTCTGGGTCTGGTAGGTGCTCTGTCCCGGTTCTCCGAGGAAGCGCGAGATCGGCAGGAAGCCGAGCTGCTTGTTGATGGCGATCACGCCCCGGTCGAAGATGATCCGGTTGCGCTGGATGTCGGCCTCGACGGTGATGCGCGTGTCCGGCGTGATCTGCCAGCTCACCACCGGAGCGACGAGCAGCCGGTCGCTGTCGACGAAGTCGCGGAAGCTTCCTGCGCCCTGGGCCGCGAAGTTGAAGCGGTAGAGGACGGTGCCGTCCTCGTTGAGCGGACCACCCGCGTCGACGGTCCCGCGGGTCAGGCCGAACGAGTCGACTTGGTTGCCGAACTCGACGAAGCGCTGGGCGGTCGGCTGCTTGGTGATGATGTTGACGAGCCCGCCCGGATCGCTGCGTCCGAACAGGCCGGCGCCCGGGCCTTTCAGAACCTCGATGCGCTCGATGTTCTGCGCGTCGGGCGGGGGCGGCGTACCGCGGTTGAGGGGGAAGCCGTTCTGGTAGATCTCTGAGGTGGTGACCCCGCGGATGGCGTAGCTGAAGATGCTCAGGCCGCCGAAGTTGTTCTGCTGCGCCACGCCCGGCAGGTAGTTGAATACCCGGTCGACGCGGGTGGCGGCGAGATCGGTGATGGCCTCGCGAGGTGCGACCGTGACAACCTGCGGGACATCCAGCTGCGGCGTGTCGGTCTTGGTGCCGCTGACCGCCCGCCCGGCTCCGAAGCCCGGCGTGGGGCCGATCAGGCCGATGGTGCCGGCGGTGGTCGTCGTGCCGGACGGAGCGCCGGTCCCGACCGCCTCGACCGACAGCTCCTCCAGCGCGACGCTTTCCTGCGCCCGCGCCTCGCTAGACGGGGCACCGGCCGCGAGCACGGCCGCGAGGGCGAGACCGGTGCCGTTCCGCGCACGATGTGACGGGCGGGTCACCCGCCGATGGACACGGGCACGGGTCGGTTGGAGCACGCGCATCGTCACGTCCGGATATGCTCGTGGGGGTGGGGCGTGTGCCCGTGCGGATGGTCCACGACCTCGATCCGCGCCGGAATGATCGACAGGCTGTCGTGGCGCACGCCGCGCTGCGTCGCGATTGCGTCGACGAAGGCGTGGATCTCGCGGACACGCCCGCGCAGGACGAGGGTGTGCAGCGCCGCTTCGTGGTCCAGTGGCACCTGCACCTGCGTGATGACGAGGTCATGCCGTGCCCGCTGTTCCTCAGCGAGGCGTTGGCCAAGGTCTCGCACGCCGGCTTCCGCCACGAAGCTGAAGGTCGCCACGCAGGCGTGGTCGGGGTCGCGCTCGCGGCGCGCCTCCGCGAGCCCTCGGCGCAGCAGGTCGCGCATCGCCTCCGAACGGCCTGCGTAGCAGCGAACCTCGGCGATCCGGTCGACGGCCTCGACGAGATCGTGGTCTAGGGTGACGGTAATCCGCTGCATCAGCTTGCACCCGCTGGGAAGGCCGGGAGGACTGCGTCGACGAGCTCGCGCGCTGCTGGATGCTCAAGCTCAAGCCTCGGTCGGCAAGGCGACGAGTCGACGATCCGGCCGGCGTCGAGAACTACGACCCGATCCGCGAACCGGCGCGCCAGACGGATGTCATGCGTGACGAGCAGGAAGGCGGTTCCCTGTTCATGTCGCAGGACGGCGAGGCGGTCGAGGATCTCGATCTGTAGCGGCGCGTCCAGGTTCGAGACCGCCTCATCGAGCACGACGAGCGCAGGGCGGGTAGCCAGCGCCCTGGCGAGGCCGACGCGCTGCACCTGGCCGCCGGAGAGCTGGCTCGGGAGCCGCGCGATCACGGATGGGTCGAGACCGACGAGAGACAACAGCGCATGGACCCGTGCTCGCCTCTCCGTCGCCGAGAGGCCGGTCAGATGCCGCAACGGCTCCGCAATCGTGCGGCCTACCGTATGGCGCGGGTTCACCGCCGAGAGCGGGTCCTGAAGAACCATCTGGACCGCCGACCTGAATGCTCGCCGCCCCGCGTCGTCGAGCCTGGCTAGACCCATTCCGCGAAACCGCACGACACC